>CAKNMY010000079.1 GCA_930989745.1 uncultured Lachnospiraceae bacterium | reverse complement strand
GTGTCCCATGAATCCAGGTGTCTGAACACCGCCGCCTGTCATGGAAGCCAGTTCCGGGAAGGTCATTCCAAGAGGAGTCATACCTGCGTACTCGCGGTTAGCGATACATACGCCGTTGGAGAACGGCTCGATACCGCAGATACACTCGAAGCATCCGCACGAGGTCATCGGCTTCTCCATGATGGAGTACAGGGATACGTCTTCCAGAGCACCCTGGGAGAGCTTCTTAACAGCCTCATTGACATCCTCATACTCACCGATTCTCTCATCGATTACACGCTCTTTTGTGATTACCTGGCACGGTCCGTTCGGATCCAGCTCGTTCGTAGCCTTTGCGTCCAGCCATGAAACGGCGCCGCACAGTCCAAGTCTCTCCGGAGTAACCACGCATACATGGCTCGGGGAGAATGCCTGGCACATGATGCAGCTGTAATATACGTCAACAGACTCGTCCGTCAATGTCAGAAGACGCTCGTCACGCTTGTCAAAAATCGGATTTGCGACTTCATGACGAATTCTGTGGCACTCTGCCGGATCTGTATAGATCTTAACCTGACATTTATCAACAACAGCCTCAAACTCATTCTTAACCTGCGCGTACAGAACCTCTCCGAAGTGTCTAGCGCGGAAGCCTGCGTTGAATGCGTCCTTGCTGATACGGATACGGAACATATCACGCTGTCCTGTATGATATACGCCCTCGATGCAGTTGATGTAGCTGTGGAACTTACGCTCAATAACCGGCTCAAAATCAGGCTGCATGTTCTTTCCCGCAACCTCAACTACATATACCATGCAGTTCTTGCTGCCCAGTTCCATCTCATCAACTTCCGGTCCAATAACCTCGATCTTGTGGTCCTCTACCTCAGACGCATCCTTTGTCTGAACCAGCTCGCAGCAGTCTACGCGGGAACCGTCAAACTCAACCTGCATATCGCCGCGGCGGATAATCTCGCCCTCAAATGCGGAAGCAAATGCTACAGGGATATCGATATTTGTAATCTTGATCTTAATGTCGCGTGCCTCAAGAGATGTAGCGTTAAATTTGGATACATCCTCCTGAACGATCAGGCTCTTCGGAACACGGAAGATATTCTCGGTCTCGTTTGTGATTACCGGGAATCCAAGTGCGATTGCGCCTGCGCCGCATGCTACAACGACATCATCGAGCGGTCCGAATGCGTTTACGAATGCCGGAACACGCTTCATGGTGTACTCCATCAGAGCACCTGCGTCGCCCGGAGTGATATTTCCGAAGATCAGTGCTGCTCTTAAAGCTACAGATACAACGTGGATTACGCTTGTCACGTCTTTGCCCAGCGGGATGACACGCACATTTGCGCCTGTCTTCATACCTGCCTCAGCAACCTGATCGCAGATGCCGCCCACTAATGTAACGAGGATACCCTGAGCCTGATAGGATTTTACAAGAGCTACGCCCTCATCCACAGTCGGAGCGGAGCCGAGGATAACTGCTACACCCGGGATATCGCCTGTTACCAGCGGAACGCCCAGCTCACGGATGACCGGGTCGCCCAGATGTCCGTATAACGGCTCAGCATACGGAGCAGCTCCGTCGATGTACTTTAATACCTCGATGAACTCTGCGCAGAGAGCTGTTGCAACACCGGACATAAACGCGTCGTTTAAGCGCGGATTTCTTGTCATCAGAGTCTTCACAACGCCGAGCGCTTCTTTTAACTCTTTTAAGTTGCTTACCTTTGTTCCTGTAACGGAGTAATAGCACGGAAGGCTGTACGCTGTATTCGGAAAGCTTACTGCTTTTTCCTCGCCGTACTGTGCGATTGCGTTGTCGATCGCGCTCTCGGTCAGACCGTATACGGCGTCATTTCCATTAAATACTCTTTCAAATAATGTCACTGTTTCTTCCTCCTATCAAATGACCGACTGGTCAATCTTTTCCTTGATTTTTCTAATTTCATCCGTAGCCGCTTTGCTGAAATCGTAAGGGGAGCAGCCTTTTCTGTCCGCGTCAATGACCTCCTCATTATAATGGATAAATCCCAGGAGATCCTCCTCGGGAATCCGACTGCGGATAAACTCCTCGTCTTCCTCCCCGCGGACTTTATTTGCGACCACCTGAACCTGAGCCACGCCGAGGTCGTGCGCAAGGCGCTTGACATTCTTATACGTCTGAACGCTTCTCGCGCCGGGTTCAATCACCACGATGAACCGGTCCATGCCCTCTGTGGTTCCGCGGCCAAGATGCTCAAGCCCTGCTTCCATGTCCAGGATGACTACATCTTCCCGGCGCAGCACCATGTTGCTGATAATTCTCTTCAGCATCACATGCTCGGGGCAGACGCATCCGCCACCGCCGGTCTCCACAGTCCCCAGTACCAGAAGCCTGACTCCATTGCAGACCTTTCCGTACGTATCCGGAATATCGTCTACCTTGGGATTGAGCTTATAAAAGCTGTTGTCCGGAGTTGCCCCGGTGCGCTCCTCCACCAGTTTTCTCATCTTGCTGATGGGTACGATGGAGTCCAGGACCTCCTCAGGAAATCCCAGCGCCAGTCCCAGATTCGCATCCGGATCGACATCGGCCGCCAGCACCGGTCTTCCCTCATCCGCATATAATCTTGCAAGTGTTGCAGCAAATGTTGTTTTTCCTACGCCGCCTTTTCCTGTAACTGCAATTTTCATAATCTAAGTTCCACCCTTTTAGATTCCGAGAGCAGCTCTCTTCTCTTCGATTCTCTCAATCATCAGATCAACCAGTTTCTCGATATCTGTCTCAACGGTGAATGCAGCCTCTGTCCACTTTCTGACACCTTCTGTCAGGAGTTCGGTCATCTCGCTGGAACCGGAAACGTACGGATCAACGCCCAGGAAGGTATCGATACCGGTAGCTACTACGTAGTTTCCGATGGAAACTGCCTTCTCAGACATCCACTCCGGAGCACATCCGACTACCGGAAGCTGTGAGATATGAAGTCCTGCATCCTTTGCCAGTTCAGAAGCAAGAACCATCATACGGCTGATATCTACGCAGGATCCCATATGCAGTACCGGCGGAATGTCTGCCAGCTCACAGACACGCTTCAGTCCTGCGCCGCAGATATCCTTTGCAGCCTTGTCCATCAGGCCTGCTTTTGCAGCTGCCTGTGCGGAACATCCGGAAGCAATGACGATGATATCGTTTGCGAGCAGCTTCTTCATCAGCTCGATGTGCGCGTAGTCCGGACGGATCTTCGGGTTGTTGCAGCCTACCATTGCAACCGCACCGCGGATAACGCCGGAAGTGATGCACTCCAGAAGCGGCTTTGTGGTTCCTGTCTCATCTACCTGTGTATTGGTAACGCCGTCGAGTGCCTTTACGATAGCCTCTACGGAGTATCCTACTGTAGCTTTCGCTTTGATATCCGGGATATGTACAAGCTCCGGCTTTCTGTTTTTGAAGTTCTCGATCGCCATCTTAACGATTGCTTTCGCGTTCTCCGCAGCTGTCTCAGCGCTGAAGCGGATAAACTCGGAATCCGGCATCTGAGCAACCGGTGAAGTTGTCACAAACTTGGTGTGGAAGCACTTGCTCAGCGGGCCTAATGCCGGGAAGATACACTGAACATCCACAACGATCGCCTCGCAGGCGCCTGTCAGAACTACGTTCTCCTGCTGCAGGAAGTTACCAGCCATCGGAATTCCGCGGCGCATAGCAACCTCGTTGGAGGTACAGCAGACACCGGATACGGTGATTCCCTTTGCTCCCATCTCTTTTGCGTATGCGATCATCTCCGGATCATCCGCATACTCGCAGATCATCTCGGAAAGGCTCGGGTCATGTCCGTGAACTACGATGTTTACGTTCTCAGCGTTCATAACGCCCAGGTTAGCCTCTGTGTCAACCGGCTTCGGGGTTCCAAACAGTACGTCGGAGAATTCGGTTCCCATCATGGATCCGCCCCATCCATCGCTCAGGCCGCAGCGCAGAGACTGCTTAACCAGTGCCTCCGGCAGAGAAGAACATCCCATGTGAGTCATATGTAATGCGCAGGAAACCTCACGGTCAATCGCGCGGGGAGCAATCTCATTCTCCTCCCACAGCTTCTGCTGAGATTCCGGAGCTCTCTTTAGGAATCTCTGAGTACCGAACGGTTTTCCGTACTCCATAAGACCCATCTCAGCAACCTCATGCGCCAGATCATAAATATCTTTTCCTTCTGTCTCAACGCCCCACTCTTTTGCGATGCGGATCAGCTTCTCAGGATCTTTTACCTGATAAGCGCCGTCTCTGGACGCTACATGAAGCGTATGGCAGATCTCACGGCCGTGATCAGAGTGTGTTGCGGAACCGCCTGCTGTGAACTTCAGATAGTTACGTCCTACGATTCCGTGTGCATCACATCCACAGACACCTCTCGGCGCTTTCGGGGTAATGCGGCACGGTCCCATGGAACAGATACGGCAGCAGATACCCTGCTCACCGAATTTACAGTGCGGTGTCTGGTTCTTTACACGAAGCTGCCAGGCATCCGCTCCTACCTTGGCACCTGTCTCCAGAAGGCGGGCGGTAGCCGCTTCCATCTCTTCTACGGTTGTCATCTTGAATTCGCTCATTGTTTTCCTCCTATTATCCAATAAGTTTCTTCGCAGCAGTATTATAACCCTAGTTTTGCTACAATCTCTTTCATAGCTGCGCGTACCGGGGAATCCGCCGGAAGCTTGACCGTCGGCGTACCATCGCAGTCATATTCGTACACCGTATCGTCGTGGGGTACAACACCCAAAAGCGTCAGTCCCTGCTTCTCAATCTCCTCCCTGGTTCCGTCATTCAGCACTCCGCCTGGAGCGCGGTTGACGATGAGCCCTACGCTCTTTGGCTTCAGATCACATTCTCTGATCAGCTCCGCGATTCTTCCCGCTGCCTGAACTCCCCTGCGGGAGCAGTCGCTTACAAGGATCGCAGTCTCCATGTTCGGGAGAATTCCTCTGCTGATATGCTCAAGCCCTGCTTCGTTGTCAACGACCATGTAGGCATAGTTCTTCTGAAGCTTTGCCATCTGTGCCTGAAGCAGCCCGTTCACATAGCAGTAACATCCCTTTCCCTGTGTTCTTCCCATGACCAGCAGGTCGAAATCATCGTCCTCAGTCAGCGCTGAGTTCAGTTTGAACTCGGCGTAATCAGCCTTGGACATTCCCGCCGGGATCGGGCTGGACGTTGACATCTCCGCTCTCTCGATCTCCTCACGGATCTCTCCGAGCGTTGCATCCACTTTTACGCCAAGTACTTCATTTAAGTTAGAATTTGCGTCTGCATCCACTGCAAGGACAGGACCTCTCTTCTTCTCACAGAGATACTGGATCAGAAGTCCTGTCAGCGTCGTCTTACCAACGCCGCCTTTTCCTGCAACTGCTATCACATGTGCCATAGGGCACCTCCTTATAATATGATTTCAGTCTGCACAAAAAAATCCCTTTTTTCTGCGCAGCCTGTAGGGCACCTTTTTCAGATCGGTTGCGAATCTCTGCTGTCAGTCACAGATCAGCTTAACTACGCTGTTCGCAAGATCGACCATCAGAATCCGTCCGGTTACGACGCTCTCTTCCCCGAGGATATCCCTCAGAGTGATCTTCTCGCCGTCCACATCGATTCTGCTTACATTGCGGCAGATAACGGTATTATCACTTTCCTTATAAACAGTTGCCAAACACATCGCTCTTACGCCTCCTTTATCTGTTCTTTCACAAGCGTCAGTGCCAGGCTCAGACGCATATTTCCCTTCTGGAAATCTGCTACGCCTTCTTTAATCTGCTTTGCGGCAGCATCCATACCCAGCTTCAGAAGATTGTCTGCCATCTGATCCAGCTCGGCCGCATGATGCTCATTATGCTGAAGCATATAGGTGAGCAGTGCGACCGTCTCATCCTTGCAGTTCTTATCACCGCAGGACTGACATTCATGGCCGCTTCCGCAGTCATGCGAATGTTCTTCATGGTGATGCGCATGCTCTCCGTGGGCGATCACGTTGCCGTTTTCATCCTTTAACAAGTGCATCCGTAGTCTCCTTTCTACCAGAATCTGCGTTTTTACCGCAGAAATCTATGATATTATTTTGTCAATTATGTGTTATTATACCCCACAGGGGGGATAAATTCAAGAGAGCGGCGACAGATTTCTGTATAAATTTTATGTAAATATTTTCATCCGGGCGGAAATATCCGTCAAAATATCCTACAATTCCACTGGGGTTTTTTCGTTTGTTATCTTTTTAAAGTGCTAAAATCGCCCGAAACTCAAAATTATTATAGCACATTTTTCGCACGTTACAGTATTGTAATATAATCATTGTACTTTTTTCACATTTTTATGCTATGATAACCTGAACTGAGAAATCAGGAGGTATTTCATTATGACAGAGACAACAAAGACTATCCGCCTCAACAACGGCGTCGAGATGCCGCTGCTGGGGCTTGGCGTATATAAAGCGCTGGGAAACGATGCCCAGCAGGCGGTAAGCTGTGCCCTGGAGCACGGCTACCGCCTCATCGACACCGCTTCCGTGTATAAGAATGAGGACGGCGTGGGGCGCGCTCTGAGCAGCTCTTCCATTCCCAGGGAGGAGCTCTTCATCACTACCAAAGTGTGGAACACCGCACAGAGACTCGGCGATATCGAGGGAGCTTTTCAGAGAAGCCTTGAGCGTCTGGGGCTCTCCTATGTCGATCTTTATCTCATCCACTGGCCCGTGCCGGGCTGCTATCTTGAGACGTGGCGGACACTTGAGCGCCTCTATCACAGCGGCAGAGTCCGCGCAATCGGCGTCAGCAATTTCGAAATCCGCCATCTGGAGACACTCTCCCAGATCTCGGATATCACGCCGGCTGTCAATCAGATTGAGGTTCACCCTCTGTGCAGCCACTCCGAACTCGTCTCCTACTGCCAGGAGCACGGAATTGCAGTCCAGGCGTACTCCCCGCTCGCCCGCGGCGCTTATCGGAACAAGGAAGTTCTCCTGCAGATCGGCAGACAGTACGGCAAGTCTTCCATCCAGGCCGGGCTGCGCTGGATGCTCCAGAAGAACATATCCGTGATTCCCAAGGCGGTTCAGCCTGAGCATATCATGGCAAATGCGGATGTGTGGGATTTTGAGCTGAATGATATTGAGATGCAGGCAATCGATGCTCTGAACGAGAACTACCGGACGAGCGATCCGCCGGAAGATATGCAGTAATATAAACAAAAAGAGTATCGGAATCTTTTCCGATACTCTTTTTGTTTATATTACTTTACCATAAGTCAGAACCGATCTCGTCCTTCTTCACTCTCTGCATCAGGTCATTGACTGCGTTTGCCGCCGGCTTGCCGTCAAAGAGCACATGATTGACCTCCACGATGATCGGCATGTCCACCTGATACTTCTGAGACAGCGCGAGCGCTGCCTTTGCGGAGTAGACGCCTTCTACCACCATCTTCACTTCGTCCATCGCCTCCTGCATGGTATATCCCTTTCCCATGAGATAACCCGCCCGGCGGTTTCTGCTGTGCACGCTGGCACAGGTCACAATGAGATCGCCGATGCCGGAAAGGCCGAAGAACGTCTCCGCCCGCGCGCCCATAGCGATTCCCAAGCGTGAGATTTCCGCAATGCCTCTGGTGATCAGAGCCGCCTTGGTATTATCGCCGTATCCGAGACCGTCTGCTGTTCCCGCAGCAAGGGCAATCACGTTCTTGAGCGCGGCACCAAGCTCGATGCCGAGAAGGTCGGGACTTGTGTAAACGCGGAATACCGGGCTCATGAAGATATTCTGAATATACTCTGCTGTTTCCTTCGTTTTCGCTCCCGCCACACAGGTAGTCGGAAGCCCCTTTCCTACTTCTTCCGCGTGACTCGGTCCGGATAGCACCGCCACGTTTGCCTGAGGGATCTCCTGCTCAATAATATCACTGAGGGGCATCAGAGTCGCCTCCTCAATTCCCTTTGCAACATTTACGATAATCTGTCCTTCCTTTACAAACGGCGCCATCTTCTGCGATGTGCTCCTCGTAAACGGGGACGGAACCGCCAGCACGACGAGATCTCTGTCAGTCAGGCTCTCTTTCAGATCCGTAGTAAACTCCATATCTTCCGGAAGCTTCACTCCGGGAAGCTTCTGTTCATGTTCGCGCTTTGTGCGAAGCATTTCAATCTCGTCTTCCATAATGGACCAGACACGCACCTCATGTCCGTTATTGTGCAGCAGCCATGCCAGCGCCGTGCCCCAGCTTCCTGCTCCGATAATACTGATTTTTGCCATAGTTTTCACCTCTGCCCTGCTTTTTTCTTGCTGCTTAAATACGTCTTATTCTCCGTACCCGAGAGCAGCCTCTGTATATTCGCCCGGTGCTTATAAATCGCCATAACGGCGAGCGCAGCGGCGATAATATACATCTCTCTCACATATCTCATATCCATGGAATAACCTTGGTTCTCCCCCAGCACCACCAGCCCTGCTACAAACGTAACATATACCATGATAGATCCCAGAGAGACATAATGAGTTGTCAGAAATACAATAATAAATACGATAAGAGCGACAACTCCGATGCGTATATCCACAGAAGCAAGAAGTCCGGCAGTGGCCGCGATTCCCTTTCCTCCGCGGAATTTTAAATAAAATGGAAAGTTATGTCCCAAAATTGTTCCGGCAGCGGCATAAAGCTCCAGAAGCTTCACCATCTCCGGATGGGATTCCCTGAAGATCAGCCACGCGATCACCACTGCCACAATGCACTTCAGCGCATCGCCGAGCAGAGTGATCAGCCCCGCCTTCTTTCCCAGGGTCCGAAGCGCGTTCGTCGTCCCCGCATTGCCGCTTCCGTAATTACGGATGTCAATTCCGTGCATTCTTCCGTAGATATAGGAGGTCTGCAAAAGGCCGCATACATATCCGATTGCCAAACACAGTAAGCGTTCCATCACTTATTTCTCCTTTTCCTTTCGTTCTCTTATAATAAACTTCAGTGATGTTCCCCTGAAGCCAAATGCCTCGCGGATCTTGTTCTCCAGATACCGCGTGTAGGAAAAATGCATCAGTTCCTTGTCATTTACAAAGATTACAAAAGTCGGAGGCTTTACTGCCACCTGAGTGATGTAGTACAGCTTCAGGCGCTTGCCCTTGTCGGACGGCGGCTGCTGCAGCGCAATTGCCTCGCTCATAATCTCGTTGAGCACGCCCGTCTGGATACGCAGCGACTGGTTCTCAAGAATCATATCAATCGTATCAAAGAGCTTCGGAAGTCTCTGGCCTGTCTCGGCGGAAATGAACATCAGCTCCGCATAGGGCATATAGGAAAGCACTTCCCGAATCTTATTTGTGTACTTATAGATCGTTTTATCATCCTTCTCGACAGCGTCCCACTTATTGACAGCAACAATGACGCCCTTGCCTCTCTCATGAGCGATACCGGCAATCTTCGCATCCTGCTCTGTAACACCCTCCAGCGCGTCGATCACTACGACTACCACATCTGCCCGGTCCACGGCAGTTACTGTTCGGATAATGCTGTATCGTTCCAGCTCTTCCTTGATCTTGTTCTTCCTGCGCAGTCCGGCAGTGTCGATAAACGTATAATCTTTTCCGTTCCAGCGGATCACGGTGTCAATCGCGTCGCGCGTGGTTCCGGCAATATCGGACACAATCACACGGTTCTGGCCCAGAAGCTTATTGACCAGGGAGGATTTTCCTACGTTCGGCTTTCCTACCACCGCAATCTTCGGCGTCTCGTCCTCTTCCGCGGACAGCTTCTCCTCGTCGAAGTGGCGGATTACCTCATCAAGCATATCTCCCAGACCCAGCTTGGATGCAGCGGAGATCGGAATCGGTTCTCCAATGCCCAGATTATAAAACTCATAGACATCCATCATATATTTGTCGAAATTGTCGACCTTATTCACCACCAGCACGACAGGCTTCTTGCTGCGGCGCAGCATATCGGCAACCTTGGAGTCGGAATCCACCAGTCCCTGGCGCACATCCACAATAAAAATGATCACATCCGCGGTGTCGATCGCGATCTGCGCCTGCTCCCGCATCTGTGAGAGGATGATGTCTTTGCTGTCCGGCTCAATTCCTCCTGTATCGATCATGGTAAAATTCGTATTCAGCCAGTTCACGTCGGCGTAAATACGGTCTCTTGTTACTCCCGGTGTATCTTTTACAATTGAAATATTTTCACCGGCAAGTGCGTTGAACAATGTGGATTTTCCCACATTAGGTCGTCCTACAATTGCTACAATCGGCTTGCTCATAAATTTGTCTCCTTCTATGCTTTATTGCGATTTTTTCTTCTGTGACCGCGCGCACAAAATCTTCTCCGGCAGGATCCACGACCTGTATCGGCACTCCCAGGAACTTCTCCAGCTCCTCCACTGTGAGGTCATCGAGAAATACATTCTCACCCGCGCGCAGCATATTGCACGGGATCAGAAGGCGTTCTCCAAGTTCTCTGCCCTGAAGCTGCTCTTTTAAGTCCTGTCCCGTAATCAGGCCGGATACTGTAATCAGAGGACCGAAAAATTCGTTTCGGATCGCATAGACCTCCCCGGTAATTCCCGGATATTTCTCCCGCACTGCATCCAGATGCTTCCTTATAAATGGCGCGGCCAGCTCTCCGGTGGCAATGGAGATCCTATGCTTTCTGTCATCCGGCTTTCTCGTTTCAAGAGCTTCCCTGATTTCCTCCTCGAGAAGCCTCAGCATCCCCACTCCGTTTTCAAGCTGAGGATAGCCGTCATACTCCTCCTCTTCCGGGATCGGCAGTCCTGCCAGAATATACCACTCGTCTCCGGGATGGACAAAATGATTCCCATGCTCCCGGTACAGTTTTGTACGCCACTTTTCAAGAATCCCGAGCACTTCCAAGGCGTCTTCACGTGTAAACGCTTCCAGATGGCAGAGATTCTCCCTGTATCTGCTCAGCCCCACCGGCACTACAGACACGCTGGAAAGATGCGGCAGATATTCCGACAGATCCCGGATACTGCGCTCCAGTTCCCCGCCATCGTTAATACCCTTGCACAGAACGATCTGTCCGTTCATCTCAATGCCCGCTTCCCACAGCCGCTTTACCTTCGGAAAGATGTCCCCGGCAAACCGGTTGTTCAGCATCCGGCAGCGCAGCTCTGGATTCGTAGTGTGAAAGGAAATATTGATGGGCGCGAGATGGTACTTGATAATTCGGTCGATATCGTGGTCATTCATATTGGTCAGCGTAACATAATTTCCCTGGAGAAAGGAAAGTCTGGAATCATCATCCTTAAAGTAGAGCGTGTCACGCATTCCCGGCGGCATCTGATCGATAAAGCAGAAAATACAGCGGTTGCTGCAGGAACGGTACTCGTCCATAAGGCTGTTCTCAAAAGCCACACCGAGATCCTCCTCATAGTCCTTCTCAATCTGAAGCTCCCATTCCTCACCGTCCGGCTTGCGCACAAGCAGCTCAATGTAATCATCATTCAGCAGATAGTGGTAGTCGAACACATCCTCGATCTCAGAACCGTTGATTGACAGGAATTCATCTCCCGGTGTAATTTCCAGCTCTTCGGCAATACTGCCGGGCTGTACGTTTGCTACTATATGTCTGTTCTTTTTCATTCTTTCCTCCGTTTCATCTTATATATCATAGCAACTTTACATATAAAATGCAAGCCAAACCGATTTATACCCTTGACTCAATTATGTTAAAATGTTATAAATAGGTAGTAAATAGGTTTTTTTATCGAAAAATGTGAATATTTGGAGGTCATCTATGGCAAATTTAGACTTACTGGAACGTTCTATTCCGGTCGCACCGCTGAAAATCGCCGCGTTAAAGGGCTGTATGGATCTGGCATCAGAAGTTGACAAATATCTTGTTCAGTTCCGCCATGACCTTGTAGCGCACAACAGCCGCGGCATCACCTGGTCCGGCTATGTGGCGGATTCTTTTCTGCTCGGATGTGACTGTCCCCGTTTCGGAAGCGGAGAAGCCAAGGGAAAAATCACCGAATCGGTCCGCGGTATGGATTTATTCCTTATGGTTGATGTAATCAACCACAGTATCACCTACAAGATGTACGGGTATGAGAACCACATGTCCCCGGACGACCACTATCAGGACCTGAAGCGTATCATTTCCGCAGCAACCGGAAAGGCGCACCGTATCAATGTTATTATGCCGTTCTTATACGAAAGCAGACAGCACAAGCGCACCAGCCGTGAATCTCTGGACTGTGCGCTGGCACTTCAGGAGCTTGTCCGCATGGGAGTTTCCAACATCATCACTTTTGACGCTCACGACCCGCGTATGATGAACTCAATCCCGCTCTCAGGCTTCGACAATTTCATGCCTACATATCAGTTCCTGAAAGCACTGATTCGCTCTGTGCCGGATATCAAGCTGGATAATGATCATCTGATGGTTATCAGCCCGGACGAGGGCGCTATGGCAAGAGCTGTATATTTCTCCAATATCCTCGGTGTAGATATGGGTATGTTCTACAAACGCCGCGATTATTCCACCATCGTCAACGGCAAGAACCCCATCGTAGCGCATGAGTTCCTCGGCGATTCTGTGGAAGGCAAGGACGTTATCATCATCGATGATATGATCTCCTCCGGCGAGAGCATGCTGGATGTAGCAAAGCAGCTGAAGGACCGCAAGGCGAACCGCGTATTCGTATGTACTACATTCGGTCTGTTCACAGATGGACTGGATAAGTTCGATGATTATTATGAGAAAGAGATCATCCACAAAGTCATCACCACCGATCTCAACTATCGTATTCCTGAGCTTCTGTCCCGTCCTTACTACGAGACAGCGCACATGGGCAAATATCTCGCAAGCATCATCGATACGCTGAATCACGATGTATCCGTGGAGAAGGTTCGTTCTACCACGCAGAAGATCAACAATCTTCTGGCCAAGCACCGCTAAGCTGATATTTGATACAGAAGAGGACAGGCTGTGTATCTGTAAGCAGGATACACGGCCTGTC
>CAKNMY010000078.1 GCA_930989745.1 uncultured Lachnospiraceae bacterium | reverse complement strand
AACACCCAGATAGCCGCCAGGATTGCCAGCACGATATGTACGATCGTATTATTTATTGCGCGTTTGCGGGACGCTGATTTTACTTTTCCTGCCATAATTAGAACGCCTCCTCATCTTTGTAGGATTTACTGTTGCGGTACGTAAGCAGTGCGCCGACTGCCAGGATTACGAAGGTCAGGATACCGATTACCGCGCCGACATTATAGTACTGTTTGTCGACAGTCAGCTTGTACAGCCAGGTAACCAGAAGGTCCGTGCTTCCTGCTGTGGAGGAGAGGTTTGTCACCGGATCACCGCCGGACAGCAGATAGATAACGTTAAAGTTATTTACGTTGCCGGTAAATGTAGAAATCAGATACGGAGTTGTCACATACAGCATGTACGGCAGCGTGATCTTGCCGAAGATCTGTACGGGATTCGCGCCGTCCACTCTCGCAGCCTCATACAGCTCGCCCGGAATATTCTGAAGCACGCCGGTAAGCTGCAGCAGCGTATAGGGAACACCTACCCAGATATTGATGATGATGACCGTCACACGGGCCCATGTCGGATCCGTGAAGAACGGAAGGCTTGCGCCGGGCTCAATAATACCGAGATTTCTCAGCAGCACGTTCACCGCGCCTTCAGGCTGCAGCATCGTGCGCATAATCAGCAGAGAAACGAACATCGGAACCGCGCATGAGAGCACGAAGCAGAATCTCCAGAATCCCTTTGCCTTTGTGTCCTTGCGGTTGATGACAATTGCCAGGATCATACCGCAGAAATAGTTGGAAAACGTTGCAAAGAACGCCCACACAATCGTCCAGATCAATACAGACCAGAACGTACTTCCCAGAATACTTGAGGAGTCAAACAGCGCCGCGAAGTTGTCAAGCCCAACCCAGTCAAACAATACCAGATGATTGTCAATCTTGCTGTAGTTTGTAAACGCCATACAGATCATGAAAATCAGAGGCAGGATCGTCAGACAGGAAATGAATACCATCGGCGGGCACATCAGAAGTCTGTGCAGATTCTCATGCAGAAGACTCTTGAGGTCTTCTTTAAATGTTGGAAGGTGCTTGCCTCCCTTTGCGAGGCATTCCGCCTTGTACGCGCTCTTGAGGGCTCCTCTCCATACCAGAAGGAAGAAAATTCCTGTCAGGCACAGCGTAGCCACTCCATAGAGCAGAATCAGAATCGACTGATCACCCTGCGTATACATGTACACCTGGAGTTCCTCGTTCCACACTTCCTCCTGCTCTACGCTTCCCAGAGAGGGAAGCATAGCCAGGCAGTGAAATCCTGTGGTGATCATAAATACAATGTACGCAATCTCCGCCGCCAGGAACAGAAGCCCCTTCACGGCCTGTCCGTGTACAAGATTTCCCAGTCCCATTACCAGCATGGAGAGCTTTGTCTCGCCGCTTCCCTCTTTGATCGCCTTCATACAGGTATACGGCTCAAAAAATTCTTTTTCTTTATTTCCGAATAGAAACTCTTCGAAAAACCGTCTTTGAGACCGCCGTGGAAATGGGTTATACGAGACTGAAGCGCTACAGAGATACCGGTAAACGTCTCTGTATTTTTATCGAAAATATGGATTGCACAGACCCGTCGCATTTTGGATACGACATTGTAATGGGATTCCGTCAGATGGCAGAACCTGCAGGCTACACGGTGGACATCGTCTATATCACCGAAGAACTGCAGAAAGAAACGGAATATGAAGTTTATATGCTGGAAAATGATTATCTGGGTGCCTTCTTTCTGGGAATGTCCCTGAGCGATCCCTGGCGCGAGGAACTCAAGGCCAGCCGCACCCCGGCTGTGCTGTATGACAACTCTATCTCGAACCCCTATACCACCTACATCGGCGTGGATACGGCCGAGAGCATGAATCTGATCCTTTCTTATCTGAAGGAGCAGGGGCACCGCCGCGTGGGATATCTGAGCACCGCGCTTGGTTCTTATGTCGTCCAGGAGCGCTACCGCGCATTTTATTCCGCGCTTCACCGCTCTGGGCTTCACGCGGAATCTTCCGTCGCGGCGGATGGATATTTTATCCTTGACTGTATCCAGAAGCATCTGCCGCACATTCTTAACCAAAAGATCACTGCCCTTGTCTGCTCTCATGACCAGCTCGCCAACGCCGCAATGATCCAGTGCAAAGAGATGGGTTACCGCATCCCGGAAGATCTCAGCATCGTAGGGTTTGACGATCTGCCCATCGCGGCATATACTTCCCCGCCGCTTACCACGATCCGCCAGGACCGGCTGCAGCTGGGAAAATGCGGCTATTATGCCCTCGACAGTCTTCTGAACGATATTCCGATGAGCACACTGCTTCTGCACTCGCAGCTCATGGTACGCCAGTCCACAGGACCGGCCAGAAAGCAGTAGAAAAGACGGATACCTTTCCGCGCGGTCAGGTATCCGTCTTTACTTTTCTTAATTATTCAGGAAACTGTATTGCGACATATAAAGATCGTAGTACATTCCCTTCTTCTCCAGAAGTTCTTTGTGGCTTCCCCGTTCCCGGATTCCGCCCTTGTCCACATACAGGATTGTGTCACAGTTCTGGATCGTGGAAAGCCTGTGGGCAATGATAAATGAGGTTCTTCCTTTCAGAAGCTCGTTCAGACCTCTCTGCAGCGCAATTTCCGTCTCCGTATCAATGCTCGAAGTCGCCTCGTCAAGGATCAGGATCTTCGGATCCGCCAGCAGCGCCCTGGCAAAGGAGATAAGCTGCCGCTGTCCTACAGAAAGCCTGCTTCCGCGCTCATTTACCTGCGTCTGATAGCCGTGTTCCATCTCCATGATAAAATCATGAGCGCACACCGTCTTCGCGGCACGCACAACCTCTTCGTCCGTGGCAGTGCGGTTTCCGTAGCGGATATTGTCCATGATGGTTCCGGAGAAAATAAAGCTGTCCTGCATCATCACGCCCATCTGCGAGCGCAGAGAGTGAAGCGTCACATCCGAAATATCCACATCATCTACCAGCACTCTTCCGCTGTCAACGTTGTAGAACCGGCTCAGCAGGTTGACGATCGTACTCTTTCCCGCTCCGGTGGGACCGACAATCGCAAAGGACTGTCCCGGCTCCGCTGTGAAGCTTACGTCATTCAGAATGCGCACACCGTCCTCATAACTGAAGCTTACATGGTCGAACGTCACCTTTCCGCGGATCGGCGGCATCACTGCGGCGCCTTCTTTATCCTTTACAGCCACCGGCTCGTCTATCGTCTCAAAAATACGCTCCAGATAAGAGATCGCGGTCAGCAGAGAGTTGTAGAAGTTCGCCAGCGTTGTGATCGGCGACCAGAAACGGCTGATATATCCTGTAAACGCCACCATAACACCTACAGAGGCGCCGCCCTCTCCGTTCACCAGCCAGCTTACCATGATCACATACAGAAATGCCGTGGTTACGACAGAGATCAGATCCACCGCCGGACCGATCATAAAGTTGTACCGCACCGCATGCATCCAGGAGGTTCGGTAGCTGTCGCTCAGCCGGTTGAAGATCTCACGGTTTCTCTCTTCGCGCACGAACGCCTGCGTCACGCGCACGCCGTTGATACTCTCGGCAATATACGCATTGAGATTGGACTGCTTGTTGCTCTGGATCTGCCAGGCGCGGTGCTGCCGCTTCTTGATGAGCGCGACAAAGATTCCCAGCACCGGCAGTCCGCACATACAGATTAATGTCAGCCGCCAGTCGATTGTCAGCATAAAGATAATAATGAATACCAGGCTGCACAGATCCGTGATCGTATTGATCAGTCCGTTCGAGAGCAGGTTGCTCAGGTTGTTGACATAGTTTACAACACGCACCTGAATCTTGCCGTGCGGGCGGTTATCATAATAGGAAAACGGCAGTTCCTGCAGCTTGGAAAAAATGTCCGTCCGCAGCTGATGGATAACGTCCTGCCCAACCTCGTTGGTAATCCTAATCTTTTTCTTCAGAGTCAATACAGAATACAGGATGATCAGCAGTGTCAGCACACTGTATTTTACGATCCCCGCGACATCCTTCTGCGGAACGCACTCGTCCAGCACATTCATAAAGAAGCGCGGGATCAGCATGGTCAGCGCGCTGGAGGAGAGCATCAGCACTCCTGCAAGGATCATTTTCTTCTTGTACGGCAGCACATATCTGGCAAATCTCAGAAGCTGGTGTACGTCAAAGCGCTCCTCCATGACCTCGTCCACATCATACTTATTTCTTGCCATTTTCCAACGCCTCCTTTCCATACTGATGTTCAAATACGCGTGCGTAATAGCCGCCTTTCTTTACAAGCTCCTCATGCGTACCGCGCTCTGCGATCTTTCCATCCTGCATCACGAGAATCAGATCCGCGTCTTTAATAGAAGATATGCGGTATGCAATCACAAAAATCGTATGCGCTCCCTCGAGCTTCTTTAACTGATCCTGGATATACGTCTCGGTCTCCATATCGACCGCTGAGGTCGTATCGTCAAGCACCAGGATCGGCGGATTCTTGGTCAGCGCGCGCGCCAGGGAAATTCTCTGCTTCTGCCCGCCGGAGAGTCCCACGCCGCGTTCACCCACGATCGTATCATAACCGTCCGGAGTTCCCTTAATAAAGTGGTTCGCGTCCGCCGCGATTGCCGCGCGTTTTACATCCTCAAAGGAACAGTCAGGGCGCCCATAGGCAATATTTCCCTCTATCGTATCCGAGAACAGAAATACATCCTGCATCGCAATACCGATATTGTCTCTCAGATCGCGCAGGTCGAGCTTCTTTACGTTGACGCCGTCCACAAGGACCTCTCCTTTTTTCGCGTCATAGAAACGAAACAGCAGATTCATCAGCGTCGATTTTCCGGAACCTGTCGGTCCCAGAATTCCCACTGTCTGGCCCGGCTTTACATGGAAGCTGATATCCTGCAGCACATTTGCATCCCTCGTATGGTATGAGACATTGCGGAACTCCACTTCGCCGCGCATATGCTCCATCCGAACAGCATTCTTCGGAGACTTGATCCGCGGCTGCACGGAAAATGTGATATAAATTTTCTCCACAGAGGTCACAAATCGCTGAATGTCATTAATGTACCACCCTGCCATGCGCAGCGGGCTGTTGAGCATCCAGAGATAACCGTTGACCGTAACCATATCGCCCACACTGATCTGCCCGCGGATCGCCAGGATGCCGCCGTAGAGCATCAATACCACAGTGAGGATATTTGCAAAAAGCTCGAAAACAGGTATGTACTTTTCCCAGATTGCCGCGCAGTCAAGTTCTGAATCGCGGTAAGCGTCATTCTCACGCTCGAACTTCTCCATCTCAAAATCTTCCTTGGCAAACGCCTTTACCACGCGGTTTCCGCTGATGTTCTCCTGCACATACGTGTTGATGGATGAGAACTGTTTGCGGATTTTATGGAACGCGGGCTTTACAGCCTTCATCTGGAGAAACGTTGTCACCGCCGTAAACGGCAGGATACATACCATCAGCCAGGCAAGTTTTACATTGACAGTAAATACCATGACCAGCGCAAATATAAAATACAGAATATTTTCAAATACCGCATAAATATCAGCTGCCACAAAGTTTCGGATCGCGTCCATATCACCAGTCTGGCGGGACATCAGATCCCCCGTCCGGTTTCTGTTGTAAAATTCAAAATCTTCTTCCAGCAGTTTTCCATAGACCGCGTCTCTCATTTTATAGAGTACGCCCTGAGAACAAACTTCAAAATTATAGGGAACCGCAAAGCGCAGCACAGCACGGACCACTGTCGCCGTGATGAGCACCAGGATCAGCTGCGGCAGCATGCCGTAATTCCCCCCTTCGAGCACCTCATCCGCTATCTGCCCCGATATCGCGGGGCTTACCAGCGCCGCTCCCGCCATGACCGCAACCATGAACAGGCCCAGGATAATTCTCGGGCGATATTCCTTTAAAAAGGAATAGAACCACTTCATCGGTGTCATTTTATACCTCCTCTTTTTTGCCGTCTGCGTCTTGAGCAGATCCTTTATACAACCACCATCATAATCCATCGTCAGGAAAAGAAAATGTATTTTCTTGTAATGTTTTTGTGTTATATTGCCCCTGCCCTGCCGCTCTTTCCCGCCTGGCCATCCAAAAAAATTACATGAAATCCTATAAATTTTACGTTAACTTTGGGGTTTACATTTGAGAGGGACCGCGGTAAAATAACAAAAAAATCCATGGAATTTTGACTAAAAAGGGGGACTTTAACATATGTGCCAGCCTCAATGTGATATCACCTGGGGAGATCTGAGCCCGGATTTTTTATACACGCACCGCTGCCTTCGAACCGCTTCCGGGAGGGATCACAGCCATGATTTTATCGAACTCGTCCTGATCCTGGACGGCGAGGGTCTCTTTTGCGTAGACGGAAAGCCGCTTCCTGTCCGCCGCGGAGATGTCGTGATACTCAATCCGGGAATGCGGCACCACGGCATTGCCGGGACAGAAGGCGAGCCTCTGGAGGAATTCTATCTGTCCTTTACGAATGTTCATTTCCGCACCATGGAGGCGAACCGTTTCCTCTTTCCAGGAAATGATGTAATTGTACACCCGGCCGACAAGACATTCCTGCGTCTCTCCCGCCTGGCGGACTCCATTACATCGGAAGCTTCCTCCTGCCAGCCCGGACAGTACTCCATGCTGAAGACGTATCTGACGCAGATGCTGCTCATTCTGTATCGTGAGTGCGCCGCTCCCGAGAGCACTTCCGGACATTTTCTCTTCGACGCGGACGGCAAGAAGTATGTAGCAGAGCAGGTAATGGAATACATGGAGCAGCACTACAGCGAGAAGCTCTCTCTCGACCAGGTTGCCCAGACCATGTATCTGAGTCCGTTTTATCTCTCCAGGCTCTTTAAGCACGAGACCGGCGACACTCCGATGAATTATCTCATCCGCGTCCGCATGCGGCGCGCAGGAGAGCTGCTGCGCACACAGAAGCACACAAGCATCCAGGATGTGGCGCGCTGTGTCGGCTATGAAGACGCATACCATTTCAGCAAGGCCTTCAAAAAGCACTACGGAATGCCGCCGTCAAAGTACCGCGGGGCATAGACATCCCGCACCAGAACCCTCCTGCCTTCATATGATAAAGCAGAACATGCAGGAGGACTTTGCCATGAATCAACCATTGCTGGAACTTCAAAACCTCTCTCTCTCCTATCACACGATGGAGGGAGAGGTCGCGGCTCTGTCCGATATCAGTTTTTCCGTCCGTGAGGGCGAATTTGCGGCCGTTGTGGGGCCCAGCGGCTGCGGGAAGAGCACCATCCTCAATCTGATTTCCGGTCTGCTTCCCATTGAAAAAGGAGAAATCTTTTTCCGGGGGGAAAAGCTTTCCAAGGACTCCCCTCTCAATATCGGATATATGCTGCAGAAAGACCACCTCTTCGAGTGGCGGACAGTTTACAAAAATATCATTCTGGGCCTGGAGATCCGCCGTCAGATGACCCCGGAAAACCTCGCCCGCGCAGATGCGCTGATTGACCAGTACGGGCTTTCATCATTTCGGGACGCGCGGCCATCTCAGCTCTCCGGCGGAATGCGCCAGCGCGCCGCCCTCATTCGTACCATGGTCCTGGATCCGGACCTCATGCTTCTCGATGAACCATTTTCGGCTCTTGATTACCAGACCCGCCTTTCCGTTGCGGATGATATCGGAACGATTCTTCGCAGCGCCGGAAAAACCGCAATCTTAGTAACTCACGATATCTCCGAGGCTGTCAGCATGGCGGACCGCGTGATTGTTCTCTCATCCCGTCCCGCAAGAATCAGAACCATCATTCCGATTTCTCTCTCGCTCGGGAATACGCCGCGCACGCCCATGACTTCCAGAAACGCCCCGGATTTTAAGACGTATTTCAATCTGATCTGGAAGGAGTTGCATGCAGATGCGTGAATCCGCTTTACAGGAACAATACAGACAGCAGCAAAAGCGCAGGAAATACAGAGTGCATTTCCTGCGGCTTTTCCTTTTTATCCTGTTTCTCGCGCTTTGGGAGATCTCTGCCCGCACCGGGCTGATTGACTCTTTTATCTTCAGCAGCCCCTCCCAAATCGCCGAGACGTGTATCAGTCTTACACTCGAGGAAGGACTGTTCGTCCACATCGGCGTCACCCTCTACGAGACGCTTGCAAGCTTTCTTCTTGTCCTTGTCTTCGGTGTCGGCGCCGCTGTGGTGCTCTGGCTCTTCCCCGGCGCCGCCAGGGTCTGCGAGCCGTATCTCGTCATCCTGAACAGCCTTCCGAAGTCGGCGCTGGCGCCCCTTCTGATCGTCTGGCTCGGCGCGAACACCACGACCATTATTGTCTCAGGAATGTCGGTGGCGATCTTCGGCTCAATCATGAACCTCTACACCGGATTTTCCGAAATTGACAAGGATAAACTGACTCTGATCTATACGCTGGGAGGAACGAAGCGGCATGCTCTCTTCAAGGTTGTGCTGCCCGGATCGATACCGCTGATTTTGAGTGTATTGAAAGTAAATATCGGACTCTGCCTTGTGGGAGTGATTATCGGAGAATTTATCGGGGCGAGACAGGGATTAGGATTTTTGATCATTTATGCATCCCAGGTTTTCAAGATGCCATGGCTGATCTCATCCATCGTTATCCTATGC
Organism: uncultured Lachnospiraceae bacterium; assembly: GCA_930989745.1. Classification (GTDB taxonomy): domain Bacteria; phylum Bacillota; class Clostridia; order Lachnospirales; family Lachnospiraceae; genus Egerieimonas_A; species Egerieimonas_A faecigallinarum. The sequence goes on along the minus strand of CAKNMY010000078.1, from coordinate 4,660 downwards.
GTCATCGCCGTGATCCTGTACTTCCTGCTGAATCTCCTCGAGCGCTGGTATACCAGGAAACGCTGACAAAAGCCCGCGGACCGAGCCGCGGGCTTTTGCCTTACTTATTCTCCAGGGTAAACCAGAACTCCACTCCATTTTCAAAGTTCTGGACACCGCACTTCTGATGCATCAGCTCCATGATCGCTTTTACGATCGACAATCCGATGCCGCTTCCGCCGTATTCGCGGGTCCGCGCTTTGTCTACCTTGTAAAACTTGATCCAGATCTTGTCCAGATCCTCCTCAGGGATCGGATCTCCGGTATTGAAAACGCTCGTGCGCACAATGCCATTTTCCTTCCGGCAGCGAATCTCGATAATCTTGTCATATTTCAGATGGTTCAGCGCATTGGTGAGATAGTTCGTCACAACCTCCTCCACTTTGAACTCATCGCCCCAGACGTATATTTTCTCCGTCTCATCGAAAATGACCTTTGCCTCTTTCTGAGAAATCAGAAGCTCCGAGGACTGCAGGATGCCGTGGATCAGCTCTGTCAGATCGAATCTGGTCATGTCCACCTGTTCATTTCCAAACTCCAGGTGATTCAGCGTCAGCAGCTTCTTGACCATCTTGTTCATCTTGCCCGCTTCATCCATAATGACATCACAGTAGAACTGACGCGTCTCGGCGTCTCCGTCATCAATATTGTCCTGAAGTCCTTCCGCGTATCCCTGAATCAGGGCAATCGGCGTCTTGAGCTCATGCGATACATTGGATATAAATTCCTTGCGCATCTCATCGATCTGCTGCTTCTGCTCAATATCGCGCTGCAGCTCATTATTCGCGGCTTTCAGTTCCGAGATCGTCTGCTCAAGCGTCTCGGACACTTTATTAAAATTGTTGCCGAGGATATCGATCTCATTTCCTTTCATCAGCAGCTCTGTCTCATAATGGGCGTCAAACTCCAGGTTCGCCATCTTCTGAGAGATCTCCGTCAGCCGTGTCAGCGGGCGCGTAACTCTGCTGGAGATCAGCCAGATCACGATCGTTCCGATCAGAATACTGGCGATCGCAATATAAAAATAGAACTGGTTGGAAATGTCTACCGCCGTCTGAATGCCGTCCACCGGAATACGGGCAATAAAAAAACCGTTATCCAGCGCGCCCCACATCTCCAGAAAATCCATATTTGCCAGCGGATCGCGGTTCCTCTGTATTACATAGCTGTCGGTCGCTTCCAGGACATTCTTGTCATCATCACTCTGATTCAAAAAATAATACACAAAAATCCGCCCCACCATGTTGTTGGTGCTGCCTTCCATGACATTGCTGTACACCTTGTTCAGCCACTGATCCGTGACTGTCACGGAAATATTATTCGTTACGCAGTAATCCTGAAAGCTCTGGGGCACAACGCCTGACATATTATTATTCTTCATAATCTGTCTGCGCGTTTCTTTTAAACACTCCTCACGCGTGGAAAAATAATACTGCGGCAGGAGCACACGGTTTACAGCCACTACCGCAAGAGAAGTCAGCACAGAAATGCAGATAAAGATCGCTGCGATCTGCCGCTTAATCGAATGTTTCATTCTCCTACCTCAAATTTATATCCCATGCCCCAGATGGTCTTAATCATCTCTCCCTTGTCTCCCATCTTGCTGCGCAGCTTCTTCACGTGGGTATCAATGGTACGGGCATCACCAAAATAGTCATAGTTCCATACATTATTCAGTATCTTTTCTCTGGAGAGCGCTATTCCCTGGTTTTCCAGGAAATATGACAGAAGCTCAAATTCCTTATAACTCAGTTCCACCTGCTTGCCGTCCAGCGTCACCTGATGCGCCGCCTTGTCAATCACAATACCGCCGGCGCTGAGGATTTCCTTCCGGTCAAGCTGATTCGTTCTGCGAAGAATCGCCTCCACGCGCGCCACGAGAATCTTCAGGCTGAACGGTTTGGAGATATACTCGTCAACTCCCAGCTCAAAACCAAGAAGCTCATCCTGTTCCTCTGCCTTCGCAGTCAGCATGATGATCGGCACTTTGGATTCTTTGCGGATTTCCCTGCAAACCTGCCATCCGTCCATCTTGGGCATCATCACATCCAGAATGATCAGAGCAATATTCTTCTCCTCATAAAAAATATCGAGCGCCTGCTCCCCGTCAGCCGCTTCCAGAACTTCGTAATCTCTTTTTGTCAGAAAATCTTTTACAATCTTTCTCATGCGGCTTTCATCGTCCACAACCAATATCTTAAACTTTTCCATTATCATTTCCTCCCGCTTCTTCTTTTACAGGTATCATACCAGAAGAATATGACGCTTTTGTGAACGCGGGAAAAAAAACTTTTCCTTATACCCATTAAAATTTGAAATTCTCCTTCTCACATGCTATAGTTATTTCAGCAACAAACGTTAGGGGGGATTTTCATGCTTCACCGCATGCATAAGCTTCGTCAGGAGCTGATCTATTCATCGCTGTACGGGCGTATATTTCTGCACAGTATCCTGCTGGGCATCGCCGCCGGGATTGTCTGCGGCATTGCGGGATGTGCTTTTTTATGGCTGACCAATTCTGCTTTTGCCGTAAACCGGCAGCATCCCGGACTTATTTTCCTGCTGCCCGCGGCAGGACTTCTCATCGTGTTCGCCTATCGCCGCGCCGGTTTTCCGGAGGACCGGGGAACCAATCTGGTTCTGGAATCGATCCGGAGTGATCAGCAGGTTCCGCTGCGCACCGGCGTGCTGATCTTTTTTGCCACTGCCGCCACACACCTGTGCGGCGGTTCCAGCGGAAGAGAGGGCGCCTGTCTGCAGATCGGCGCGAGCGTCTCACAGGCGCTCGGCAGGCTTTTTCACCTGGACAAAAAGGACATGCATCTGATTACCATGTGCGGCATGAGCGGATTCTTTACCGCGCTGATGGGCACGCCGATTGCCGCCTGCCTGTTCAGCATGGAAGTCATCAGCATCGGCGCGCTGTACCATTTTGCGTTCATCCCCTGCCTTGCCACCTCTCTGATCGTCTACGCGATTCACGGCGCTCTCGGCTTCGAGGCTGAGGCATTCCTGCTGCGCAATATGCCGGAACTTGGGCTCGTCAGCCTGCTGCGCACGCTGGGACTGGCGGTTGGATGTTCGCTGGTTGCCATTCTGCTCTGTTTTGCGCTGCACAAAACCCGAAAGCTTTTTGTGACCAAGATTTCCAACGCCTATCTGCGGGTTCTTGCCGGAAGCGCCCTGCTGATCCTGCTGACGCTGCTCTTCCCCTCAGGAGATTACAACGGAACCGGTCTGTTCGTCGCTGTCCGTGCCCTGGAAGATCCGGCGCGCCCGGAGGCGTTTCTGCTGAAGATTATCTTTACGGCAGTCACGCTCGGCTGCGGGTTCAAAGGCGGCGAGATTGTTCCCACCCTGGTGGTTGGCGCTACTTTTGGAAATGTATTCGGCGCTCTTTTGGGCCTTCCCCCGGAATTTGCCGCAGCGCTCGGCATGATCGGACTCTTCTGCGGCGTTGTAAACTGCCCCATCAGCTCCCTTCTGCTGAGCGTGGAACTGTTCGGGTCCGCAGGGCTTGTCTACTTTGCCGTAATCTGCGGGGTATGCTATGTGCTTTCCGGCTACTCGGGGCTGTACAGCAGCCAGACAATCCTTTATTCCAAGCTGCGCCCCTCCTTTATCAACAGGAAAGCAAAATAACTGAAAACGGATGTGTATAAACATGAAAAAAAGAATCGGTTCTTATTTTATGATTGCTGCCGGAGGAATCCTCACGGCAGCAGCATTTGGTCTTTTTATATTAAAACAGGAGTTTGTGGCAGGCGGAGTCACCGGCTTTTCTGTAGTACTTCAGCACTTTATTCCGGTCAATCTGTCCCTGATTGTGCTTGTGATCAATCTGCTGCTCTTTGCACTGGGATGGATTTTCGCTGGACGGGAATTCATCCTCAAGACCCTGATCATGACGCTGCTCTTCCCTGTTCTCCTGGATGTATTCTCCCGCATTCAGGCCTTTGACGAACTCTCAGCAGACCCTCTGCTGAGCAGCCTTATTGCCGGCTGCCTGCTGGGTATTGGCTCAGGCATGATTCTCCGCGCAAATGGTTCCAGCGGGGGTTTTGATATTCTCGGAGTAATCCTGAACAAAAAGCTGCACATTCCGATCTCCGCAGTCATGTATGCCTGCGACTTTACCGTCATCCTCTCTCAGGCTGTATCAAAGCCCCTGATGAAAACTGTGTACGGAATTGTGGTCATCCTCTGCTGCAGCCTTACAATCAACAAAGTGCTCATGTACGGCAAGTCCCAGGTCGAACTGCTGATCTTCTCCTCACAGTATGAAAAGATCCGAAAAGAACTCCTGCAGACGTATGATGCCGGAATGACCTTCCTGAACGCTGAGAGCGGCTACAGCCGCAGCACCACCAAGGTAATCCTGACCGTAATTCCCTATACAAAGGTACACGAGGTGAAAAAGATGGTGTACGCCATCGACGCGACGGCATTTGTCGTGATCGACGATATTCACTCTGTGGCCGGAAAGGGCTATACGCTGGAGCGGGACAGCTGATCAATCTGCTTCTTAAAAAATTTCCTGAGCAATAAGCATAAAAAATAGTCGCCTTGCCCTGAAAAAGCAGACGACTATTTTTTGTACATATTTTCGCCATGTGGACAG
>CAKNMY010000077.1 GCA_930989745.1 uncultured Lachnospiraceae bacterium | reverse complement strand
GGTCCACACTGAAGGAGAACGGACTGAAGGTGCTGGAGGAGGTGTGCCCGCTGTCCGCAAGGATGGTGGTAAACCAGGTCAGCATGAAGATGGAGAATGAGAGAATCTCAGAGCTGATCCGGGTGCTGAAGGCGCAGTTGAACTGATTCCCGTCCGGGGAGAAACAGGGAATGGAGGAATGAAGATGAGAATTGTAGAGCTGACGAGGGAGACAACCCAGAATATTTTGGAAAATATGCTGAAGAGAAGTCCGAACCAGTATCAGGGATATGAGAAGACTGTCAATGAGATTATCGCAGATGTGAAGGAGCGGGGAGACGAAGCTCTGTTTGCGTATACGGAGAAGTTTGACCGTGCGGCGCTCACAGCGGAAACCGTGGAAGTAACGGAGGAAGAGGTGCGCGAAGCGTATCAGCAGATTGACCCGAAGCTGCTGGATGTGATTAAAAAGGCGCTGGTAAATATCCGGGATTACCATGCGATGCAGAAGCAGAACAGCTGGTTTGACAGTAAGGAGAACGGAACGATTCTGGGACAGAAGATTACGCCGCTTCAGAGAGTCGGCGTCTATGTGCCGGGAGGCAAGGCGGTGTATCCCTCCTCTGTGCTGATGAATATCATGCCCGCGAAGGTGGCCGGTGTAGAGGAGATTATCATGGCAACGCCGTGTAATGCCGAGGGCAAGGTAAATCCCGCGGTGCTGGCAGCGGCGAAAGAAGCCGGAGCGGACCGCGTATTCAAGGTGGGCGGCGCGCAGGCGATCGCGGCCATGGCGTTCGGAACCGAGAGTATCCCGAAGGTGGATAAGATCGTAGGACCGGGCAATATCTATGTGGCGCTTGCAAAGAAGGCGGTATACGGCCATGTGAGCATCGATTCCATTGCAGGGCCCAGCGAGATCCTGGTGCTTGCGGATGAAACGGCGAATCCGCGGTATGTGGCGGCCGATCTGCTGTCTCAGGCAGAGCATGATGAGCTTGCCTCCGCAATTCTGATCACGACGAGCCGGAAGCTGGCAGAGGAGGTGTCCGCGCAGGTGGACGCGTTCGTGGAGCAGCTCTCCAGAAAAGAGATCATTCAGAAGTCTCTCGACAACTTCGGATACCTGCTGGTGGCCGAGAATATGGATGAGGCGATCGAGGCCGCCAATGCGATTGCCTCCGAACATCTGGAGATCGTGACAAAGGATGCCTTTGAGGTCATGACGAAGATCCGCAACGCGGGCGCGATCTTTATCGGGGAGTACAGCTGTGAGCCGCTGGGGGATTATTTTGCGGGGCCAAACCATATTCTTCCGACGAACGGAACCGCCAAGTTCTTCTCTCCGCTCTCCGTCGATGATTTTGTGAAGAAGTCGAGCATTATCTATTATTCCAGACCTGCGCTTGAGAAGATCCATACGGATATTGAGCAGTTTGCGAAGTCTGAGCAGCTTACGGCGCACGCGAATTCGATTGCGGTGCGGTTTGAGAAAGGCGGGGAATTATGACAGAACGTACTGCGAGAATAAAACGGGTTACAAAGGAGACGGATATCGTTCTGCATCTGAACCTGGACGGGACCGGTATCAGCCATATCAATACAGGCATCGGATTTTTCGATCATATGATGGAGGGCTTTGCCCGCCACGGATTCTTTGATCTGGATCTGAAGGTCAAGGGAGACCTGCATGTGGACTGCCACCACACAATCGAGGATACGGGCATTGTGCTGGGAGAGGCGATCCGCCAGGCGCTGGGCAGCAAGGTCGGCATCCGCCGCTACGGGCATGTGATCCTGCCCATGGATGAGACGCTGATGCTGTGCGCTCTGGATCTGTCGGGGAGGCCTTACCTCGGTTTCGATGTGCGCTATACGGCAGAGCGCATCGGAGAATTCGACACAGAGATGTTCAGGGAATTTTTCTACGCGCTCAGCTACAGCGCGGGAATGAACCTGCATTTTAAGCAGCTCAGCGAGGGAGGGAATAACCACCACATTGCGGAGAGCAGCTTCAAGGCGTTCGCCAAGGCACTGGATCTGGCGGTCTCCATGGATGAGAGGATTACGGATGTGCTCTCCACCAAGGGCTCACTGTAAGAGAAAAGAGGGAATTTTATTATGAAAGAATATAAGACGATCACACCGTGCATATTTCTGAAAAACGGTCAGGCGGTGATGGGATTTGAGAACCACGAGACTCTGACGGATCTGCCGCCGGAGATCATGGGCGCTGACTTCGGCAACAGCGGAGCGGACAGGCTTCTGGTATTTGACCTGTCTGTGGGCGACGCGGAGCATGACGCCGCGATCGGAATACTCAAGAAGATCGCGGATCAGGCGGAAGTGCCGGTTATCTGCGCGGGAAACATCCGACGGATAGAGGATGTAAAGAAGATCCTGTATGCCGGATGTGCGAGGGCGGTTCTGAATTTTGAGAAGGGCTCCAACAGGGAGATGCTCGAGGAGGCTTCCAAGCGCTTCGGCAGGGAAAAGATCGCGGCCTATCTTCCGTCAGCCGAGATGTTCGAGATCTGGGAGGATAAGATCTATGATTACGCCTCCTCTGTGCTGTGCGGCGAGGAAGTGTGGTCTGCGCTGCGCGAAAAGTCGGGAGTGGATTTTATCGTTTACAGCGAAGACAGGAACCGCCGAACGGAAATCCTGAAGCATGAAAAGTGCAGCGGCATCACGGGCCCCTGCGTGAGCGGCATCGGTGAGAATCTGATGGAATTTAAAGCGGACTGCGACAGTCAGGGCATTGCGGTGAATATTCTGAGAAGCAGCGTGGCGTGGAGCGATTTCAAGCTGAACAGTGATGGAATGGTGCCTGTGATCGTTCAGGATTACAAGACCGACGAAGTGCTGATGCTGGCATATATGAATGAAGAGGCGTTTAATACGACGCTGAAGACCGGAAAGATGACGTACTGGAGCCGCAGCAGAAATGAGCTGTGGACAAAGGGGCTGACTTCCGGACATGTGCAGTATCTGAAGTCTCTGACTCTGGACTGTGACAATGATACGATTCTGGCCAAAGTTTCCCAGGTGGGCGCGGCGTGCCATACGGGAAATAAGACCTGCTTTTTCCAGGAGCTTGTAAAGAAAGAGTATGACGATACGAATCCCCGCAGAGTATTCCAGGATGTCTATGATGTGATCCTGGACAGAAAGGAACACCCGAAGGAGGGCTCCTACACCAACTACCTGTTCGATAAAGGCATAGACAAGATCCTCAAAAAGGTAGGGGAGGAATGTACGGAGATCGTAATCGCGGCGAAGAATCCGGACAAGGAAGAGATAAAATATGAGATTTCCGACTTCCTGTATCATGTTATGGTGCTGATGGCGGAAAAGGGAGTGACCTGGGAGGATATCACCAGGGAGCTGGCGAGAAGATAACATAAGGGCCGGAGGTTTGGGCTGCAGTGCAGATCCCGAACCTCCGGCCCTTTAAGCCGTAATCAGAGAATATCGATATATTCGCCTGAAAGTGCCTTGTTCATGCTGCGGACTGCGCAGAACTTTCCGCACATGCTGCACGTATCGCTGTGATCGTCCTCGGGAAGCCGGGCGTCCCGGATCTTCTTTGCGGTCTCGGCGTCCAGCGCGCAGGCAAACTGAGCGTCCCAGTCCAGCGCGCGGCGCGCGTCCGCCATCCGGTCGTCAATCTCGCGCGCACCGGGGATGCCTTTGGCAATATCCGCGGCGTGGGCAGCGATTTTGGAGGCAATAATGCCCTGGCGCACATCGTCCACGTTTGGAAGAGCCAGATGCTCAGCCGGAGTTACATAGCAGAGGAAAGAAGCGCCGTTCATCGCGGCGACCGCGCCTCCGATCGCGCCGGTGATATGGTCGTAGCCCGGAGCGATATCCGTAACGAGAGGGCCCAGTACGTAGAAGGGAGCGCCCATGCAGATGCTCTTTTGAACTTCCATATTTGCTGCCACCTGATTCAGCGGTACATGGCCCGGTCCTTCGACGATCACCTGGACATTGTGCGCCCAGGCGCGCTTTGTCAGCTCTCCGAGACGCACCAGTTCCTCGATCTGGCACACGTCGGTGGCATCAGCGAGGCAGCCCGGGCGGCACGCGTCGCCGAGCGAGATCGTGACGTCATACGCCTCACAGATGTCGAGGATCTCATCAAAGTATTCATAGAAGGGGTTCTCGTTCCCGGTCATGCTCATCCAGGCGAAGACAAGACTTCCCCCGCGGCTTACGATGTTCATTTTCCGCTTGTGCCGGCGGATCTGCTCAATGGTCTTGCGCGTAATCCCGCAGTGAAGCGTCACAAAATCCACACCGTCCTCAGCATGCAGCCGTACCACGTCGATAAAATCCTTCGCGGTCAGCTCAGCCAGATCCCTCTGGTAGTGAATTACGCTGTCGTATACCGGAACGGTTCCGATCATAACAGGACATTCTGACGTAAGTTTTCTGCGGAAGGGCTGGGTATCTCCGTGACTGGACAGATCCATGATCGCATCTGCGCCCAGTGTGACGGCGCTCATAACCTTCTGCATCTCGATATCATAATCCTTGCAGTCCCTGGAAACTCCGAGGTTGACGTTGACCTTCGTGCGGAGCATGCTTCCGACACCCTCGGGCTTCAGGCAGGTATGGCGCTTGTTGGCGCATATGACAGCCTTTCCCTCAGCGACCAGCTTCATGAGCTGCTCCAGGGGCATGCGTTCTTTTTCTGCGACTTCTTTCATCTGCGGCGTCACAATTCCTCTGCGGGCCGCATCCATTTGAGTTGTATATGCTTCCATAGTATCTTCCTTTCTTTTGCCGGTCAGTGTTCCAGCAGATAACTGTGATTTAAGGGACCGCAGCCGCGGCCGAGATCCAGCCCGGCAGCCAGCGCTCCGGTTAAGTAACTTTTTGCCCTTCGCACGGAGTCTTCCAGGGAATGGCCAAGCGCAAGATTTGACGCGATGGCGCTTGAGAGTGTACACCCGGTTCCGTGCGTATTGGGATTGCTGATGCGCTCTCCGCGTATCCAGACCGCACCCCGGTCAGAATACAGCAGGTCATTGGCGTCCTCGACGCTGTGCCCGCCTTTTAACAGAACCGCGCATCCCCAGCGGCTGTACAGCCGGGAGGCGGCGCGCTCCATATCCCCGGCAGTGCGGATGGCCATTTCGGCCAGTGCCTCCGCTTCGGGAATATTCGGCGTGATCAGCTCCGCGAGCGGAAAGAGACATCTTGTCAGAGTCTCGGACGCGTCCTCATTCATGAGCCTGGAACCGCTGGTGGCAACCATGACCGGATCCAGCACAATGTGGCGGGCGTGATAGTATCTGAGCCGTTCGGCTGTTGTCTCCATCAGAGCGCTGCTGGAGAGCATCCCGATTTTTACTGCGTCAGGAAAAATATCCGTGAAAATACAGTCGAGCTGTTCGGCGAGAAATTCGGGGGAAACCTCCAGAACGGAGCGTACTCCGAGCGTGTTCTGCGCCGTCAGAGCGGCAATGGCGCTCATTCCGAAGACACCGTGCATGGCCATGGTTTTCAGATCGGCCTGAATGCCTGCTCCTCCGCTGGAATCGCTTCCAGCAATCGTAAGTGCTGTGTTCATATGCTTTTTCCTTCTTTCTTGTATGTTCCCGTCACCGGGAGGCTGCTTTCCAGAACCCGGGAAAATCTGTCAGATCTTCGAGATAGAGATCCGAACAGTTCCGCAGCGCCTGCGCATCCCGCGCGCTGGAAGCATCATAGACAGCGGCGGTGTGAAATCCCGCGCGTTTTGCAGTTGCCAGCGCGAAGAGCGCGTCCTCGAAGACGAAGATCTCTTCCGGCGGCGCGCCGAGCGCAGCGGCGGCTTCCAGATAAATTTTGGGACTTTCTTTTCCCACGCCGATCTCGGAACAGGTAAAAATCTGCTGAAAACAGCCGAGTATGCCGAGCCTTCGGCAGGCTGCCTCAATCAGCTCCCGATCGCTGGAAGTGGCGGCGGCGAGAGGAATGCCCATTCGGCAGAGCTCCTCAAGAAAGTGCGCGGCTCCCGGTTTCAAGGTGACTTCAGAGACATAGAAGTCCCGGATCACGGACAGAATACCGCTGATAATCTCCTGAACATCCAGAGAAAGGCGGTAGCGGCGTTTCAGATAAGATGCTCCCTCTTCCAGCGACATCGGAAAGAGGATTTCGCTCAGATTTTCTTCAGCCTGGATATGGCGGGAGGCGAGGTATCGGACGCCGACATCTTCCCAGATGCCCATGGAATCCAGCAGTGTGCCGTCCATGTCAAATATAGCGCCGCGGATCATAGCTGTAATGCTTCCCGGGTGCGGGATTTGAGATCGCTTGCCGCCGCGCGGATATCTTTCTGGGCGAAGATGGCGCTGATGACCGCAATGCCGCAGATTCCGCTTCCGGAAAGCTGCGCGAGATTGTCTAGGGTAATGCCTCCTATGGCCACCACGGGAATGGAGACAGCTTCGCAGATCTCCCTGAGCGTACTGTGGCTGACCTCCACCGCATCCGCCTTGGAGCCGGTAGGAAATACGGCTCCGACGCCGAGATAATCGGCGCCGTTTTTCTCGGCAAGAATCGCCTGCTCCACCGTCTGCGCGGAAACGCCGAGAATCTTATCCGGTCCCAGAAGCGCGCGGACATCGCCGGCCGCCATATCCGTCTGTCCTACATGGATGCCGTCCGCGTTGATCTCTTTTGCCAGGGCGACATTGTCGTTGATGATAAAGGGCACTCCGTAGCTGCGGCAGAGTTTCTGAATCTCGAGCGCTTCCTCGAGAAAGCGGCTGTAGTCCATATCCTTTTCGCGAAGCTGCAGCAGTGTTGCGCCGCCCTCCAGAGCTTCTTTCACCTGATCGGCGAGCGAAGCTCCGTTCAGCCAGCTCCTGTCCGTGACAGCGTACAGGAGAAGATTCTGCTTATCGAAGTTCATAGCGCGCCTCCTTTTCCAGCGTGTCGCCGTCCAGATTGCAGATCGCGTCGATAATACGGCTGCGGTAAGTGGAATTTCCGTCTCCCGGCTGCATGTTCCTCCAGCCGATCTCTCCGGCAGCGCCCATAGCGCAGACAGCGGCCGCGGCTGCCTGCAGAGGGGAATCCGGATTCGCTGCGAGAAAGGCGGCCATCATTCCGGAGAGCTGACATCCGGTTCCGGTGATTCTGCCCATCTCCGGACGGCCGTTTCGAATGACATAACAGTCTGTACCGTCAGTCACGAGGTCAATGGCGCCGGTCACGGCTATGATGCACCCTGTTTTTTGGGAAAACTCTTTTACAAAAGCGACGGAGCGGTCCAGGGTATCATCGGTGACGGCATCCGCGACATCGGCATCCACTCCCTTGGTAGTGGAGCTGCCCTGCGCGAGCGCTTTGATCTCAGAGATATTGCCGCGCACAGCGCAAAGCGAGAGCTCCTGAAGCAGACGCGCCGCGGTATTGGTGCGGAGCGCGCTTGCGCCGGCGCCTACGGGATCGAGAAGCACGGGATGATGCAGTTCGTTTGCGCGCTTTCCCGCAAGAAACATGGATTCGATCGAGCGCTGGTTCAGCGTTCCGATATTGATTGTCAGGCCCTGGCAGATGGATGTGATATCCGTCACATCTTCAGGCTCATCGGACATAATGGGACTTCCTCCGCATGCGAGTAGAACGTTCGCCACGTCGTTGACGGTCACATAATTTGTGATGCAGTGGACCAGTGGAATCGTTTTTCTGACATTTTCAAGACATTTTCCTAACATGGTTGATACACTCCTTTGCAAAAACTCTGCCTGAAAGGGGTATGCTGTGATAGAGAACAGATAAGATAGAAGTGAGCAGTCCGCCCGGAGAGGGCGGAGGTTCTTCAGCAATATAAAAAGCGGATAAACCTGGTACGGTCTATCCGCGTAAAACAGCTGCTGCATCCCTACGTTGGCATTATCCAAATCAGGTTATTCGGGTCAAGGCGTACAGCCTACTCTCAGCCCGCTTCCGGCGCGAGCTCCCCGGTACATATGTGAAATTACAGCCGCCATGTCCTGGACGGCTGTTATCAGAATACCATATCCGGATCGGAAATTCAAGATGGAAAAGATCAGTCATCTTCGCCGTCAATACTTTTCCAGTATTCCGCGCGCAACTCGTCCAGCTCCTCCGGAGACAGTCTGAGCAGGAAATTCGCAGTACTGATCCCCTGAAATCCGGAATTTGAATTTTCGTGGGAGATATAGGAACGGACGGACATATCCAGAAGCTCAGCAGCGCGTTCCTGGGTGATTCCATGACGGGCTCTGTAGTTTTTCAGATGCTTGTTCAGGATGCTGTTAAACAATAATTTCCGCTCTTCTCTTGTGTGATTTTTCATTCGTAAACCTCCTGGTATCTGTGGATTTGTAGCGGGATTCCAGGGTCAGACGCATTCTTCGGCGGAGCAGTGTCCTCAAAACTGCGGCAGCCTGTCTGACAAGTTGAAATCTCCTGTCGCTCCTTTTCTGAACCGTATCGTCCGAAGGTTCCGGCGAGCCGGGCACGCTCAGAATTTGAAAGGAGTAAAAGAAAACGTAAGAAATTCTCCCGTGTTTATTTGATTTCATAAAATTTTACAATTAAGCATCTGGATTTATAATGAGGCACACCTCAGGGTGAGATGGAAGAAGAGTAAAAAAGCGGCGGATTGTGTTATTTTTCTCCGATTTTTCCTGATTTTCTGCGTGTAAACAGGGGCAATTTGGTCGAAAACGGGCGATTTCAGCAATATTCGTGAAAGAAAAACAAAAACTTACAATTATTTCACTCACATTTCGACAGAAGTTTGAGGTGTTACGGTGTAAGATGAAGATACAGCATAAAGAGCAGCCGGCCTTTACCCTCACAGCTGCGGGCTTTATGCGTTGATATCGAAATAGTTTACTTCATGGAAGAGATATCCATACATCGAGCGGACGGAAGATCCGCGCCAAATCACGATAGGAGGAATAAAATGACAGTATTTGAGAGAGTAAATGAGATTTACCTGGAGTGCGTACTTGCTTACAGAAGACAGCACATGGACAAAGAGCTTCAGGAAGAATACGAAGCGCGGTGTCAGGCAGAAGAAGAACTCAGGAAACAGCTTTCCCGGGAACGTCTGGATACGCTGGATGAACTGCTGGCGCTCTATAAACAACGGGAGAGCTTCTGTGTTCAGTATGGATGGCAGATGGGCACGGATCTGTGCATGCGGGCCTTTAAGGGTGACTGGATCGGCTATCCGCGGGAAGAGGAAGCTGTTTCCGATTATATGCAGACGTATATTCTGGAACAGCTGCCCAGATACTGTGAGCTCAGCAACGCTGTCAGTGAGCTGCTGAACGCGGAGAGGGACCGGTACGGAGAAGAGGAGAATTATAATACCATTAAAGACTATCATGAAGGACTGGAGTTCGATCTGCTTCAGGTGGCGCACTATCTGGGATATCTCGAAGGAAACAGAGTTTTTTCCCAGACGAAATCAGGATACGTGGAAAACAGGGACCTGACGCTTACATATCTGAGGCGAATGGGAGACAGCGCATACGCCGGAAAGACGGATGAACTTTTGATGAACTGAGCAGAAAAGAAGAAGGCCTGCCGCGCGGAAATTTCCGTGCGGCGTCTTTTTTTGAAAAAAGAATCGCCGCGCAGAGCTGGACATCTGCACGGAGATATGTTAAGTTGATGTCAGACAGGAAAAGGAGTATACTACTAATGAAAAGTATTCAGGAGATAAAATCAGAATTTGATCACACCCCAGAAAATGAACGCGCCCGTCTTTTTGCTCTCTATGAGACGGATGCCCGAAAAGGCGTTCAGGCCGTCCTGACAAGATACAGGAAGCAGGAACAGAAGCTTCAGGAGGAGAGGGCGCGCATGTACCGGATGTTTGCGTTCGAGAGGGAGTACTGCGGACGCGGAGCCGTCTGCGGTATCGATGAGGCTGGGCGGGGACCGCTCGCCGGGCCCGTTGTGGCAGGAGCGGTGATTCTGCCTGAGAACTGTGATATCCTGTATCTGAATGATTCCAAGCAGCTCACTGAGAAGAAGCGTGAGGAACTGTATGATGTCATTATGGAGAAGGCCGTGGCTGTGGGGGTCGGCTATGCGTCCCCGGCGCGTATCGATGAGATCAATATCCTGCAGGCGACGTATGAGGCGATGCGCGAGGCGGTATCGAAGCTCAGCGTGGCGCCGCAGGTCTTTTTGAATGATGCTGTGACAATTCCGGGCATTGAGGGAGAGCAGGTGCCGATTATCAAGGGAGATGCCAGGAGCGCGTCCATCGCGGCTGCGAGCATTATCGCAAAAGTCACGAGGGACCGGCTGATGAAAGAGTATGACGCGCTGATCCCGGGCTACGGCTTTGCGGCGAATAAGGGCTACGGTTCCCGGGAGCATATTGAGGCGCTTAAAGCCCTTGGGCCGTCGCCGATCCACCGGCACAGCTTTATCGGGCATTTTGTGTAATGTGTAGAATGAGAGCTTAATAAGCGTGAGGATTTGAATACAAGAAAAATCGGAACAGTGAAGGAACAGCAGGCGGCAAAGTTTCTCGAAGCAGAGGGCTATCGAATCCTGGAACAAAATTTCCGCTGTCCCAGAGGGGAGATTGATCTCATAGCTTCCCGGGACGGCATACTGGTCTTTGTGGAAGTCAAGTACCGGGCCGGAATGGGAAGCGGAGCGCCGGAGGAAGCCGTAAATGCAGCAAAGCAGCGGCGTATTATCCGCGCGGCGACGCAGTATCTGGCGCAGGAGGGGCTGTGGGAGCGGACGTTCTGCAGATTCGATGTGATAGCGATCTGCGGGGAGAAATTTTTTCATTATATAGATGCGTTCCAAAGCTGAAGGAGCAGATGAAATGGCAGAGATTAAATGGTATAGAGACAGTGCGGACCATCCAAGAGTCTGCGAGAAAGACGGCGTGGTCTTTCTGAGCTACCCGGCGCTGGAGCGTACGGGACTCGTAAAGCACGGGTTTTCCACGAGGCTGGGCGGAGTGAGCAGCGGCATGTGGAGTACAATGAATCTGAGCTTTACCCGCGGAGACGATGAGCGCTGCGTAAGGGAGAACTTCAGGCGTATCGCGGAAGCGATCGGGATTCCGGAGCAATCGATTGTGTGCTCGGATCAGACCCACACGGTGAATGTCCGCCGGGTAACGCGCGGGGACTGCGGAAACGGGCTGACGCGGGAGAAGTCCTTTTTTGATGTGGACGGCATGATCACGGATGAGCCGGGCGTGGCGCTGGCAACGTTTTATGCGGACTGTGTGCCGCTGTATTTTGTGGATGTAAGAAGGAAAGCCATCGGCCTGAGCCATTCGGGCTGGAGGGGCACAGTGAACCGCATGGGAGCAAGAACCGTGGAGGCAATGGAACGGGAGTTCGGCACGGATCCGAAAGATCTGGTGGCGGCGATCGGACCGTCGATCTGTATGGACTGCTACGAGGTGAGCAGTGATGTTGCCGATCAGTTTGTCAGAGATTTTCCCGAGAAAATCCATGATACGATTCTGCTCGATAAGAAGAATGGAAAATATCAGCTCAATCTCTGGGAGGCAAACCGCTTTGTGCTGGAGGATGCGGGGATACCGCGGGAGCGGATCTCGATGCCGCAGCTGTGTACCTGCTGTAATCCTGAGTTCCTCTTTTCTCATCGGGCGTCCGGCGGCAGACGGGGAAATCTGGGAGCGTTTCTGATGCTGGAGGATACAGTTCGTACATAATTATCACAGAGACGGGAAATAATAGATTGACGTCAGGGGAAATCTGCCATTTCCGTTCGAGAAAGAAGATGATAAGATGAAGTTTGACATGCACTGCCACACAAGAGAAGGATCGATGGACGGCCAGGTGGTCATCGAGGATTATATCCGAAGGCTGAAGCAGCTTGGCTTCGGCGGGATGTTGGTGTCTGACCACAATTCCTATGACGGGTACCGCCAGTGGAAGAACTCGATTCGCGGAAAGCGCCACCGTGATTTTGTGGTGCTGAAAGGTGTGGAGTATGACACAATTGACTGCGGGCATATTTTAGTCATCATGCCCGAGGGAGTAAAGCTCAGGATTCTGGAGATGCGCGGGCTTCCGGTTCATCTGCTGGTTAAGATCGTGCACCGCTACGGCGGAATTCTCGGACCGGCGCATCCCTGTGGGGAGAGGTATATGAGTTTTGCCACAACGAGAATGCGGCAGGGAAAGCCTGTAAGGATCATGAGAGAATTTGACTTTGTGGAAATTTTCAATTCCTGCGAGGAACCGGAGGACAATGAGGCGGCGCGGCGGCTGGCGCAGCGATATCACAAGCCTGGTTTCGGAGGCAGCGATTCGCATAAGACGGATAATATCGGAATGGCATACACGGAACTTCCGGACTGGATCCGGAAGGAGTCGGATCTGATCCGGTATGTAAAGTCCAAACCGAAGATCTCCTGCGGCGGGACGTATTACAAGAGACGAACCAAGGACCGCATTGGAAAATGGAACGCTCTGCTGGTGCAGTCGTTTTATGTCTATAATAAGTTCGGCGGAATCGTACGCAGCCGGAAAAGGAAACGGGAATTGAAAAAACTATTTGACATAAATTCGACAAACTCATAAAATAAATTTGATACCAGGCTCAAAAGGTTATGTCTTAAATCGGCAGTATCAATTTTGGAGGAAAAAATATCTGGAGGAGTTTACTATGAAAAAAGTTGTAAAGTTCGGAGGCAGTTCGCTGGCGAGCGCCGCACAGTTCAAAAAGGTCGGGGATATCATCCGCAGCGATGAGGCGAGAAGATATGTGGTGCCGTCCGCGCCGGGAAAGCGTTTTTCCGATGATATCAAAGTGACGGATATGCTCTATGACTGCTATCACACCGCAGTGGCAGGAAAGTCTTTCAAAGAGAAGCTTGGAAAGATTCAGGAGCGCTACCAGGAGATCATTGAGGGACTGGGACTCAGCCTCAGCCTGGACGAGCAGTTCGCTGAGATTGAAGCGCAGTTCGCGGCGGCGGCCGGGGATGACTACGCGGCTTCCCGCGGAGAGTATCTGAACGGCATTGTCATGGCGGAATATTTAGGGTATGAGTTCGTGGACGCGGCGGAAGTGGTCTTCTTCGATGATCAGGGCGTATTTCTGGCTGACAGGACAGACAGCGCGCTCAGAGAACGTCTGGCAGACATGGAGCGTGTGGTCATCCCGGGCTTTTACGGATCAAAGCTGGACGGTACCGTGAAGACATTTTCACGCGGCGGCTCCGATGTGACGGGATCCATTGTGGCAAAGGCTGTGGACGCGGATCTGTATGAGAACTGGACGGATGTATCAGGATTCCTGGTGACGGACCCGAGAATCGTGGAGAACCCGGAGGTAATTTCCACAATTACATATAAGGAGCTTCGGGAGCTCTCCTATATGGGCGCGACGGTTCTGCATGAGGACGCTATTTTCCCGCTGAGAAAGGCAGGCATCCCGATCAATATCCGCAACACGAACAAGCCGCAGGATAAGGGAACGCTGATCGTGGAGAGCACATGCACGAAACCGAATTACACCATCACCGGAATCGCTGGAAAGAAGGGATTCGCG
>CAKNMY010000076.1 GCA_930989745.1 uncultured Lachnospiraceae bacterium | reverse complement strand
CCTCCGCGTCCATCTGCAACTCCATCATATTAGGCATGGGATCCGTACTTTTATAAAACAGATCATATTTCCTTCCGTCTGCCCGCTCGACAACGGCGCTCTGCAGCTGTTCTCCCAGGTTTGCAAACATACTGCCGAAATCAGGCGCACGTTTTTCGGCGGGATATGACGTCCAATCGTAGATCTCTCCGTCTGAGAAAACACGGGCAAATGTCTCCATCTGCTCCTCCGTCATATCGCTCTGCGACACCCGGTACGTACTCACCTGCTCCACAGCCGGTATCTCGACCTTCGCGTCACAGTGAATCTTCAGCCTTCCATCGTTGCTTCCAAAGTCCGCCGTGTACTGCTGCGGCGCTCCCAGGCGGCTGCGCAGCGGATTGTCCTGTTCCCCCTCCTCTGTGTCACTCTCCGCGGAGACGTTCTTCACCTCCGTGTATTCGATGCTCTCCGTTTCCTTGCGCTTTACAATCGCCGTATCCGGCGTTTCCCCGCAGCCGGCAAAGGATGTGAGTCCCAGAACCGCCGCAAGGAGGACTGCTCTTTTCTTCATGTCCAATTCTCCTCCTCTTTTCTGATTTCATCGTGATACGAAGGCTTTCATCGTATCTGATATGTGTTATTTTACCGTTTTCCTGTATCCGAGTCCCCGCCGGAGTGTAATCGTTCTGTAAATTCCCCGATATACCGCACAGATACCACAGTCCCCCTGCCGGGCTCACTCTCGATCTCCAGCTTCGCCCCGTGCAGCTTCGCGATCTCACTGCAAAGCGCAAGTCCAAGTCCCGCACCGCCCTGACGGCGGGAGCGGGATTTATCTGCCATATAGAATGCCTCCGTGACCCGGGACAGATCCCCGGCGGCAATCCCCTCCCCCTCATCGCGCACGCAGAAGCCGCCGCGATCTATGGTCAGATAAATTACTCCTCCCTCCGCGCTCGCCTTACAGCTGTTGTCCAGCAGATTCGTCAGCATACTGACCAGAAGATCCCAGTCGCCCTCCACTGCCAGATTCTCCGGCTCCACCGTTATCTGAAGCTGCAGCCTCTTCTGCTTTAACCGCTCCCTCATCATCAGCTCCAGCGTCTCTTTCAGCTTCTGCGCCGGGAAACGCTCCTTCCGGAACGTTTCCTCCTCACGGTACAGGCCGGTCAGCTCCAGCAGTTTTGCCGATAAACTGGACAGGCGACGGCATTCGGAACGGATATAATTGAGCGCCTGCTCCTGTCTTTCAGGACTCAGCTTCACTCTGAGCAGTGTCTCAGAATACCCGGAAATCGCTGTCATCGGCGTTTTAAGCTCATGCGCCATATTTCCGATCATCTGTGTCTGGCGTTCGTTGAGTTCTGTGAGTTCACTGATGTGTTCCTCCACCCGCTGTGCCATTCTGTTAAAGCTCTCGGACACCTCCGCGATCTCGTCTCCCCCGCCGACAGGGAGACGGCGGCTGTAGTCCCCGGACGCTATGATATTCGCCGTCTCTTTCATCCGGTAAAAAGGCCTGAGGATTCTCAGGAGCACCGCCTGCAGAAGCGCAAGCATCACCGCGCCCAGCGCAAGCGAAATCACAAGTCCTCCCCAGAACAGGCTTTGAATTCTTTCATACAGCTCCGAGACATCCCATATTCGCAGCGCGAGATACTTTTCATCCTGAAAATCCAGTCTCTTTGCCATCAGCAGCAGATGCGTCTTCTCAAGCGCTGCCTCCCGAACCGCTATAAAATCAGGGGAGCCGTTTGCAATCGGTAGCTTCTGAGGATGCTCCTCGATCTCCTGCCAGAACCATTCGGGATCAATCTCATAGCTCGTGCTGTTTCTGATCTGGCGTTCTCCCTGCCATACGACCGTATAGACGTCCATGGAGTTCCGCAGCCGATTCGCCGCGACCTCCGGAAGAATCGCCCCGGTTTCCGTCTGCAGGGCAGCGAGCTCCTGCGCCGCCCCGGCAACCTGTTGCTGAAGGATTTCCTTCTGCGTGTCCAACACCCCGTTCAGATTAATTTTCTTTACATTCCAGAGAATAAACACAGAAATAAGCTGTGAAAAAATCAGCAGCGACAATGTCGCTGCCAGTGAAATCTTTGTTCTAAGTTTCATTCCTCTACCTCCAGACGGTATCCGATGCGCGGGATCGTGCGTATGACGTCCCAGAAATCCAGCTTCTTGCGGATTCTGCCCACATGGACATCCACCGTGCGCGTCTCCCCGTCAAACTCCACGCCCCACAGGCCGGCGAGAAGCTGCTCTCTCGTCAGAGCAATATTTTTATAGCGCACGAACATCATCAGACAGTCAAACTCCATGGGCTTAAGCGCAACCTCTGTCCCGCCCCGCGTGACCAGACGGCGGCCGGGATAGATACACACGTCCCGAATCCGAATACACTCTTCTTTCCGCTTCCCGCTGCGCTCGAGAATCTTCTCAATCCGCACAAGCAGCTCAAGCATCTCAAACGGCTTTACACTATCGTCCTCCGCTCCGCTTTTAAGCCCTTTCACCTTGCTCGCCACGTCGCCCTTTGCCGTGAGAAAGATCACAGGGATCTGTTTCTCCCGCAGAAACGGCAGCAGAGAGAAACCGTCTCTTCCAGGAAGCATAACGTCCAGAAGCGCGAGATCATACGACGCGTCCCTCTCCAGAACATCAGCCGCCTCATTCCCATTATAAAAAGCCGCAGACTCATAGCCTGCGGCCTCCAGATTCATGCAGATCAGATCGCTGATCGCAAGTTCATCTTCTATTACCAGTATTCTTGCCCGCATAACCACTCTTTTGTCTCCTGTTTTTCTGAAAACAGTATAGCACAAAACAGCGGCCGGATTAAGCCGGTTTCTGTAACCATTTTGTAACAGTTGTGGGAGGGATATCAATATACCCGGATAATACTTGAAATCTCACGGATCACAGACATACTTCCCAGCACTTTGAGGGAATCCTGGAAGTGGCGCTCTTTTACGCTGTCCGTAATAACCACGATCTCCGCCAGCTCGCCCTTCTTTTTCTTCTGAACCATCTGCGCAATGCTCACGCTGTTATTTCCGAATACGCTCGCCACGCTTGCCAGTACGCCGTAGCGGTCCTCTACCTGCATGCGGACGAAATAACGGCTCTGAATATCTTCCATCTGGCGGATCGGAAGATGCTTGTAGCAGGTGCATCCGATCCTTCCGTTGCAGCCCGCAAGGGAATTTCTCACAACATCGAAGACATCTCCCACAATCGCGCTCGCAGTCGGGAGCTCGCCTGCGCCCCGTCCGAGGAACATCGCGTCCTGCACCGCGTCGCCGCGGACAAAGACCGCGTTATAGGAATCGCGCACTGTGGCAAGCGGATGGTCGCTCTCGATCAGCATCGGGTGTACGTGAACCTCGATGCCGTCCCCGGAATTCTTCGCAACGCCGAGCAGCTTGATCGTGCAGCCCATCTCCTGCGCGTAGCGGATATCTGTGGCCGTGATCTTCGTAATTCCCTCTGTATAGACATTGGAAAATACCACGCGGGAGTTAAACGCGATGGATGCAAGGATCGCAAGCTTTCTGCCCGCGTCGTAGCCCTCCACATCGGCCGTCGGGTCTGATTCCGCATAGCCGAGATCCTGCGCCATCTTAAGCGCATCGGCAAACTCCATGCCCTCCTCAGACATCTTGGTCAGGATAAAATTCGTGGTTCCGTTCATAATGCCCATGACCTCTGTGATATGGTTGCCGGCCAGGCACTGCTTTAACGGGCGGATGATCGGGATGCCTCCGGCTACCGCAGCCTCAAATAAAAAGTCTGCCTGGTGCTCCGCAGCAGCCTCCAGAAGGCGGTGTCCCTCCTCAGCGACGAGATCCTTATTCGCGGTCACAACGTTCTTTCCGGCGTTCAGCGCCTCAAGGATATATTCTTTCGCCGGATGGATGCCTCCCATCACCTCAATGATTACCTGAATCTCAGGATCATTTATGATCTCCTGCCAGTCATTTGTCACCAGGGACGCGTCTCCCAGCTTATCCGCCGCTTTCTGTACATTGCGGACCATTACCTTCTTAATCTTCACGACAGCGCCGATCTTCTGCGCCATCTCATCCTCCTGCATTTTCAAAACCTTGTAGACGCCGGTGCCGACGGTTCCAAGCCCGAGCAGAGCGGCATAAATCACTCTTTCGTTTTCCATAATAATCTCCATTCCGCCGCCTTTGCGCTGGCGGCACTTTTCGTAATAAAAGTGGTGCACACTTTTAAATATAGATTATAACACAGATAGGCTCAAGGATGTAGCCTCTGCGAATGAAAAATTTATTTCTTCCGGAATACAAAAAGGATGAGGGACAGTCTTCCGACAGTCCTCTCATCCTTTTTGTATTCCAATATACGGTTAATCTTTATTTGTAATCTCCGCGAAGTTCTCTTGCAATCTCAATCATGTTCATATATCCCTCAGCCGGAACATATGCCGGAATGGAGTTTCCGGTTCCGAACGCGAATCCTCCATGGCCTTTACACTGGCTGAAGATGTCGGCGATATAATCCTTCATCTCCTCTTTTCCGTAATTGCATACCACGTCAACGTCGATTCCGCCGAAGTTTCCGATCCGGTCGCCGTACATTTTTACCCATTCCGGGAACGGAGCGATCTGGTCCTCATTGGAATGCTTTGCGTCGATTCCTGTAGCCAGAATATCTTCCATCACATCGAAGATCTTTCCGCAGGAGTGCAGCAGGAACGGGCGGTTATAGGAATGTACCAGGTCGATGATCGGTTTATACTTCGGAATGATATGCGTTCTCGTATCATCCGGTGAGAGCAGTGTAGTGTTCTTGTATCCCAGGTCATCTCCAAAGCGGAGTACGCAGTACAGATCATGATATTTCTCCATAAAACGTCTCCAGATCTCAAGGTTCGTTCTTCCAACCTGGTTGAAAAGCTCTGCGTAAAGTTCCTCATCGTCGATGGACAGATAGCAGAGATTCTGATATCCTACCACGTCCTGAACGCACTCAAAGATACCGTTTCCGACACCGCCGATCGCTCTCATTCCCTCCGGCATCTGTCTGCTCAATGCGTCAAAATACCTGGTGTACTTTTTAAAGTACATATCCGGAATCTCATCCCACGGATAATTGCGGAAATCCGACGCGTCTTTAATCACCGGATCCACACGGCTGTCGCCAAGCGCGCCGGAACCCGGCATGATCTCGCCGATGCAGCACTCAAAGGTCACAACATCGTATCCGTTATCTTTGAAGAAGTTGCAGTAATAGTGGAAGAACTCGTCCAGATCGGCATCCGAACCGTAAAAAAGGGAAGTCAGATCTTTGCCGATGATCTCCCCGATCTTCTCAGGAGCGACATTGTGCTCGTACAGCGGAATTCTCGGCACCTCGATATTTCTTGCAGCATTTACAATATTTCGATAATCAGGCTCAAATGTTTTCATTTTGTCAACCTCCGTTTTTTCTTTCTTTTATTATATCAGGGCTTTTGACGGCGCACATTCACTTATGTAGAATGTACAAAATTGTAAATACATTCGGAGGCAGCGCTCTTCCTAACTTTCCTCTTCAGCCAGATCACGGAGCATCTCGGAAAAACTGGCGGTCTGCTTTTTATGCGCATAATCCGCCGGGCTCTGACCCGTATATTTTTTAAATACTGTTGTAAAGTAGCTGCTCGTGTTAAATCCCAGTTTCATCGAAGTTCCTGTCACGGATTCCCCGGATTTCAGAAGCTGTTTGGCGAGCTCGATTTTCTGCATATTAATATAATTTCTGGGCGTTATTCCCATTTGGCTCTTGAATTTCTGCTTATAGGAAGAGACAGAAAGTCCGCACAGATCCGCCAGCTCATCCAGTGAGAGCTGCTGCGTCAGGTTGCTGAGAATGTATTCCGCGGACTGCCGGATGTCCTCTGACAGAGCATTCTCTTCCAGACGTATTTCTTCTGTCATAAGGTTCAGAATCAGAGCGAGGTAAGAGGCGCTCAGCTGCGGCGACTTTCCGCGGACCACGCTCTCAAAAGCATCTTTGATCAGCGACGGCATGAATGATTTCATTCGGAAAACATGGCCTTTCAGTCCGCGCATACGCGCCAGCAGGCTCAGCGCGGCGCCATGTTCCAGGAAGAGAAGCTCCTCCGGCCTGGACACATCGAGCTGAAACCAGATAATCTCGCTTCTTAAAACAGGCATCATATTGGAACTGTGCACTTCATCCGGAAACGTCACAAAAATATCTCCGCCGTTCAGGTGATATTCTCTCTGAATCTTTTTTCCAGTCTCCTCTTCTGTCTGCTCTGTCCCAAACGCAATTGTCCCCTCCAGTACAAAAGTCAGCTCAAAACAGTCCGGATGATAGTGCAGTTCAAGAGGCGGGAGCGCTGACTTTATCGTGTGCCTTCCAATCATCTCGATTCCCGGGATCCGGATCTGCTCCCACGTGAGGACTGTCCGGTATTTTGACTGAAAATATTTGTCCTTCATCAGAACAGGTTTGTTTTCCTGCATTTTACTCAGGCGTCCTTTCTCCAGCTTCTGAAAAATGTCATAAATATAGTATTATTCTACTTATTTTTCCCTCAAAAGTAAAGGCGGAACAGCAAAACTGTCCCGCCTGATATAACATTTCTATTTTACAGTCCCTTCGTTCTGACCCTTCTGATCTCATCCAGGATGATCTCTCTTGCTTTCTTTGCCTCCTGCTTATCCATGCTCTCCAGACCCTTCAATGGATATTCAATGCCGAGGGATTCGTATTTCGCGACTCCCATGGTGTGATACGGAAGCACCTCGAGCCCTTTCAGATTGCGAAGAGTGCCGATCAGTCTGCCGATCCCCCGAAGCTCCGTCTCGCCGTCGGTGATTCCCGGTACGACTACGTGGCGGATAATAACCGGTACATTTGCCTGTTCAAGCGCATGAAGGAATTCGAGAATGTGATCCTGCTTCTGGCCAGTCAGGCTGATATGCCCCTCAGGATTGCTGTGCTTGATGTCCAGCAGCACGAGGTCCGTCACCGCGAACAGGCGGTCATACGCCTCCTGCCTCTCCTTCCGGTATACGATGCCCGAAGTGTCAAGGCAGGTATGGATGCCCTCTTTCCTCGCCTCTGTAAACAGCTCTGTCAGGAAATCCAGCTGCAGCAGAGGCTCTCCTCCCGTTGCAGTGATGCCGCCGTTCCTGTAGAAATGGCGGTTCTTGTCGTACATATCCAGAATCTCACGCACAGTCATCTCAGTGCCCGCACGCACCTCCCAGGTATCAGGGTTGTGGCAGTACTGGCAGCGCATCGGACACCCCTGGAAAAATACGACAAAACGAATTCCGGGACCGTCAACGGTCCCGAAACTTTCCAGAGAGTGTATGCGCCCTGTCTTACATTCCGTCATGGAATGTTCTGGAGATAACTTCATCCTGCTGCTCTTTTGTCAGTTTGTTGAAGTTTACAGCGTAACCGGATACACGAACGGTCAGCTGCGGATATTTCTCCGGATGTGCCTGCGCGTCCAGCAGAGTCTCTTTTGTAAATACGTTTACGTTTAAGTGATGGCCGCCTTTTTCAGCGTATCCGTCTAATAATCCTACTAAGTTGTCGATCTGAGCGTCACTGATATTCATGATATTGTCCTCCTTATGTGTGTTAAAAATTTTTATATCACAGACGCGGGAATCGAACCCGCGTCCGAAAAAAGCTGAGATTTACTCCTCGTCCAGAGTTGCGTTCGGCTCACAGCAAGCGCAGTCCGGCTCCAGTTCAAAAGTAATGTCGTCGAATAATACGGCGTCATCTTTTCCAAGCGCTCCCGGAATGATGGAGAAGGTATTGGAGATACCGTCCTGTGCATCTCTGAACGGCAGCTTGGATACGGATGCAAGGGATGCTACCGCACCATGGCTGTCTCTGTGGTGCATCGGGTTCGCACCCGGAGCAAACGGCTGTCCTGCCTTACGTCCGTCCGGTGTGGATCCTGTATTCTTACCGTATACGACATTGGATGTGATGGTAAGGATAGAGGTGGTCGGCACACCGCCGCGGTATGTGTGATTACCTTTGATATATGCCATAAAGTCATGCACGATATCGTATGCAATCTCATCCACACGGTCGTCGTCGTTTCCGTATTTCGGGAAATCTCCCTCTACTTCGTAGTCCACTACGATGCCGTTCTCATCACGAACAGTCTTAACCTTCGCGTACTTGATCGCGGACAGAGAGTCAGCCACTACGGACAGTCCGGCAATACCGGTCGCAAACCAGCGGGTGATCTTCTTGTCATGAAGAGCCATCTGAAGTCTCTCGTAGGAATACTTGTCATGCATGTAATGGATGATGTTCAGCGCGTTTACATATACGCCTGCCAGCCATTTCATCATGTCATGGAACTTCTCCATAACCTCATCGTAATCCAGATACTCGGAAGTGATCGGACGGTACTTCGGTCCCACCTGTTTCTTGGAAACCTCATCCACACCGCCGTTGATCGCGTAAAGCAGACACTTCGCCAGGTTCGCACGAGCTCCGAAGAACTGCATCTCCTTGCCGACACGCATGGAAGATACGCAGCACGCGATCGCGTAGTCATCGCCGTGTGTCACGCGCATCAGGTCGTCGTTCTCATACTGGATGGAAGAGGACGCGATAGAAGTCTTCGCGCAGAAACGCTTGAAGTTCTGCGGCAGTCTTGTGGACCACAGTACTGTCAGGTTCGGTTCCGGAGCGGTTCCCAGGTTCTCAAGCGTGTGCAGATAACGGTAGGACATCTTGGTTACCATATGGCGTCCGTCGATTCCCATACCTGCGATAGACTCGGTTACCCATGTCGGGTCGCCGGAGAACAGCGCATTGTATTCCGGTGTTCTCGCAAACTTTACAAGACGCAGCTTCATGATGAAGTGGTCTACGAACTCCTGAATCTGCTCCTCTGTGAATGTTCCGTTCTTTAAGTCGCGCTCTGCGTAGATATCGATAAATGTGGAGGTACGTCCCAGGGACATCGCAGCTCCGTTCTGCTCTTTGATCGCTGCCAGATATCCGAAATACAGCCACTGGATTGCTTCCTGAACGTTTGTCGCCGGTTTGGAAATATCGTATCCGTAGATCTTGCCCAGCTCTTTTAACTCTTTAAGAGCTTTGATCTGCTCGGAGAGCTCCTCACGCTCTCTGGTAACGTCAGAGTACATGATTGTTCTTGTGGTGTCTTTCTGATGCTGCTTGTCCTCGATCAGACGGTCAACACCGTACAGAGCCACACGGCGGTAGTCGCCGATGATACGTCCGCGTCCGTAAGCATCCGGCAGACCTGTGATGATATGGCTGGAACGGCATGCGCGCATCTCAGGAGTATACGCGTCGAATACACCGTCATTGTGTGTCTTTCTGTGCTTTGTGAAGAACTCTACGACTTCCGGATCTACATGGTATCCGTTATCCTCGCATGCTTTGATAGCCATGCGGATACCGCCGTAAGGCTGTAAGGAACGCTTAAACGGCTTGTCTGTCTGGAAGCCTACGATCGTTTCTTTGTCCTTGTCCAGATAACCCGGTCCATGGGAGGTAATCGTGGAAATGATTTTTGTATCCATATCCAGGACGCCGCCTTTTTCGCGCTCCTGTTTTGATAACTCCATAACCTGTGCCCACAATTCTTTTGTTCTTTCTGTCGGTCCTGCAAGGAAAGAGTCGTCTCCGTCATACGGTGTATAGTTTTTCTGAATGAAGTCTCTGACATTGATTTCCTTTTCCCAGATGCCTTCTTTAAAAGATGCCCATTCTTCTCTCATGGTGTTCCTCCTATATTATGTGTTGAATTAGTGTTTCTTAACTTTATGGCTACATTATATGGTATGAGGTGGTGACTGTCAATGCATCCGCTTGTATCTTTTTAAGTACAATAACAGTGCCCTGGACAGTTTTCATTCCTTTCCATAGTATGTCCGCCATCTTTCTTCTTCATTACTGACAAAAGGCACCGCACAAAATCTGTGCGGTGCCTGCCACTGTCTCAAAACGGATATTCTCAATCCGATTGCTGTAAACTGTTAGATTCTTGCTACTCCGGTATCCTTTGCAGCCTTAGCTACTGCCTCGGAAACTGCCTTGGCAACTCTCTTGTCGAACGGATTCGGAATGATGTAGTCTGCGTTCAGTTCCTTCTCGTCGATCAGGTTTGCAATTGCGTACGCTGCTGCCACCTTCATCTCGTCGTTGATATCCTTAGCGCGCACGTCCAGCGCTCCGCGGAAGATTCCCGGGAATGCGAGAACGTTGTTGATCTGGTTCGGGAAGTCGCTTCTTCCTGTACCCACTACGGCTGCGCCTGCTGCCTTTGCCTCGTCCGGCATAAT
Source organism: uncultured Lachnospiraceae bacterium (assembly GCA_930989745.1). Taxonomy (GTDB): domain Bacteria; phylum Bacillota; class Clostridia; order Lachnospirales; family Lachnospiraceae; genus Egerieimonas_A; species Egerieimonas_A faecigallinarum. The sequence continues at coordinate 3,343 of CAKNMY010000076.1, read as the reverse complement.
CTCCGGAACCGGGTTTGCCATCGGGAAGAGGATCGGGTCTTTCGCCATGCTCTTAACCATCTCCTGAGTCACAGTGCCCGGAGCGGATACGCCGATGAATACGTCAGCGCCTACCAGCATGTCTGCCAGTGTTCCCTGCTTCTTGTCGTGGTTTGTGATTTTTGCCATCTCGATCTTCTCAGCATTTAAGCCGTCGCGTCCCTCGTAGATTGCTCCAGTGCGGTCGCACATGATAACTTCCTTTAATCCAAGGCTTACCAGCAGCTTGATGATCGCGATTCCGGCTGCGCCTGCTCCTGAGGTTACGACTCTTACGTCTTCCAGCTTCTTGCCGGTCAGCTTCAGGGCATTAATCAGAGCTGCCGCTGTAACGACTGCTGTTCCGTGCTGGTCGTCGTGGAAAATCGGAATATCACAGCGCTCTTTTAACTTTCTCTCGATCTCGAAGCAGCGAGGCGCGGAGATATCCTCCAGGTTTACGCCGCCGAAGCTGCCTGCCAGCAGCGCTACAGTGTTGACAATCTCATCTACATCTTTGCTGCGGATGCACAGCGGGAAAGCATCTACGCCGCCGAACTCTTTAAAGAGTACACACTTTCCTTCCATAACCGGCATACCAGCCTCCGGTCCGATATCGCCCAGGCCGAGTACTGCGGTTCCGTCTGTAACTACCGCTACCATATTGTGGCGTCTTGTATATACGTAAGACAGATCTACATTCTCAGAAATCTTCAGGCACGGCTCCGCAACTCCCGGAGTATAAGCTACTGCCAGATCCTCCGGAGTCTCAACCTTCGCGCGGCTGACTACTTCCAGCTTACCAGCCCATTCCTCGTGCTGCTTTAATGCAAATTCTTTCTTGTCCATTGTTATATTCTCCTCTCTTGGTTATGGGAATTTATTACAGGTTCCGCCCTTATGCCAGAGCTTCCTCTGCAAATTCTTTCAGAATCTGTACAGACTTGTCCATCTTCTCCTTCTCTTCTTCGTTCATCGGAATCTTATGTGTCTGTACAATACCGTCCCAGCCAATCCGGCAGGGAAGGGATACTGCAACGCCCGCCCAATCTCCGAAGCTGTCATCCAGTACATGCGCTACAGGAAGCAGAGCATTGTCGTCCTTCATGATCGTCTCCACAATGTTGGATACTGCCATTGCAATGCCGTAGAATGTCGCGCCCTTCAGCCCGATGACTTCCGCACCGCCGTTCTTTGTGCGCTCCGCGATCTCCTGGTAATTTAGTGTCACTCCAACTTCAGACGCGTACACTTCGAGCGGGCATCCGCCAATGTTCGCAGAGCTGAAAATCGGAACCTGGCTGTCGCCGTGCTCTCCCAGAACGTAAGCGTTGACATCTTCCACATTTACCTGAAGCTGCTCGCTGAGGTTGTGGCGGAATCTCGCCGTGTCCAGAGATGTACCGGTACCTATTACTCTCTCTGAAGGCAGACCGGATACCTGACGCACCGCCATGGTCATGATGTCGGCCGGATTCGACACCACGATGATCAGCGGATTCTCCGCATACTTCATAATGTTTTCCGTAATTCCTTTAATAATAGAAACATTTGTCTTAGCAAGCTCCAGGCGTGTCTGTCCCGGCTTTCTCGCAATACCGGCAGTAACAATGATCACCTGCGCGTCCGCGCACTCTTCATATCCGCCCTGTCTTACCCATACCTGCTTGAAAAAGCTGGTTCCATGAGCAATGTCCAGCGCCGCTCCTTTGGCTCTGTCCTCATTGATGTCGACGAGTACAATATCATTCGCCTGCACACGCACCATCAGAGTATAGGCAATCGCTTCGCCCACATTACCGGCACCGATTACTACAATTTTGTCTTTATGTGCTTTCATGTTCTTCTCCTTCTGCCTCAATTTATTTTTTTGTCCAATTTTCAATTCGAAAATACCCCTTTATCATATTACATTTCACATTTTTTTTCAACTGTTTCCATCGACAAAATTCTGCTTTTCCGGCATTTTACCTAAATTTAACATTTCATGTATGCACTCTGCACAAGCTGTTTCATACCCAAACAGGTGCAGGAAAACGGCTCGACGGCGGGCGTGGGGCTGCTTCAAATACGTTCAACAGACAAACCCTCCTGAAAAGAAAATAAGAAAAGCGCCTGTCATTCTCACGTGAAAAACGGCAAGCGTCTGTGTTGATAATAATAAGTTACCCGGTAATTCCGAACCAGACGAATAAAGCTACTCCGATAAGTCCCAGACCGATACCAACCTGAATATAGGGCTTCTCCTCGTACTTATCATATTTATAAAACAAACGTACTGCCCCTCCGATAAACAGAAGCGCAAGACTTCCTTTCCATGCAGGATTTCCTTTGATAAGGCACATAACTGTGAGAACCTGTGTAGCGGCAATTACAAAGTCTAACGCCGCACTTTTTGAACCGGTATCTATCTGTTCATCACGTTCGTCCTTGAAGGGTCTTTGTCTTGGCGGTTGTTTCATTTTGAAGTCCTCCTAATTCTTAGATTCGTAATAAAAATGTGTGATGATATGGCTAATCCAGCAGACAGATAAGGCTGCTCCTGTACAGAGAACCTGATAAGACAGAAAGCCGACAGGAGAAGCTGAACAATACCATTTATCAACCCTCGCCGATTATAATTCTTGATACTGTTTATCCTCCAATTCTTTGTTCTCTTTCAGACAGCATAATTCCTCAACGGTTACACCAAACACCTCGGCCATACGATACGCCAGCATGAGTGATGGGCTGTACTGTTCCTTTTCTATGGATATAATCGTCCTTGAAGAAACGTGAACTAAATCAGCTAATTGCTGCTGTGTCATTCTGGCCGCTGTTCGAAATTCTTTTACCTTTGTTCTCATGCACTCCCTCCCATCAATATGAAGTCAGCTTCTCGTGAAGTTAACTTCATATTATCATGGGTGATAACAGCTGTCAATCACTTCATGAAGTTATTCGTATTCACTTTTTCTTGTTCTAAATTTGTTATATTCATAGGACATACGGGGTTAATGAAAAAATGTTTTCATACATTGTCAACTCAGTAAATTTGAAATCTGAATCATAAAGTTTCTTTCCCTCTCAAATCCATTTTTATCAAACCAACTACTAATAATCCAATAAAAACTGCCGTGTTCACAAATAACAGTACAATAACACTTTTTACCACTCCGAAAGTAAAAAGTATGGAGAAAATTTCTACTGACAACACAATAAAACACATATAATTTGTCAAATACTCTGTTATAATTTCTCCATAATAATTGTTCATCTGCAATTTCGCATAGATAAAAGGTTTTAATAAATAACGGATTATGATACATATAACCGGACAAATAAA
>CAKNMY010000075.1 GCA_930989745.1 uncultured Lachnospiraceae bacterium | reverse complement strand
TTATAAAGTAACCAACTTATAAAATTTGAGCTTCTAACTCAATCAATAAGGCAACAAACGTTGCCGCTCGGCTGTTTTGCCGGCTGTCCGCCCCGGCGGACGGTCAGTAAATATTTGCATGGAAACCCTGTAAACCATAAAACTCCCATGACTGATGTCACTATAACATTTTTTTCCTCGAAAAGTCAAGGATAACTTTAAGTTTTTTTCTCTGTTATTCCAATGTTTCCAGAATCGGCTGTCCGATCATATATTCTCTGGTCTTTACTCCAAAATTTTCGGCAATGGACGCCCCGATCACACCGAAAGTATCCTGTGTTTTAAGCAATCCCATGGACTTCATGGCCGGCGAATACGCGAGCAGCGGCACCATTTCCCTCGTGTGATCCGTTCCCGTGTGCGTGGGATCATTTCCATGATCCGCGGTGATCATCAGCAGATCACTGTCGGACAGCTTCGGAAGAAGATTCCCGAGGCCGCGGTCAAACTTCACAATTTCCTGTCCATATCCCCTGGGATCGCGCCTGTGTCCCCACAGCGCGTCAAAGTCCACAAGATTCACAAAGCACAGTCCTTCGAAATCCCTGTCCGCGATCTCAACTGTCTGCTCCATTCCATGCACGCTGCTCCTGGAGTGAAATGTCTCTGTGATACCCTCTCCCGCAAAAATATCATGAATCTTTCCAACGCCGATCACATCGTTCCCCTGATCCTTCAGCAGATTTAAGACGGTATCCGCCGGCGGTTTCAGCGCGTAATCCCTGCGGTTATCTGTGCGCACGAATTCTCCCTTTTTCCTGCCGCGGTACGGGCGCGCGATGACTCTGCCTACTTTCCATTCGTCTCTCATCGTCACTTCCCGCGCGATTTCGCAGTAGCGGTAGAGCTGCTCCAGCCCCATTGTCTCTTCGTTTCCCGGAATCTGCAGTACGGAATCCGCGGATGTATATACAATAATCTTATCATGAAAGATCTCCTCTTCCGCCAGTTCATCCAGAATCGCAGTCCCGCTCGCCGCCTTGTTTCCGATAATCTTTTTTCCAAACCGCTTCTCCAGCTCTCCGATCAGCTCCGGAGGGAATCCATGCTCTGTGAATGTGCGAAAAGGAGCCTGCGTGTAAATTCCCATCATCTCCCAGTGTCCGGTCATGGTATCCTTTCCCCGGCTCTTTTCCATAAGCTTCATGGCATACCCCTTCCGGTGCGCCGCATGATCGACACCGGTGACGGCTCCCATCCCCAGCGATATCAGATTCGGGATATCCAGTCCGCCCTGTGTTGTCCAGATATGCCCGAACGTATCCGTGCCCGCGTCTCCGTACTCCGCTGCGTCCGGCATCGCCCCAATGCCCAGGGAGTCCAGAACGATCAGAAAAATTCGCTTATATTTCTTCATAGACAACGCCTCCTTCTTTTTATCTATATTATAAAGGCTGCCGCACGTCTGCGACAGCCCTCATTGAAAATTTTTATATTATTTTATTATAATCAGATTGCCATGCCCGCCACGAAGAAATACATCACAACAAAATGGCAGAAGCTTCCTCCCATCACAAACAGATGGAAGATCTCATGCGATCCGAAGTTCTTATGCTTCGCGTCGAAGATCGGCAGCTTGAGCCCGTAGATAATTCCTCCGATCGTATAAATGATGCCCCCTGCCAGCAGCCAGCCGAACGCAGGTCTCGAGAGAGCCTCAAAGATCTGTGAAAATGCCAGCACGCACAGCCAGCCCATGCCGATATAAATAACGGAGGAAAACCATTTTGGACAGGTGATCCAGCAGGCTTTCACGATAATGCCGATCAGCGCAATAGCCCATACCGCAATGCACATCATTGTTCCCGTCTTTCCGTTGAGCGCAATCAGACATACCGGAGTATAACTTCCCGCAATGAGGATAAAGATCATCATGTGATCCATCTTCCTCAGCCTTCGGTTGACCTTCTCATTGATATCCAGCGTATGGTAGACCGTACTTGCCGCGTACAGCAGCATCATGCTCAGGATAAATATCCCCATCGCGATCACATGGAGCGTATCCGGTTCCCTCGCTGCTTTTATTAAAAGCGGTGCCGCGCCCAGAGCCGCAAGCAGAAAAGCAATAAAGTGTGTAATGGCACTTCCGGGATCTTTAATTTTGAACTTCATATCGTCACCTCTCGAACTTTTACATGTAGTTTTAAATACTATGTGTTGCTTTTTATTATACTACTTCTTTTTCCGTAAAAATGCAAGGGGTGTCACAGAATTTTTATATTTTTTTATAAACCAGCTTTTCCTTTTCTGTTCTTGACATCTGTTTGATGGCATATTCCCGGCGCATTGCGTCTTCCTTTGTCTCAAACGTCTCATAGTACACGAGCGCTACCGGGCGCCGTGTTTTTGTATATTTTGCGCCTTTTCCCGCATTGTGGCAGGCGATCCGCTTTTCCAGATTGTTTGTCCATCCCGTATAGAATGTGCCGTCACTGCATTTCACAACGTATGTGTAGTTCATAGTTCTTCCCCTGTCCGTAATTCTATGTAATGAGGCTGTTTTCGCAGCCCCGAAGATTTATGATGAAGCAATCGATAAGAAATGGTATCTTATCCCTTGAAAAATCCCGCCTCTCTGGGGAGGCTCTCCCGTAAAAAAATCGATTGCGGATTTTCCAATACGTTTCTCATCTGCTTTATTATACTCAATTTTTTTCTTTTTGTGCATCCTGAGAGACGGTTTATTCTTCTGCCCCGTTCAGATACAACATCGGATCAATGCTCTCACCGTCTTTTTTCATCTGAAAATATAAATTGGTTCCTTCCTGAGAATAATATTTTGTCGGTGTGCCGATGGTTCCCACAGAAGCGCCCTGATACACATAAGCGCCCTCCTCCAGGTTGACCTCCTGAAGCTGTCCGTAGATGGCCTCATATCCGTTTCCCAGATCCATTGTCACGGTCCGCCCCGTCTCCTCATCCTGGGTGATGGAGGTCACTCTGCCGTTTGCTGCGGACAATACCTGCTCCCCTTCTGCCGCGGAGATGATCACTGCCGGATTGTATTTATAGACATTGAGCGTTGGAAAATATACGGTGGAATCCATGCTGTAGTCGATCAGCACCTGTCCGTTTACCGGGACCTGCAGCACCGTTTCCTCTGAAAAATTCAGTTCCGGCAGAATAGATCTCTGAGCAGAGGCATCCGCCGCTTCAGGTTCTTCCGTCTCCGGCAGAGTCTCTTCTGTCAGATCCGGCTGCTGCTCCGCCGCCGTCTCATCCCCTGTCACCGCATCCACGCTGTCAGTGCTTGCGTCTGCGGTTTCAGGCTCCTCCTCCGCCGCGTTCTCCTGAGCCGCATTTTCCTCTTCCTGTTTCTCTTTTTCCTCTGCCTCCGCTGTCTGCTGCTCTTCCAGTTCATCCATCTGTTCTTTATAGCTCGCGCTCTCATATCGGTAGGTAAATACTCCCGCTGCAATTACTGTAAGAGCCAGCACGCCGCTGACAGCAAGTTTCCATGTTCTCTGTTTTTTACTCATAATCCTTTCACCTCTACCAATGACTTTTCCGGTTTGCGCCTGGCTCTTTGAAAGCTCCGGCGGTTTTCCCTGTTATTCATAGAGTTTCCAGAATTACGAAATTTATACCGTGGGTCAGCCTCTTTTTTGAACCGTAGCATCAGGAAAATAGTAATCCAGAATTTCTCTGTAACTCTTTCCCTGCTCTGCAAGTATATTCGCTCCGTACTGGCTCATGCCAAATCCATGTCCCACTCCTCTGCACATGAACCGAAACTGTCCTTCTGACTTCTGGATCGAAAAACAGCTCGAACACAGACCCAGCGCGCTGCGGAACGCTTCTCCGCCCACAGTATTCTCTCCCACGGAAATTTCCGTCACATATCCCGCACTGTCCTGTCCGGTAATCTCCATCGCGTTCACTGCCTCTTCGTCCGCTGTCACACCTGCTGCTGCCAGCTTCAAAACCACAGCCTCGGCAGAAAGTGTGTATGCCCTCAGATAATCAGGCGACTGCAGATCCATCTCGCTGTCCTGCTGCGTCAGATATGGAAAGCTCCCGTCTGAAAAGTTCTCCGACGCATTTCTGGTCCTGCCGGCACTGACCATGCAGAACGCCCCCTCCACTGTCTTTCCGGCATAGCTCAGCACCTCATCCTCCGTCTCTTTCGCTGCCGCGGCATACCGGTTCCATTCCCGCAGATAGTCTTCCTTCTGCTCCCGATCAAGCCGCGCGCTCTGTTCCAGCTGCTCACTGTCCATACCCTCTCTCAGTTCCACAGTCAGACGGCTCCTTATGAGCACTGCCTGCGCTTTCAGCGCTTCCTTCTCATACTCCCCGGACATTTCCTGGTAAATCAGTTCCGGCAGGATTGTCTCCAGATCAAAATCCCCGGTCATCTGGATCGTCTCCTTTCCGGAGAGAAGGGCAGTAATAAAAAAAGGTAATAACAGAAAGAGCAGCGCCAGACAGAGTGTTTTTCCAAAGGATTTTTTCATACTCTGCCCCTGATTCCGTTATTACCTAAATATATGACGTCTGTTCCAAAACCAGACTCCCTATCTTTGATCAGCTATCTGCCGAAGCATTTGATATAGACCCATACCGCCTTCTTTATTCTGCTGCAGCTGTGATACATCGCCTTTTCCATTCTGGCAAAATCTGACTGCAGTTTTTTGTATTCCTCTTTTGGAATCTCCTCATCGCCGAAATACGCCCTCTGCGCGGCATACATAAGCTCCCCGCAGCATTCTTTCAGTTCAGGGTAATCTTCAGCGAATACTTCCGCAAACTCACCGTCATTCAGAAATTCTCTGTCGCTTCCCTTCAGATAAGCCCATTCCTCATAGCATCTGCGCGCCATGCAGACCGCTGCCCGCTTACGGTTTCTGCGCCCTGTCTTTTCCAGAAATCTTCTGCGCTTTACTGTGCGTCTTACCAGAATTCCGCTCCAGAGCACTGCTGCCGCCAGACAGAATATACCGGCTGTTTTCAGTCCCCGCACAAGCTGCGGCGGAAGTGTAAAGGATTCCTTCTCCTCCTGCACATCTGATTCTGCCTCTGCGGCGGGAGAATTCTCCTGCGGCGTTTCCTGTGTCTCGGGCGTCGGCGTAGCTGTCGCCGTCGGCTCCTGCGTCACCTGCGGTTGAGGCGTCTCCTGCTCAGGCTCCGTAATCTGCGATGCCTCTGCACTGCCTGACTCGTAACCCGGCGTCATCTCCACCGGCTTCCAGCCAAATCCATCCACGTATACTTCCACCCAGGCATGCGCATTCCCCCCTGTGACTGAGGCTTCATATACCCCATCCCTTTTGTGAAAGCTCTCCGGCCTTACTACGTATCCCGTCACATACCGGGCCGGAAATCCCATCATCCGATACAGCAGCAGCCCTGTACTCGCGAAGTGCGTACAGAACCCCTCTTTTTGCTCAAACAGGAAGTATTCTGTAAAGTCCTCTCCCTGCGGAAGCGGATCTATATCCAGGCTGTATCTGCAGTTTTCGTGAAGGTATCCGCGAATGCGCTCCGTCGCTTCGTCCAGGCTGATATAACCATTTCCGTTAAGTTCCCGGCTGAGCTGATTCAGACGCTGCAGATTATACGGGAAGTCGAGATAGTTCTTCTGCACATATCCTCCATATTCCCTCATAAACTGCTCTTCCGTCTGGGACCGCATCTGGTAGCTTCCGGTTTCCTCTGTTTCGAGATAACCGCTGTATTCTCTCTGTGCGCCTGACTCCAGCAGAATCGCTCCGTCTCCCTCAAAGACAAGTCCGTCGGATGCTTCTGCCAGATACGGCAGATACGCATAACGGTCAGACGCGGAATTGACATCTATACGGTAATGTACTTCCTGTGCTGCCGCCCCCTCTGCCATCTGGTAGTCCTGCGCGCTCCGGTAAGGCGCATTTGCGACTGCCCGCGACTTATCCCCGGCATAGAAGAGCCATTCGGATGCTTCCTCCTCAAACGCTTCTGCATCCACAGCTTCCCAGGAGTCTCCCATATACTGATTTCCTGTAAATCCCCGCAGATAAATCATCCCGTCCAGTTCACTTGGGCTGACATCTATCGTAACGCGCATCGCCTCTCTGTCTCTGCTGCCTCCAAAAGTATTGGACAGCCTGCCGCTGACCATGGTTCCTCCCGGCTGCATCATTTTAAAAAAGGAAAATCCTCCCTCCCTCGAAGCAAGATCTGTGACCGCCTGTTCCATATAGTTTTCCGCATCCCTCTGGAACTGCACTACCGTATCAAACTTCTTCAGGAGCAGTCCGTGAAGCGCCGGACCTGCTGCAAAATATGAGAAGGCAATCGCCGCCGCTGCTGCGAATCCCATAAGAAGCCCCGCTTTCGCCTGTACATTGGGAAATGCGCCCCGTCCTTTTTGGAATTCCATCGCCCGTCCCATAAAGAGTCCCAAAGCGCACCCGAACAGAGAGATCGGCTCAGGCCGGATATCAATTGCCAGGGCTCCGACCACTAAGAGTACCGCCAGCACAGCCGGCAGCCATATCTTCATTCTGTGGTAGATCTCAAAAGCTATGATAAAAAACAGCAGCACTGCCGCGAACTGAAAGAACAGAGTCACAGCCGCTTCATTTTCCTCAGCTGAGAGCATCTGAAAATCTGTATTATAATATTTGTTAATCCTTGCCAGCACACTGTCTGCCGTCTGCATAAAGCCCTGTATCAGCATATCCTTCCGGTACCACCAGAATCCTGCCAGAAGCAGCATCCCTGCCGGAAAGGCCACGCGCGATATCACGGGCTTTAAGAACACAAGCCTGAGAACAACGGTCAGGGCAAGCGCCGTCCAGACGATCTGAACAGCGCCGATATGCATCCCGGTCGCACGCACGAACAGCAGAAAGATGCTTCCTGCCGTTGTAAAAAAACTGATCATAGAAAAGAAAATGAGCCACCAGGTTCCCTTTCTGGCTTTTGGTCCGGATGACATTGTGATTCTGATCTCTTTCATGTCCACCCTCCCTCACACTTCAAGCTGAATATCTTTATCCGCTCCCGGAAGAGGGAACTGTTCCTCTCCGTTTCGGATCATCGTAAGATGAGGGGTAAATTCCAGATCTGTCATCCACAGCTCTCCGGGAAACTGTTCCCGGTAAAGTTCCCTGATATCAATCTCTTCCGAATAGAGAACTGCTCCGAAAACATTTTCCAGAGCTTCGTAAACCTGTTCTTCATTTTCCAGGCGAACCCTCACGATACGCTGTTCATCTCCCTGGTACCACGCAAGATAATGCCTGCACTGTTCATGGACAAGCGCAAAAGACACGGAGATGGCTGATGAGAGCATCTCCTCAAAATTTCCGCTCTTCTTTCCGCTCTTTTGAAAAGACAGAAACAAAATCACCGGATATCCCAGCGGAAGGCTGTAATCCTTGACCATCAGTTCGTCTGTGCGCGCGCTCATCTTCCAGTGCACTCTCTGCATCCGATCCCCTCCCCGGTATTCCCGGATCTGGAAGATCTCAGAGACATCGTCTCCGCTCTTTTTCTCATCAAAGATATCGCTGTCCCCCGAAAATCTCCTCGCCTGTTCTGAAACCAGCACGGGGATATCGTAAATCTCGGGCATTACATGAAAGTACGCCTCCTGCCCTGCCGGCATTTTCAAATTCAGGATTCCCAGATAATCGCTCACCCGTATATCCTTTACAGTCAGAAACACTCTTCCCGAATAAGATGCGCTTACCTCCGCTCTGAGTACTGTCTCTCCTCTGTCCGCCACAGAACCATTAAGGGAAAACAATTCTCTTTCCTCCCCGAACTGCTGACGGCATACGGTTCGGATACGCACCCGGGCAGCAGGAAACCACCCTCTGTTGCGTATGCGTACCTGCACACCTACTTTCTGTCCTCTGTCCGCCAGCGGAATCGGTATGGAAATATCAGCGGAAATCTTTTTATAAAGTGATAAAAGAATCACCGCTGAAAAAACAGCCATAAAAACCTCCGCCGCAAACAGGCAGGTCAGAGGAAAGTTCCTGTACAGAATCGCCGTGTAAGCCGTTGCCGCAGTTACGAACAGATAAACCACCGCACGCATGAGATCACCCTCTGCGGACAGACGGACGCTTCACCTGCTCCAGGATCTGTCCCAGAACAGCGTCTGCATCCACTTTGCTGATCCGCGCCTTGGCGCTCAGACGAATCCTGTGAGCGGTCACGTCCAGAAATACATCCGCCACATCCTGCGGCAGTACATATCCGCGGTTCTGCAGAAATGCGTTTGCCTTTGCCATCTTTGCCAGCGCTATCGTTCCTCTCGGGCTGACGCCGAGCTGAATCAGATCGTGTTCTCTGGTCGCCTTCACCAATTCCCCGATATACTGATACACTGCGTCATGAACATAGATATTGCCGACTGCCTCCTGCATGGCAAGCAGATGTTCTGCATGGATGACCGGCTGAATCTCCTGTTCTGCCATCCTTTTGCTCTTTCCCTTAATGATTTCTATCTCATCCTGAATATCCGGATATCCCATGGTCATACAGATCATGAAGCGGTCCATCTGGGATTCCGGCAAAAGCTGTGTTCCTGCGCTGCCGATGGGATTCTGAGTCGCGATCACGATAAACGGCTCCGGAACCGGCTTGGATACGCCGTCGACTGTTACTTTTCCCTCTTCCATTACTTCCAGAAGCGCTGACTGCGTCTTGGGAGAGGTTCTGTTGATCTCATCCGCCAGCAGCAAATTACACATGACCGCTCCCGGCTGATAGACAAATTTTCCTGTTTCTTTCTGATACATGGAGAATCCCACAATATCCGCCGGAAGAACATCCGGCGTAAACTGCACACGGTTCTGCTTCAGCTCCATGGCACGTGAGAGCGCCACCGCGAGAGTCGTCTTACCCACACCTGGAATATCTTCCAGCAGGATATGGCCTCCTGCCAGGATTGCCGTCATCGCTCTGCTGATGCATTGGTCCTTTCCTATAACTGCCTTCTTTACTTCTTCTATGACATCCCATGCGGGATTTCCCCCTGCGTTCTTCGCCCTTTTTTCCATAACTTCCCCCTGGTCTTATAAGTCTCTGGCAATCTGGCGTCCTCTCGGCGTTGCCGCAAGACCTCCCTCTCCTGTCTCGCGCAGCGATGAGGGAAGTAATTTTCCTATATCAGCCATAGCGTCAAATACTTCATCCGGCGGTATGACGCTCCTGATTCCAGCGCATGCCATATCCGCGCTTGTAAGAGCGTTCACGGCTCCGATCACATTGCGCTTCACGCATGGAACCTCCACAAGCCCCGCCACGGGATCACAGGCAAGTCCAAGCAGCCCTTTCATCGCGATAGCCGCACCGTGCATGGCACATATGGCATCCCCGGTGCGAAGCCATGCAACCGCGCCTGCGGCCATGGCTGACGCGGAGCCGATCTCTGCCTGGCATCCGCCCTCTGCGCCTGAAATGGATGCGCGCGAAGCAATGACCTGTCCGATCCCTGCCGCCACGTACATCGCCTGCAGCATACGCTCCTCAGATTCCCCGAATTCCTCCTGATACGTCAGAAATACCGCCGGAATCACGCCGCACGATCCTGCGGTCGGAGCTGCCACAATCCTGCGCATGCACGCGTTGCACTCGCCCATCTTCATAGCGCGCGTCATGACCCGTCCAATAAAACTGCCGCATATTGTATTTCCATTTTCCACCGCCTGCTGAAGCTTATACCCCTCGCCTCCCACCAGGCGGCTCGCGGAACGCATATCCTTATCGTAACCTGCATCGGCGTCTCTCATTGCCTGATACAGCGTACGCATCTTTTCTATCGACTCTTCCTCTGACGCGTCGCGCTCCCGCAGATCCTCCTGCATAATGACTTCCCAGAGTTCCAGCCCTGTTTTCTCACATTCCTGTACGATTTTTTCCAAAGCGCCGAATGCCATTTATTCTTCCTCCATATTCAAATATGTCACTTTCTTAATACCTTCCATGGACTTGAGTTCACGCAAAAACGGTTCCGGTACCCCCTGGTCGCATTCGATGACCATTACAGCCTCTCCTCCTCTGGTATCCCTGTAAAGCTGCATTGTGGCTATGTTAATGCTGCGTTCTGACAGCAGGGACGTAACACGGGTCACACAGCCCGGCTTATCCTCATTGTTTACAATCAGCGTCGGATACTCTCCTGAGAAGCTTACCTCGATGCCCTCCAGGCTGCACACCTTAATTCTTCCTCCGCCCAGCGACGAAGCGATCATAGTACAGACTTTTCCGCTCTTTCCTGTAAGTGTCAGTCTTACGGAATTCGGATGCACATCCTTTAAGTAGACAGATGTAATCTCAAACTCCATGCCTCTCTCCTGCGCAATCTCAAAACTCTTCGGGATCCGTATATCATCCGGACGCATTCCCAGAAGCCCTGCCACAAGCGCCTTATCCGTTCCATGCCCCTTTCCTGTGGAGGCAAACGATCCGTGCAGTTCAATCTTCGCCTTTACCGGTGTCTCCCCAAGCAGGCGATATCCCACAAAACCGATGCGCGCAGCTCCCGCTGTATGGGAACTGGACGGTCCCACCATAATCGGTCCCAATATATCAAACAGATTCATTTATCCTTCTCCTTACTCTTCTATACGTTTGCACACATCCACCCATGACTGCGCATGAGAATATCTGAAAAATTCGTCACAGTTCAGCGCGATCGCCGAATTCGCGCTTCCGCATGCGGGATATACGGTCTCAAATCTCTGCAGAGAGACATCGAGGAACACATCCGTACCCTCAGGGTTGGCAAATGGACAGACTCCCCCCGGCGCATGACCGGTCAAACGCTGCACGTCCTCTCCCTTGAGCATCTTTGCTTTCATCCCAAACGTATGCTTAAATTTGCTGTTGTCAACCTTCACATCTCCCGCTGTCACTACAATGATGCATCCGTCTCCCTCTTTTTTATAGAAAGACATGGTCTTGGCAATGCGCGCTTCCTCCACGCCCACTGCCTTCGCTGCCAGCTCCACGGTTGCGCTGGAAGCGTCAAATTCCATCACATCCTGCTCCCTTCCATACTGCCGGAAATATTCTCTTACACTCTCTATCGCCATGTATTCTTCCTCTTTTCTGTAGTTTATACTGCCCATCCATACTGCTCTGTGAAATCTGCCATAGCAGTATTCGCCTCAGAGCCATCTGTCTGCTGTGTCTCCGTTGCGTCCTGTACATTCGGATCAGCTGTCTGGCTGCCCTGCACTGCCGCGGCGATCTGATTGTAAATCATATACGCGTCTATAACATTATATGGCTCCGTATAACCGTTTCCCGGAGCGCCTGCTGTTACAAGGATAAATTCCTCTCCTCCGATCTCAGCCACACTGGCAAGACACAGCCCTGCCTCGTCAGTAAATCCGGTTTTGCCACCCTCCACTGTTCCGGTTGTCAGCGTCAAATCTCCCGTTTTGCTGTACAGAGAACTGTAAAATGTCACGCCGTCTGGGTGTTCCGCTGTGGAGGATGTCGTATACACCGAAGATGTAATAATCTGTCGGAATGTATCATTCTCCAAGGCATATTGCAGCAGCTTCTCAATATCCTCACAGGTCGTATAGTGATTCACGTCATGAAGTCCTGTACACGTCACAAAATGTGTATTGGTAAGCCCCAGTTCCGCCGCCTTTTGATTCATCAGCTCCACAAATGCGGCTTCTGAGCCTGCCAGGTACTCTGCAATACCTATACATGCCTCGCCTCCGGAAGGAAGCATGACGCCGTAAAGCAGATCAATCGCCGGAAGCGTCTCTCCCGGAGAAAGTCCCGCCATGGACGCATTCTGAGCATACAGGCTGTCAAACATCTCCGCGGACAATGTAATTTGTGTATTCAGATCGGGCAAATTCTCAATTGCCACAATCGCGGTCATAATCTTAGTCATGGACGCCGGATAAATCTGATTCTGCCCTCCCTGATTCAGAAGTACCTCTCCATCACTGATTCTAACCAGATAAGCATTGCTGCTATACATTCCCTCGGTAGAAATAGTGATAGGAATTGGAGTTGGTGTGGGTGTTGGTGTTGCCGTAGGCGTTGGCGTCGGTGTCTGGGAATCTTCCTTCTGTATCGTATTCCCGTCCTCGCCTGACGGACGATTCACCATATATATCGTCGTACCGATCAGCCCTGCTGCAAGTACAATTACAGCAGTCTGCATCACTACCAAAATCTTTCTTTTTCTCTTTCTTCGGCTCATTTTCTTATTTTTATCTGAAGCCATTATCCTTCCCTCCTGAAAACAAATCTAAACATCCCTATTATACTACATTTATCACTCCAAAACCTCAAAAAAAGCACAGATAGTTCATTAAGTTTTTCTGAACGTCCCCAAACCGACACAAAAATTTGGTTTGCATATTCCGAAAAAATTGGATATACTGATGTCGTGCCGTTTCCGGCAACAGAAAGGATCAGATAAATGGACTCAGACGAACTTTTCAGAGAGCGCCTTCTAAAGCAGCGGCGAAAAAGGCGCAATCAGATTATCCGGCGCGTCAGTCTTTTTTCCATATTGCTTGCTTCCGCAGTGTTTCTTCTACTTTATGCTCTGACCAACCGGACACCGGTTTCCGCTGAAAACACGCAGGAGACTTCCCATACCTGGGAGATTACCCAATATGCGGATGCTTCCGGCGCTCAGGCAGCTATCTACACGGTCGTGCGCGATGACGGCAAGCTTGCTGTGATCGACGGCGGATGGGATACGAACGCAGACGCTCTGCGTGAGATCCTCGCCTCCCTGGGAAACCATGTGGATACCTGGATTTTAACACATCCCCATAAAGACCATATCGGGGCTTTCAATGTGATTTATCCGGATCCCCAGGGCATTACCATTGATAGAATTCTGACGATCGATCTTGATGTAGATCTGTATATGGAAAATGCAAAAGAGTGGGATGACGCAGCCACAGAAGAAGAATTTGTCCGCATGGTTCCTGATATGGAAAATCTTACCTATGTGCATACCGGAGATACGCTGGATGTGATCGGGCTTGAGATGAAAGTACTCAACGCCTACGATGAAACAGTGGCGCAGCAAAGCAATGACATCTGTAATGACGGCGCGCTTGTCTTCAAGCTTAAGGGGCAGGAAAGCTCCATGCTGTTTCTGTCCGATGTGGGCTCCATCCGTGAAAATACCATTACAGAAAATTTCAGAGACGAACTTTCCAGCGACTATGTATCCATGGCGCATCACGGGAACAGTTCTTTCAGCGACGAATTCTACACACTTATAAATCCAAAAGCAGCATTCTTTGATGCTCCTGACTGGCTGATGACCGGCGAGGAATATACTACCGCCCATTATGAAGCTTTGATGAAATCCTTAAATGCACAAATCTATACCTGGGAGGACGCACCTCACTCGATCACCTTATCTTAAAGAAAAACCTGACTGTACTTGTGTGCGGTCAGGTTTTTCTTTGAATAATTCTAAAGATATCCACATTCGCGTTCATTTTTCACCCTGCTTTCCCCATTCATCTATTGATTTGTGGACAATCTCTTTATAACTTTCCATCTGCACGAAAAAAAGTTTCTGACTTCAACATAACAAAAAAACGAAGATCCATAAGAATCTTCGTTTCCTTCTGCATGAAGCATCGGGGATTCGAACCCCGGACAACTTGATTAAAAGTCAAGTGCTC
>CAKNMY010000074.1 GCA_930989745.1 uncultured Lachnospiraceae bacterium | reverse complement strand
CTCATATCCATCCTGCTGGGACAGGACAGAAAAGAAGAGGCGAAATCCGCGTCTTCCTTCTGCTGCTGGGCCTCTCTGCTCTTCGGCGTCCTCGCGGCAGTCCTGATTCTCGTCTTTATGGACCCGCTGCTTAAGCTTCTGGGCAGCAGTGAACAGACGTATCAGTTTTCCAGAGATTATCTGTTCTATATCGCGCTCGGAGCGCCATTTATCCTCTTTGCCAATACCTTCGGCCACGCGGTCCGCGGGGAGGGCGCGGCGACGGAATCCATGATCGGCGGCATGATCGGAACCGTCGTCAATATTATCCTGGATCCGCTCTTTATCCTTGTCTTTGATATGGGGACGGCAGGAGCCGCGATTGCCACAGTGCTTGGAAATGTCTGCGGCTGCTTCTATTATCTCTACTACTTTGCAAAGAAAAGCCGCATGCTCTCCATACATCCCGGCGCTCTGCGCTCTGCACCGTCTGCCTGCGCACGCGTGCTTTCTCTCGGCATTCCGGCAGGCATCAACTCCGGTCTGATGAGCGTCGCCACAGTATTGTTAAATAATGCTCTTGTCTCTTATGGCGACAAACCGCTCGCAGCCATGGGAATCGTCACGAAAGCCTATATGCTCATAGCGTTCATCCACATGGGTATTGCCAACGGCATACAGCCTCTGCTGGGTTACTGCTACGGAGCCGGGCTCCGCAAACGGTTCACAGGCGTCCTGAAATTCAGCGCCGTTCTCACCGTTGTCTGCGGCACGGTGCTGTCCGCGGCCTACATTTTCGGAAGCCAGTCCGTGGTGGCGCTGTTTATCGATGACGCGGAAGTGATTTCCTACGGCTCTGACATGCTGATCGCAACCTCGCTGGCAGGTCCCATCCTGGGCCTTTTATTCCTGTCCATCAACAGCATGCAGGCGCTTGACCGCCCGCTTCCGGCCACGCTGCTCTCCGTCTGCCGCCAGGGACTGTTCTTCATTCCCCTGCTCTATATTCTCGACGCGCTGTTCGGGATTGACGGCATCAACTTTACACAGGCAGCAGCCGATTACCTGTCCATCGTCATCTCCCTGCTGCTTCTGCGGCATTCTCTGCGCGCTCTTCCGCCGGAGGGCAGCCCGAGCTGACTATCTCTTCTGCCCCGCGGCCGCCTTCTTTCTGACATACAGGAAGCAGACAAAGTGCGCCGCCGCCGTCAGCCCCCAGGAGATCGGGTAGGAGATATACAGGTTCTCCAGCGTATGATCCATCTGGAAGAAAGTGAAAATCCAGATAATCCTGAAAAGGCAGGCTCCGGTCAGGGAGACGATCATTGGCAGGATGGAGTACCCCATACCGCGGATGCTGCCGACCATAACGTCCATCATACCGCACAGAAAGTATGTCGTGCAGATGATGGACATACGCTTGATACCGTACGTCACGACCTCCGCTTCCGTCGTATAGATGGAAAGGAGCTGATAGCGCGCGGCCAGGGCGAGCGCGCCCAGCACGATGCCGATGACCGTCACAAGCCCCAGGCAGCGCACAAGTATCTGATTCATGCGCTTATAATTTCCGGCGCCCATATTCTGGCTGGTGAAGCTCAAGTTCGCCTGGTATACGGCATTCATGGACGTGTAGATGAAGCCCTCGATATTTGACGCCGCTGTGTTGCCCGCCATGGCAACGGAGCCGAAGGAGTTGACCGACGACTGGATCAGCACGTTCGAGATTGAGAAAATAGAACTCTGCAGCCCTGCCGGAAGCCCAATGCGCAGGACTCTCTTCAGCTTGTCCGGATAGAACTTCAGCTCTCTGAGTATCAGGCGGCACATACCCTCGATCCTGCACAGGCAGCGGATGATCAGGATCGCGGAGACGGTCTGTGAGATAATTGTCGCGAGCGCGACACCCGCTACGCCCATGCTGAACACAATGACGAAGAACAGATTCAGCACCACGTTGATAATGCCCGCCACGCTCAGATAGAACAGCGGCCTCTGTGTATCTCCCACCGCGCGCAGGATCGCGGCTCCGAAATTATAGAGCATCGTGGCCGGCATGCCGATAAAGTAGATGCGCAGATAGAGCGTCGCCTGACCGAGCACATCGTCGGGCGTTCCCATAAGCTCCAGCATTGGAACCGCCAAAAGCAGTCCCACCGCGATCAGTGCCACTCCGCTGATAATGCTGAGCAGAATTGAGGTGTGGACAGTCTCGTAGACGCCCTTTTGATCCTTTGCTCCGTAAAACTGGCCCACGACAACATTTGTGCCGATCGAAAAGCCGATAAAGAAGTTGACGAACAGCGCAATCAGGGAACTTGTGGAACCTACTGCTGCCAGCGCCTGGCTTCCGGTGAATCTTCCCACCACTATGATGTCCGCAGCGTTAAACAGAAGCTGCAGAATGCCGGAGAGCATCAGCGGCAGTGAGAAGATGAGCAGCTTCTTTAAAATTGGCCCGCTGCACATGTCGATTTCATATGATTTTTTCAACGTTATCCCCCGTTTCTGATATGTATTCATAAAGTATAGACTAGCACAACAGAGGATAAAATACAATTTATTTTTCGTGGAAACCTGCCCTTTTCCGCGGTCAGCTCCGGAAGGCCCAGAGGTTTCTGATCTGATCCTGGATATCTGAAAACTCCCAGAGTTTTTCCGAGTTTTTCCTGCTGTTCGGATCATTGACTTTTATCTTTCCATCCTCATATCCCGTAAAGACAATGAAATGGCCGGAAGTCGTAAAATCGCCGGGGCCCATGATCACCACGATCGGGTTCCCGACCTCAAGGTTGTCGATCACCCTCTGCTCATCGAGCGGAATCTCCGTCACATCGAGGCCAAGCTGCTGTCCTCCCTCGGAGATGAGCGCCCACGCGGAACCGTTTCCGTCCGAGGCATAGCCGCTGTCCTCCGCAAACTGCCCCATCCATCCCGGAGTCATCGAGGTGTCCCCTGTCAGGTACATCGCCACCATGGACAGGCAGGTTGGGCCGCAGCCCGTAAGTCCGAAGACGTCGCCCGCGTACTGCTGATACCCCCAGCGCTGATCCCACTGCATGAGCAGAGGAACCGTGGATGTGTCTGTACCGCTCAGATCTGCTGCCGGCGGATGATCCTTTACCAGCGGATACTCAAAGACAAACTGTTCTGTCTCCGGATTGCGCTCATAGAGGTCAATCAGCTCCTTCGGATAATCTGAGAGGGACAGCCCGTGTTCCCCTGCATACGCTTTCAGCTTCGCGCCGCCACCGATCTGCAGCACATTCGCCGCCGCATCCGGCAGCCTTCCGCCGTGCAGCGCCGCACCGGCAAGAACGCACACGCCGCAGAGCAGCGCCGCTGTCCACAGGAATCTCCTGCGGGCCCTCCTTCTCTTTCTTTTTCCCCTTCTCTGGCGCACAGGCACCGATAACTCCTTAGTCCTCATAAAATAATCATCCTTTCTGTTTCTGACTGTAATCAGCATACCAGAAAGGATGATTCTGTTTTCTCATATTTGCGGATAAAAGACCGCAGATTTTATAATAAATTTCTTAAGATTTTATGAGGGTGGCTTCCGTCTCCGGATGAAGCGGCAATTTTACTGTGAACTCAATCCGGTCGTGTTCGCTCTGCGCTGAGATCGTTCCCCCGTGCAGCTCCACAATCTCCTTTGCGATCGCAAGCCCGAGGCCCGCGCCGCCGCTTCCCGTACTGCGCGCCGCGTCCAGACGGAAGAACTGTTCAAAAATCCGCCCCAGCTTCTCCGGAGGGATCGTATGGCCGGCGTTCTGCACGCTCAGCACAAGAAATTCTTCCCGCGGCGCCAGCGCGATGTGAATGGCCGTATCCGCGTAGCAGTAACTCACGGCATTGCGCAGAAGATTATCAAAGACTCTCTGCAGCTTGTCGGGATCGCACAGATACATGTAATCCGCAGGAGCGTCCAGCTCGCAGGTAAGCCCCTTGTCCGCGAACATGGGCTGAAATTCAAATATTGTCTGCTCCAGCATCCGCGTCAGATTAATCTCCGAGAGCTCCAGCGTCAGATGCGTCAGGCTGAACCGTGTAATCTCAAAAAACTCATTGATCAGCTCTTCAAGTCTCAGCGCCTTTTCCAGAGAAACGCCGATGTACTTCTTCTGCAGCGCAGGAGAGATCTCCTCCTCCTCGCTCAGCAGCGTCAGATAACCGATCACCGATGTCAGCGGCGTCTTGAGATCGTGGGCGAGATATACCACCAGATCGTTCTTCCTCTGCTCCGCCTCGCGCGCCGCCCTCTGGCTCTCTCTGATCTTATCCCGAACCGTGTCCAGATACAGCGCCATGGGCTCAAGCTCCGCCGAGAACACAATTTCACGCTCTGCGCCTGAGATCAGGCTCTCCGACGCGGAGAGGAATTCATCGAGATAGCGGCACGCTCTTCTGAGAAAGAATGCCCCCATCCCCAGCGCGCCGCCGGTGACATAGAGCAAAAGCAGCGGTACTGTCAGGCTCTCAAAGAATTTTACCACAGTGTAAAAGCCCTCTGTTCCATACCAGATCCTGCTGTGGTAATACTGATACACGCATACGAATACACCCGCGCCCGCGCACAGATAGAGCAGATAACAGACAATAAACCGCTGAAGCAGGACATTTCTGAGTCTTCGGGAAAGTATATTTAATTCCTGTCTATTCAATCTGATACCCCACTCCCCAGACGGTTTTTATGTACTTGGGCTTTCTTCCGGAATCGTTCATCTTCTCGCGGATACGGCCGATATGCGCCATCACCGTATTGTTGCTGTTGAGAAACGCCTCACCCCAGACTTTCTCAAAAATTTCCTCAGAGGAAATCACCCTGCCGCGGTTCTCACACAGATACCACAGCACGGAAAATTCCCGCGGCGTCAGCGTCAGTGCCTTGCCGTTCAGAGTGCATCGGTGCGTATCCCGGCTGATCGAAAGGCCCCGGATGTCGATGATGCCCGGACTGCTCCCAGTCCCGGAACGGTTATACTGCTCATACCGCCTGAACTGCGTCTTTACTCTCGCGATAAATTCCAGAGGATTGAACGGCTTAGTGATATAGTCGTCAGCCCCGATGGTAAGCCCGGTGATCTTGTCGATATCCTGCGTCTTTGCTGTGAGCATAATGACCGGATAATAGTACTTCTCCCGGATCTTCCTGCAGAGTTTAAAGCCGTCGATATCGGGAAGCATTACATCCAGAATCGCCATCGAGAGCTCCTCCCGCTCAATACAGGCAAGCGCGTCCGCTCCGTTATAAAACTTCAGTACTTTCCATCCCTCCGCGCTTAAGTATACTTCAATTAAATCGGCGATGGACTGTTCATCATCCACCACCAGAATCTTTTTATCCATAGCTGTTTCTCTCCTTTACAGAAACAGTATACCGTATGCAGAGGGAAAATGACAGGAGAAAATTCTTAAGGTTTCCTCATCTTTTTCCGGACGCAAAGAGGATGCCGCACTGCTGACGCGGCATCCCCTGTCTGGTAATTCCAGTTATATTATTTTACATATTTTTTCAGTACGGCGCGGACTGCTCCCGTTCCCGCCGTCATTTCTTTGAAATATCCGCAGACGAGATCCGCCATGCCCACCTCATACAGGTTTACGCCAAAGATCGACGCGTTTTCCAGTACCGGGCGAAGCTTCTCCTCAGCGCCCTCTGAATTTCCAAGCGTGATGCCCTCCACATAGGGGCATACAGTATCAAGCAGAGGATCCGGGCTGAGCTCAAAGTGGTTTCCATTGTCGTCCACAGCCATCAGATAGCGCAGCCAGCCGGCGAATACCAGCGGGATCAGCTTGAGATCCGCTACATCCAGCTTGTCTGAAGCGGCATACGCCTTGATCGTCTCTCCAAAACGGATTGCCAGCTTCTGGGAAGTATCCGTCGCAATGCGCTGCGGGGTATCCGGCATAAATGGATTCGGAATACGCACATTCAGCACTGTATCAATAAACTCCTTCGGATCGAGCACTCCGGGATCCACCACAACGGGAAGGCCTTCCCGGTAGCCGATGATCTCCACCAGCTTTTTCAGCTCTTCGTCCTTCATCTCATCGGAGATCTTCTGATATCCAAGGATGCAGCCGAATACAGCAAGCGCCGTGTGAAGCGGATTCAGGCAGGTGCAGACCTTCATCTTCTCCACCTTGTCCACGGTCTCGCGGGAGGTGAACATCAGGCCGCCCTTTTCGAGCTCAGGCCTTCCGTTCGGAAACGCGTCCTCGATTACGAGATATTCGCATTCCTCCGCATTGACGAACGGCGCGATATACGTCTTCTTTCCAGTGATCACCGGCTCCAGCTCTTCTACGCCGTCTGCCTTCAGGATCGCCTCAACGGAAGGATCCGGTCTTGGGGTGATCTTATCAATCATGGACCACGGGAAAGATACCTTTGCGGGATCCTTTACATACTTCTCAAATCCGGCTTCGGCAAGCCCGGCCTTTGTCCAGCCCTCGGCAAACGCTGTGATCGCAGCGTACAGCTTGTCTCCGTTATGTGAACAGTTGTCCATGCTCACCATGGCAATCGGCTTCTCTCCCGCCTGATAACGCGTATACAGCAGAGACGCCACTTTTCCGATATAGCTCTTCGGCTTTTCGGGGCCGTTTTTCATATCCTCTGTGACATCGGGCAGTTCCTTTCCCTTTCCGTCCACGAGGCTGTAGCCCTTCTCGGTGATTGTAAAGCTTGCCATCTGCAGGGAGTCAGCGGAGAAAATCTCCTTCAGCCTTCCAAAATCTGCTGCGTTCTCCGAGTCGAGCGCCAGAGACTCCAGCACGCTGCCCACAACGGTCTTTTCCACAGAACCGTCTGCCTTGAGCGTCACGAGGATGCTGTAGCCGTCGTGCGGGCGGTTCATCTTCTCGATGATCTCATAGTCATATCCCTCCGCAACGATCAGACCGGTGTCGAGAACGCCTGCATTGAGCAGGTTCTGCACCACATTCGCCTGAAACGCGCGGAAAATATTTCCGGCTCCAAAGTGGATCCAGCGGGGAGCGGCTTTTGTCGCCTGCGCAGCCTTTTCCCTGTCAAACTGAGGGAGCGCGTATCCCTTCTCCTCCCACTGCGCGCGGTTCTTCAGTCCTGCTTCATTTAATCTCATGACTTTGTCGCTCCTTTCTCAATCGCTTCCCACAGTCCGTTCAGATATGTGGCGCCGAGCGCTCTGTCATACAGTCCGTAACCCGGCATTGCCACCTCGCCCCAGATCATGCGTCCGTGATCCGGACGGATCGGGCCGTCAAATCCGATCTCATAGAGAGCCTTCATAATTTCATACATATCAAAGTTTCCGTCTGAGGACAGATGAGCTGCCTCCTCAAAGTTTGTCGGAGAGTGGAACTTCAGGTTGCGCACATGCGCAAAGTGAATTCTTCCCTTCAGCGAACGGATCATATCCGGAAGATCATTCTCCAGATTCGTTCCGTAGGAACCGGAGCAGAACGTCACGCCATTGTGCGGATTATCCACAGCGTTCATCAGGCGCAGGATATTCTCCTTATTGATAATGATTCTCGGAAGGCCGAATACGCTCCACGCCGGATCGTCCGGATGAATCGCCATATTAATGTCATACTTGTCGCATACCGGCATAATGCGCTCCAGGAAGTAAACCAGATTTTCAAAGAGTTTCTCGTTGTCGATATCTTTATACATCGCGAAAAGCTCCTTGATCTTTGCCATGCGCTCCGGCTCCCAGCCCGGCATCACGGTTCCGTTCATATCGCCGGAAATGGAATTGAACATATCCTCAGGATTTAACGCGTCGACTGCCTCCTGCGTATAGGCGAGCACGGTGGAGCCGTCCGGCCTTACTCTTGCAAGCTCCGTTCTGGTCCAGTCGAACACCGGCATGAAATTATAGCATACCAGGTGGATATCCTCTTTTCCGAGATTTTCCAGCGTCTCGATATAGTTGTCAATATACATGTCGCGCTCCGGCGCTCCGGTCTTGATCGCGTCGTGCACATTGACGCTCTCGATGCCGGATACGTGCAGCCCGGATGCCGCAACCTCCTCCTTCATCTCCCGGATGCGCTCACGGCTCCATACATCTCCCGGCGAAGTGTCGTACAGTGTCGTGATCACGCCGGTCACTCCGGGAATCTGACGGATCTGCTGCAGTGTAACGGTATCAAATTTGCTTCCGTACCATCTAAGTGTCATTTCCATAATTCATACCCTCTTTCTCAGGTCTGTTCTTATTTTTTATACTCGAAATCCGGAATTTTGTGCCATCTGTCTCTGAAATAATGAGCAGCCAGTTTCGGCTTTCTGTCTCTCGTAAACAGGCCTTTCTTATTTCCCTGAACTCTCAGAAGTCCCTGGCTTGTAGCAAAGTCCGCAAAGTTCCAAACCTGCTCGCCCACAACGAAGTCATACTCGTCAAATACCTGGTTATTCATCTTATAATAATCAAGCTGATATTCCTCGGTATACATCACCGGAGTCGTATCGTGCATTCCCATAACCGTGTCCGCGCCGTACTCCGTAAAGATGACCGGCTTGCCGATCTCTCTCCACTGATCCAGCTCCTCGTGCAGCTTCTGCTGCGGTCCCTCCAGATCCGGACCTCCGAAGTACCAGCCGTAATATCTGTTCAGGCAGATCACATCGCTCAGCTGTGCGGAGCAGTCAGACTGCGGCGTGGTTCCGGACTGTACGCTCACCAGCGTACACGGACGTTTCTGCGGGTCGAGCTCGCGTGCCAGAGCATAGAGCGGTGCAAAGTAGTCATATGCGCCTTCTCCCGCGGAATCCGGTTCATTCGCAATACTCCACATTACAACGCAGGCGTGGTTCTTGTCGCGGCTGATCAGATCGCGGATTACATCCTTATGGTGCTCCTGTGTCTGTACGCCGTGTTCTTTATCAAACGTACCCACCGGCTGTCCGTTAAAGTTGGCTCCTCCGCCGAACTTCAGATTGACGCCGACTGCCGTCGTCTCATCGATAATCACAAAGCCCTCCTCGTCGCAGAGCCGCATCATCTCCTCGCTGTACGGATAGTGGCTCGTTCTGAAGCTGTTCGCGCCCTGCCATTTCATGAGGGACATATCCTTTGTATTCATCGGAAGGTTCATTCCTCTTCCGTTCGGGAATGTGTCCTCATGTCTTCCGTAACCTTTGAAATAGAACGGCTTTCCGTTGATGAGGAATTTTGTTCCCTCCACTTTGACGGTTCTTACACCGTAGGGCAGAGTATACACATCCTCTCCGAAGGTTACGCGGATGTCATAGAGATACGCGTTCAGAGGCTGCCACAGATGTACCTGCGGGATCTCGAGAACGCCCTGCTGTCCCTCAGCCTGCGCTTTCAGATTTCCTTCTCTGTCAAAGACTTCCACTTTGCAGCTTCCCTCTCCCACAGTCTCAACGCTGTACGTAAGGCGCGCGTCCGCTCCGTTTACTTCGGGAACAACTGTGATGTCAGCGATATAGTCCTTCGGCGTCGTATAGATTTTCACCGGTCTTGTGATACCGCAGTAGTTGAAGAAGTCAAAGTTCGGATTGTTCTGAGGCTTTCCGCTCTGCTCTTCGCCGCCGATGCCCGCCATTCCGCTGAGCATGTTCGCCTTGCCGCCCACCGGAAGCGTTGTGTAGTCGATCACGTTGTTCACTGCGATCGTCAGCAGATTGTCACTGCCGTCTGTAAGTTTGTCGGTGATCTCCACTTCGAAAGGAAGAAAACCGCCCTTGTGCTCGCAGATCAGCTCGCCGTTTAAGTATATCTTCGCGTCATGCGTAACTGCAGCGCAGCGCAGCATGATTCTCTGGCTCTTTACAAATGCCGGAACGGAGATCTTTCTCTGATAAAATACCCAGCCATAGTGATCTCTGAAATCAATGCCTTCCTTCAGGTCATTGTAGGACGCCGGAACCGGCATCGTCATTGCGTTCTCGAGAGGCGCTTTATACCACTCCTCCTCAAATCCATGTCCGTCATCCAGCTTAAAGTCCCAGACTCCGCTCAAATCACTCAGAATTCTTGAAGGTGTTAAAATTGGATACAGCATATAGTTCTTCTCCTTTCTTTATCCCCGGCGGACAGCGTCAGCGTGTCCGCCCTGTTACTTCATTCTATCACAATTTTCCTCGTTTTTTCTTCAGATATTCCACATTCTGCGCCACTTTCTTCCGATTCAGAGGATAGATAAACGCGAGCGCAAGTGAAAGCAGGATGAATCCTGCGGCAGGAACGATACAGGTGATATTGTAAATACCGTTCACAACATCCGGGTCAAACGCAGTTTCCTTACTGTATCCGATCAGTGTCAGAAGACCGCCGGTAAGTCCTGAGGATGCCGCCTGTCCAAGCTTTCTCGCAAAGGAGTATACCGCGTAAATCGTTCCGTCCGACCGCTTGCCGGTACGCACCTCGGCATCGTCAATTACGTCCGTGATCATCGCCCAGCACACAACGTTAAAGAACGCTATTCCGAAATATGCAACAGCATAGAATCCGATCCACACTGCCAGGTTGTCGGTGTGTACAAAGAATGCCGCTATCAGCGCTATAGATCCTATCACACCGCCGAAGATGGCAAGTTCCTTCTTGCCGACTTTGTCAACAAAGGACGGCAGGACAAACGCCAGTATAATCGTAAGGACAGCTGTGATCATATTTGCGGTTGACAGCGCCTCTTTGCTTCCGAAGTAGTTCGGGTAAATGTACTGTCCCATACCGGAAAGCGTAAGCTGGGACAGAAGCAGCATGATCGCCGCTACGATAATACCGATCAGAGCTCTGTTGGATACGAGATACTTAACCAGATGGATCAGATTAAACTTCTCGGTCTCCTTCTCAATCTTCACACGCTCTGTTGTAAGATTGTAGCATAAGAGATAACAGATCACTGCGCATATAGAACATATAACGCCGGCGATTGCCATATTGTTGCCTGAGAGTACGGTATTGCCCGCAGCGTCCTCATAATATACGAACATCGGAAGCACAACGCCGATTACCATATTGGCGAGCGTAGCGCCGATTGTTCTCCAGCTGGAAAGCTCCTGGCGATCCTTGGCATTCTCTGAAATCGCAGATGCCATGGAACCGTAAGGAATATTGATGCCTGTATAGCATACGCTGCCCCAGAGCAGGTACGTCAGGAACATCCAGAATACCTTGAACGCCATCGGCATATCCTTGAACCAGACCGCATACATAAGTACTGAAGCCACTGCCACAGGTCCGCACATTCTTTTCAGCCACGGCGTGAACTTTCCTTTCTCTGTGGGACGGCTTCTGTCTACAATCTGTCCCATGGTCACATCCGTGAACGCATCCACGATACGAGCGACCATCATCATGACTCCGACAATGCCTGCGGACACTCCCATGACGTCCGTATAGAACTTCATCAGGAATGTGGACGAAAGGATAAAGGTGAAGTCGTTTCCGAAATCGCCGAACATATATCCCAATTTATCGGCCATGCCAAATGGCTTTACTTTTTTCTGATTACTACTCATACTCAGATTTCCTCCTTTCCGGGAAACAGCCGGTTCCCTGATTCCCCGGGTCTATTCTGCTCAGAATCTCGTCTCCCATCTTCCACAGAATACATTTTCATTATATCTTCCCTTGAACTCGCTTCTGCCCATCATCTTCTCAAGCACTGCCGCAAAGGACTCATGGTGATCCATATACGCATTGATATAGCATCTCGCCATCGGAACGTCGATCAGGCTGTTCGTATTGCTCAGCGATACGACAAACGTCGGAAGCTCTGACATATACCACGGCTGCTTCGTCGGCTCATCCCACTTCACCCGCATGGTATTGAACTGCGCAAAGCCCTGCACGTTCAGAATCAGGAGCACACAGTCGTATTTCTTTTTGAATTCTTCCATTTTGCCCTTCTTCGCTTCCACCGAAGCGTCCACCTCGAAGCCTGCCGCCTCAAGCTGTCCTGTGATGTCCCGGATAATCACGTCGTCGTTCGATTTGAACTTCGTGCCCGCGATCACGCGCTCCTCGGAGCCGATGTACATGAGCTTGATTCTCTTATAACGCTCCGGGGTCATCGGCAGATAATTCAGGCGGTCCTTGACAAGGGTCACATACTGATCCGCGAACTTCCTGGAAGCTCTGTGGTGCTCCTCGCATCCGACTGCCGCCAGATTCTCTTTGGGCTTAACGAGAGCTCCCTCGGCCTGCAGCCTGTAGAGATTCAGAGCCGCCTTTACGCCGAGGATCCGGTGCAGCGCGTCGTTTAAGCGCTCCTCCGTGATCGTACCGTTCTGGTATCCCTGCATCATGTATCCGAAATCTTCTTCCCTGTCATTGAAGAACAGATACATGTCGCAGCCTGCGGCTATGGCTCCCGGAACCTGCTCGCTTCTCGGGATCGTAGCGCCGAACATTCCGATCATATGAGACGCGTCCGTGACCACAAGCCCGTTAAATCCGAGCTGTCCCTTCAGAAGATCTGTGATCAGCTCCGGCGCCAGCGTCGCCGGACGGATATCCTCGTCCCTGATTCCGGGGCGCAGCTTCCTGGAATATGCCGGAAGTGCGATATGTCCTGCCATGATCGTCATGACGCCCTCATCGATCAGTTCCTTATATACCCTGCCGTACGTCGCGTCCCATTTATCGCAGTCAAATTCATTGATTCCCATGATCAGGTGCTGGTCATTCTCCTCGGTTCCGTCTCCCGGGAAATGCTTCATGCACGTCGCGATATTCTGCGTTCTCATTCCTTTAAAAAACGCTTTTGAGTATCGGATCACATCGTCAGGATTATCATTGAACGCGCGAAGCTGAACGATTGTGTTTCTCCAGTTATAGAGCAGATCCACAACCGGTGCGAAGTTCCAGTTGCATCCGACCGCGGCAGCTTCTCTCGCGGAAATCTCGGCCATCTGATATACGGCATCCTCGGAGTCGATCGC
The DNA here is from genome assembly GCA_930989745.1 of uncultured Lachnospiraceae bacterium. Taxonomy (GTDB): domain Bacteria; phylum Bacillota; class Clostridia; order Lachnospirales; family Lachnospiraceae; genus Egerieimonas_A; species Egerieimonas_A faecigallinarum. Next base: position 893 of record CAKNMY010000074.1, on the reverse strand, counting down.
TGCCATCGCGGCTCCGTTTGCGATCGGCGTGCCGCCCTCGACGCCGCCGTTTCCTCCCTGTTCGCAGTTGGAGGCAATCAGAAGCGGAATCTTCGTCGTCCTCTGCAGGCAGTCTGCCATCGCCCAGATCTCCTCCTTCGGAGCGTTGTGGTAGCGGATTGCTCCCGGATGATACGTGTCGAGGATCTTTTTGATATTCTCGGGCTTTCTCTCCTCAGCATTTCCCACCATATTGACAAAGAGCTGTCCGATCTTCTCCTCCAGCGTCATTCCCGCGATCGTATCCTCCACCCACTGGATCTGTTCATCATTCAAATAATATGGCTTTTCTCTTAAATTCACCATAGTTTTTGCACCCCTTTCTCTACGACAGGTTCTGAACGAATGTTTCGGTCAGTTTCTCCTGGTATTCACCCGCAAATGTTCCTTCTTTCAGGCGGCTGACAGCTTCCGTGATCTTCTCCCAGCTCTCAGCTTCATGCCTTACCAGGATCGGATAGTAGCATACGCCATTTGCCTCTGCCGCTTCCATGTCGCCCGGCGCGTCGCCTGTCATCATAACCTTCTCCCTGTCGTATCCGAATGTAAGCAGCCTTGCGATACAGCTCTTCTTTGATCCGGCATTCTGCGCCAGCACGATATCCACATGCTCCATCAGCCCAAAACGCGTCCACTCTTCCTTTACCGCCTCATAATTAGCGGAAGACACGATCGCCACATCGCAGGACTTATGAATCTGTTCAATCATCTTTTTTACCCCGTCAAAAGGCCGCACCTCCTCCTGGGGCAATTCCCGGATTGACCGGTTCACCGCCTCGGACCAGCGCAGCGCTTTTCTCAGACAGACGCTGTTCCTTTCTTCGGCTGCCCTCTGCACCGCGGCATTTGAGAGT
>CAKNMY010000073.1 GCA_930989745.1 uncultured Lachnospiraceae bacterium | reverse complement strand
AGAGCCAGATCTTCTCCACAGCTGCAGATAACCAGACAGCCGTTGATATCAACGTTGTACAGGGTGAGCGTCAGTTCGCAAGAGATAACAAGTCTCTCGGACAGTTCCGTCTGGATGGTATCCCGCCGGCAAGAAGAGGCGTTCCGCAGATCGAGGTTACCTTCGACATTGACGCGAACGGTATCGTAAACGTATCCGCAAAGGATCTGGGAACAGGAAAAGAGCAGCATATCACAATCACCGCAGGATCCAATATGTCCGATGATGAGATCGATAAGGCAGTAAGAGAGGCAGCTGAGTTTGAGGCTCAGGATAAGAAGCGCAAAGAGGCAATTGACGCGAGAAACGATGCTGACGCTATGGTATTCCAGGTTGAGAAAGCGCTTGAGGAAGCAGGAAGCAAGCTGGATGCAAACGATAAGACAGCAGTTGAAGCAGATCTGAATGCCCTGAAAGATCTGGTTGCCAAGACTCCGGCAGAAGAGATGACAGAGTCTCAGGTGGCAGAACTGAAGGCTGCAAAAGAGAAACTGATGAACAGCGCTCAGAAGCTGTTCGCAAAGATGTATGAGCAGAGCCAGGCCGGAGCACAGGGCGCAGGTCCGAATCCGGGTGACAGCTCCTCCGCAGGCGGCAATGAGGCAGGCTATGGAGACGACGTTGTAGACGCTGACTACAAGGAAGTATAATAGATAAAAATCGAAACCCTTAGGGGACGGGGAGGAATCTCCGTCCCTCAAGCTGTGAGAGGGGATTCGCGGAAAGGTGAACATAGATGGCAGAAAATAAGAGAGATTACTACGAAGTCCTGGGCGTTGACCGGGGAGCGGATGATGCGACTCTGAAGAAAGCGTACCGTAAGCTGGCAAAGAAGTATCATCCGGATATGAATCCGGGCGATGCGGAAGCTGAGAAGAAGTTCAAGGAAGCAACAGAGGCTTATGGTGTCTTGAGCGACCCGGAGAAGAGAAGACAGTATGACCAGTTTGGCCATGCGGCATTTGAGCAGGGCGGCGGCGGAGCCGGCGGGTTCGGAGGCTTTGATTTCAGCGGCCAGGATATGGGAGACATTTTCGGAGATATTTTCGGAGATCTGTTCGGGGGCGGTTCGAGAAGAAGCAGCCGCGCGAATAACGGTCCGATGCGCGGAGCCAATGTGCATGCCTCTGTCCGCGTAACATTCCAGGAGGCTGTCTTCGGATGTGAGAAGGAACTGGATCTGACGCTGAAGGAGACCTGTAAGACGTGTAACGGTTCCGGTGCCAAGCCGGGAACCTCACCGGAAACGTGTTCGAAGTGTAACGGTTCCGGCCAGGTGGTGTACACTCAGCAGTCTGTATTCGGAATGGTCCGGAACGTTCAGACATGTCCGGAGTGCGGCGGCAGCGGTAAAGTGATCAGGGATAAGTGTCCGGATTGCCGCGGAACGGGTTATACCGCAATGAGAAAGAAGATTCAGGTATCGATTCCTGCCGGAATTGACAACGGACAGAGCATCCGTATCCGGGAAAAAGGAGAACCTGGAAGGAATGGAGGTCCGAGAGGAGATCTTCTGGTGGAAGTACAGGTGGCAAGACATCCGATCTTCCAGCGCCAGGATATGAATATTTTCTCTACAGCGCCTCTGACCTTTGCTCAGGCAGCGCTTGGCGGCAAGATCCGCATCAGTACTGTGGACGGCGAGGTGGAGTACGAGGTGAAGCCGGGAACTCAGACAGATACCAAGATCCGCCTGAAGGGAAAGGGCGTTCCGTCACTTCGCAATAAAAATATCCGCGGCGACCATTACGTAACGCTGGTAGTGCAGGTTCCCACCAAGCTGAACGAGGAAGCAAAGGAAGCGTTGCGTAATTTCGATGCGGCGTGCAACGGAAAATCCACAGCTACGGGATCCGGGAAGAAGAAAAGATTTATGGATAAGCTCAAAGAGACATTTGAGGGCGAAGATTCATAAACAAAGTGCCCGCTTCTTTTTGCAGCAGCGAGGCGGTAAGGAGAGCAGTATGAGAGAGTTTTTAATTACTACAGATAACACAGCGGATCTGCCATACAGTTATTATAAAGAGAATCATATCGAATATATGTATCTGACTTATACAATGGATGGAGTAACCTATGGCAAGGAGAATGAACTTCCACCAAAGGAGTTTTATGCCAGAATGCGAGGCGGCTCTATGCCAACGACATCCCAGGTGAATGCGGAGACGGCGAAGGAAGTGTGGCGCCCATATCTGGAGCAGGGAATGGAAGTGCTGCATCTGGCTTTTTCTTCAGGACTGAGCGGCAGCTATAACAGTACGCGTCTGGCTGCCGAGGAGCTGAAGGAGGAGCATCCGGAGTATAAGATTAAAGTTGTAGATTCCCTGTGTGCCTCTCTGGGAGAAGGCATGTTTGTCTGCAAGGCAGTAGAGCTTCGGAAGGCAGGAAAGACAATGGAAGAGACAGCAGCATGGCTGGAAGAGCATAAGCTGAATTTCTGCCATGTATTTACGGTTGATGATCTGCATCACCTGCACAGAGGAGGCAGAGTCTCCAAAATGACAGCTGTGCTGGGCACCATGATTAATATCAAGCCGCTGCTCCATGTGGATGATGAAGGCCATCTGATTCCGCTGGATAAGGTGAGAGGAAGGAAGAAGTCGTTGGCTTCTCTGGTCGATATGATGGACGCCCGCCTGGGAAGCTATCGGGGAAAGAATGATGCCGTCTTTATCAGCCACGGAGACTGCGAAAGCGACGCCCAGTACGTGGCGGATCTGGTCAGGGAGCGGTATGGAATTGAGAATATCCTGATCAATACGATCGGCGCGACGATCGGAACGCATGCCGGCCCGGGCACTGTGGCTCTGTTCTTTATGGGAGATAAGCGATAAGAAGAAGAGGCTTCCGCTGTATCGGAATTCAGGATACAGCGGAAGCCTTTTTTCAGCGCTGCTGCGGGCTGAGACGCCGGATGAATTTTTGCCAGTCAAAGTTCTGAATAAAGTCAATAAGCGGCGACGAGATGGAAACCGTAATGAATGAAAATATAATGCGGGCAAGCGGTATATAAGTAAGTGAAAGACCCAGCACCACAAAATCCGTAAAGAGATAAGCGCGCGACAGGCGCCAGTGTGTCAGATGCGATATGGTCAGCGCCAGAGCATCGTCGCCTCCGCTGGAGCCGCCCTGCCGTATGATCAGTCCTACGCCCACTCCGACAAAGATACCTCCGAGTACAGCACAGAGCAGCGGATAATCCGACAGATCCGGCAGCATCGGCGGGAACAGTTCCCAGAATTTATAAAATAAGGACATACTGAGCGTAGAGAGAATGGAAACCCGGATAAACCTTCCGCCCAGATATCGGAACGCGAGCAGATAGCAGGAAATATCGAGGATGGGGGTGATGGCGGCGGGCGAGCTGCCGAGCCAGTGCTCAATCAGAAGCATAAGACCGATTACACCGCCCTCGGTAATGCCGGTTTGCTGATGGATATTGTGGATTCCAAATGTACAGATTCCGGCTCCGATAAAAATAGGAATAAACATCTTCCAGGATAAGTCACTGAACATTCTGCTTATGAAAACAGAAAACCATTTTTTTAACACGTAAAAGCCTCCTTGTATCTTGCTGTTATAGCAGATATAATAAAGCATATAGTAACTATAGTGTCAAGAGGTGCTCAGATGAAAAGTTATTTTTCAATAGGAGAAGTCGCAAAATATCAGAACATATCCAAGCAGACGCTGATTTTTTATGATAAGATAGGACTGTTTCATCCGGCTTACATTGATCCCGGGAACGGATACCGCTATTACAGCTCCAGTCAGATTGACTATCTGGATACGATCCTGATCATGAAAAAGATCGGATTCTCTCTGAAGGAAATTAAAGAACATATGCAGCATTATAATATCGACAGCAGCCTGGTTGCTCTGAGAAAGCAGGTCACTGTGATCGAACGTCAGATTCAGGAGCTGCATTTAATCCGAAGCCGTCTGCTGCACCGCTGCGCGCAGATGGAAAGCGCAAAAAGATACCGCGGAAAAGAGAATCCGGTGGTCATAGAAGAAATGGATGCAGGATATATTCTGTATCGGGAGGTGGAAGAGCCGTATACGCTGCGCGAAATCAGCATTGCGACGAAAAAGTGTTTTGCCGATTTCTTCCAGAAGAATCTGCCGGTGTACTTTCAGTGCGGTGTGATTGTCCCTCTGCAGCGCATCAGAGAAGGGCGGTATACGGAAGCCGCGTCCGCGTTTCTTCCCATAGAAAAGACCGATAAGGCAGACAACATCATGCTGCTTCCGGCCGGAACGTGTGTGAGCATATATCATGTGGGCGATTATCTTTCCATTGGCCGCTCGTATCAAAAAATTCTGGAATACTGTGAGGAGAATTCGCTGGAGATTATATCGGATTCGTTTGAGTTCTGTATCAATGACTATATAACGACTTATGATGAAAATGAGTATATTACGAAAATCGTATTTTATATCAAAACAGCAGAAGAATAGAATTCAGAATGAGAACTCCCGCTGTATCTCGTGACAGGTACAGCGGGAGTTTTTTGTATATCGCAGTGCGAAAACAGATTATATTATTTGTTCAGAACTTTCTCCATCATCGCATAAGCGCCGTTTTCCCTGATATACTTGAAGTCCTCTAATACTTTCTCTTCCAGGCCGGCGGTCTGTGTGAGGTCTTTGCCCCAGAAGGAAGTCTCGGACAGTACATCGTGTACAAGGGACTCTGCGGAAGCATCCTTTCTTGCCGCGTAGAATTCCAGGATGGAGCGGTCGTCCATGATTGTATACTCGTCACCCTTCGGGCGAACAGCCTTCAGTCCGGATTCTGTCAGTTCGGTTCCGTTGTAGAACGCGATATAGAATGCCAGGGAGGCAGTCAGCGCAGCGGGAAGCTCACCTGTCTTCTCGATATAGCCTTCCAGGGACGGCATTACGCGCGCTTTCCACTTGGAGGTGGAGTTTAAGGAGATAGACAGCAGCGCATGGTCGATGAACGGATTGCGGAAACGCTCAGTAACAGCAGCTGCGAAGTCTTTTAATTCCTCCTCCGGAAGTGTCAGGGTCGGGATGATCTCATCATAGATCGCCTTGTTCATGAAGCCCTGGATAACCGGATCAAGCATACAGTCGCGCACGATATCCTGTCCTGCGAGGTATGCGCCCAGAACCATGGAGGTATGCGCGCCGTTCAGGATACGTACTTTACGCTGTTTGTACGGCTTGTGATTGTCTGTAACGAGGATTGGAAGGCCTGCCTTCTCAAACGGGAACTCATCTTTGATGGACTGCGGTCCCTCGATTACCCAGAATCCGAAGATTTCTCCGGTATCCATGATGTTGTCTTCGTAGCCGTTTGCCTCGTTCAGAGCAGCAGCTTCGCTTCTTGGATAACCGGTTACAATGCGGTCTACCAGTGTGGAACAGAAGATATTCTCGTCCTGGATCCAGCGGATGAAGTCTTCCTCAAGGTTCCACTGCTTTGCGTAATTCAGCACGCATTTCTCAAGCTCTTTTCCGTTGTCATCGATAAGCTCACATGCAAGGATGATAAAGCCTTTTCCCTTTTCCTGACCAAATGTCTGATAACGGCGGTATAAGAACTGAGTCAGTTTGCCCGGATAGCTGGAAGCCGGAGTGTCGGTGAACTGACAGGACGGATCATAGGTAATGCCTGCCTCAGTGGTATTGCAGGAGATAAAGCGAAGTTCCGGATTCTCGGCACATTTCATAACCTCTTCATAGTCGCTGTAAGCGTTCAGACAGCGGCTGACACAGGAGATCACGCGCTTTTTGTTTACTTCCTGACCGTTTTCGAAGCCGCGCAGATATAAGGTGTAAAGGCCTTCCTGCTCATTGATGACATTTTTTAAGTCAAATCCGCCGGATGACGGGATCGGCTGAACGAGAACAACTTTGGAGTTGAAGTCTGCCTTCTCGTTCATGTTGTCGATGAAATAGTCTACGAACGCGCGCAGAAAATTTCCTTCTCCGAACTGGAGAATTCTCTCCGGTGCGTTCTCCAGGATGTATCCGTCGTAACCGGATTCTTTCAGGGTCTGATAGTTTAATTTCTTCATTTCTCTTTACCTCTCTTTTTTGAAAATTATATCAAAGGGTTACTCCCTGTTTGAAGATCGCCATATCGTGGAACCCTTTTTCCTCGGAATTTACAAGCTTGCCGGATGCGACGGCGATGACATAGTCAAAGAGCGCATTGCTCAGAGTCTCCATGTCTGTGTCCTCTGTGAGAACGCCGCAGTCAAAGTCGATCCAGTTCTTCTTGTGGCCGGCGAGATTGCTGTTGCTGGAAATCTTTACCGTCGGCACCGGGGATGCGAACGGTGTGCCGCGTCCGGTGGTGAACAGGACAATGTGAGCTCCGGATGCTGCCAGCGCTGTGGAGGCAACAAGATCATTTCCGGGAGCGCTCAGCAAGTTGAGTCCTTTGGTCTTCACCGGTTCGCCGTAGGCGAGAACACCCTTGACCGGAGCTGTTCCGGACTTCTGTGTGCAGCCCATGGATTTATCTTCCAGAGTGGAGATTCCGCCCTTCTTATTTCCCGGGGACGGATTTTCATAAATGGTCTGGTTATGGCTCTTAAAGTAATTCTTAAAGTCATTGATCAGATCTACAGTCTTTTCAAAGAGTTCCTCGTTCTCACAGCGGTTCATGAGCAGTGTCTCCGCGCCGAACATTTCGGGAACCTCTGTCAGAATCGTGGTTCCGCCCTTGGAGATCAGGATATCGGAGAAAGCTCCTACTGTGGGGTTCGCGGTGATGCCGGAGAGACCGTCAGATCCTCCGCACTTCATGCCGATAATAAGCTCGCTGCAGGAGATCGGCTCTCTGTGGAAAGTCTGCGCGTAAGCGGCAAGCTCTTCCATGAGCTTCACGCCGTCCTCAATCTCATCTTCAGACTCCTGACATACGAGGAATTTCACTCTCTTCTCATCGTAGGAACCGATGTACGGCTTCAGCACATCGATGTTGCTGTTCTCACATCCGAGTCCGAGAACCAGAACACCGCCTGCATTGGGATGATTGATCAGATCTGCAAGGATCTGGCGGGTGTGTTCCTGGTCATCGCCCATCTGAGAACATCCGTAAGGATGCGGGAATGCTACCGCTGCGTCGATTGTTCCGGTGCAGAACTTCTGAGCTTTCGCTGCAATGGCAGACGCCACGTTGTTGACGCATCCTACCGTGGGGATGATCCAGAGCTCATTGCGGACGCCGACTTTCCCGTCTGCGCGGCGGAAGCCCTCGAAGAAGCGCTCCTCTGTCGGTTCCAGGTGCGGATGCTCGGGATTATACGTGTAGGTGAGCAGATCTCCGAGCGCTGTCTTCATGTTGTGGGTGTGGATCCATGTGCCTGCGGGAATGGATTCCTTCGCGATGCCGATGGGCTGTCCGTACTTGATAACCGGCTCGCCTTCCTGGATATCAGTCAGAGCGAACTTATGGCCCTGAGCAATATCCTCGCGGAGAACCACGGACGCGCCGCCCACGCTGATCTCCATTCCGGCGGACAGGGGAGCGAGAGCTACGGCAACCTTGTCTTTTTCATTGATCTTTATGAATTTTTGCATAATCAGGTATATCCTCCTGTTAAACTTGTTCAATGTCGTATTGTGTAAGTGCTTACATTATTAACTTAAACCTTTTTTTTCGGAACGTCAATAGATTTTTTGAAAAACGGATAAATGCATAAAAAACCGGGGGAATTCTTGTGAAAAACGGCAATAAGGTTAAGGATTGTTTTTTGAAAGAAAAGCGAGTATAATAGTAGACAAATAGAAAATGTAAGCACTTACAAAAGTAAGAGCAACCCAGGAATCTGCCGGCGCGCCATGCTGTCCGGCATCCACAAAACAGGAGGTACTTATAATGAAAGCATTTATGGATAAGGATTTTCTTCTCAGCACAGAGACAGCACAGAAGCTGTTCCATGAGGTTGCGGAGAAGATGCCGGTTCTGGATTATCACTGCCATATCAACCCTGAAGAGATCGCAAAGGACAGAAAGTTCGATAATATCACTCAGGTATGGCTTGGCGGCGACCATTACAAATGGCGCCAGATGAGAAGCAACGGCGTGGACGAGTACTATATTACAGGGGATGCTCCGGACCGCGAGAAGTTCCAGAAGTGGGCGGAGACGCTGGAAAAGGCGATCGGCAATCCGCTGTTCCACTGGAGCCATCTGGAGCTGCAGCGCTATTTCGGATACCACGGCGTATTAAACGGCGACACTGCTGAGGAAGTGTGGAATCTGTGCAACGCGAAGCTGCAGGAAGACGGCATGAGCGTGCGCAACCTGATCCGTCAGTCCGGCGTTACCCTGATCTGTACGACCGATGACCCGGCAGACAGCCTGGAGTGGCATAAGGTGATCGCTGAAGACGACAGCTTTGAGGTACAGGTACTTCCGGCATGGCGCCCGGATAAGGCTATGAACATTGAAAAGCCGGATTATAAGGAGTATCTGGAGAAGCTGGCCGGCGCGGCAGAGATGGAGATCACGACCTTTGCGCAGTTAAAGGAAGCGCTGAAGAAGAGAATGGCATTCTTTGATTCCATGGGATGCCGCGCGAGCGACCATGCGCTGGAGTATGTGATGTACGCTCCTGAGACAGAGGAGAATCTGGAGAAGATTTTTGCCAAGAGAATGAACGGCGAAGCAGTGACAAGAGACGAGGAGCTGAAGTTTAAGACAGCGTTCATGCAGTTCGTGGCAGGAGAGTATACAAAGCTTGGCTGGGCAATGCAGCTCCACTACGGATGCAAGCGTGACAACAACGGAATCATGTACCGCCAGCTCGGACCGGATACAGGATATGACTGCATCAACAACTATGCGCCCACCAGCCAGATGACAGATTTCCTGAACGCTCTGGTGGAGGCAAACAGCCTTCCGAAGACCATCATTTACAGCCTGAACCCGAACGACGACGAGGCGATCGGAACCGTACTGGGATGCTTCCAGAATTCTGACGCTGTAGGCAAAATCCAGCAGGGAAGCGCATGGTGGTTCAATGATCACAAGACAGGCATGACAAAGCAGATGACCTCCCTGGCGAATCTCGGACTGCTGGGCAACTTCATCGGTATGCTCACAGATTCCAGAAGCTTTCTGTCTTACCCGAGACATGAGTATTTCCGCAGAATTATGTGCGAGCTGATCGGCGGCTGGGTAGAGAACGGAGAGTTCCCGTATGATGAGAAGATCCTGACCAATATCGTGAAGGGTATTTCTTACAACAACGCGGTTCGTTACTTCGGATTTAATCTGGAAGAGAAATAAGATACAGACTAAAAAAGGCACAGGAATCAACCACCTGTGCCTTATATTCTGCCCGGAAATTCGGATTATTTCCCGGTGAGAAGGGAGAAAGCGGTATTCACAACACCCGCCAGGACCATCACCCAGATGGGGTTCATCCTGAATTTCTGCAGCAGCACAATACATCCGACAAAGATGGCTGCCAGAAGCCAGTTCGTTCTGGAAAGCAGGATGGATGCGCCGCTTCCCCACAGCGCTGTGATCAGGATGGAGATGCCGGCGGACGCGATCATTGCCACAACGGCCGGGCGCAGGGAGTTCAGAACGCCCTGAAGCATGGCCATATTCCGGTATTTCAGGTATAACTTTGCGATCAGGGTAACAATGATGCAGGACGGCAGGATACATCCGAAGGTGGCGGCGAGCGCGCCGGGAATGCCCGCAATCTTGATTCCGACAAAGGTGGCTGAATTGATTGCGATCGGTCCCGGAGTCATCTGGGAGATCGTGACCAGATCGGTGAATTCCGGCATGCTCAGCCACTGGTGGTTCGTGACCACCCGTTCCTGAATCAGGGGCATTGCGGCGTATCCTCCTCCGAAGCTGAACAGCCCGATCTGGAGAAAGCTCCAGAACAGTTCCAGATAGATCATTTCGTTTCCCTCCTTTTTTCAATAAGAGTCCGGATCACTCCGAGCAGTCCGCAGATGAGAATAATATAGATCACATTGATCTGCAGAACGCAGGAGGCGATAAAGGCAAGCACCATGATCGCGATGGATACGGGATTGTTTCCGTGAATCACACCGCCCGCCATCTCAAAGACGACGGACGCGATTACCGCCGCGACGCCCGCCTGCATGCCCTCCAGCATCTGGCTGACCAGGAAATTGGTTCGGAACGCGTTATAGAAGACGGAGATCAGGGAGATAATCACAAATGGCGGAAGAATCGTCGCCAGGATGGCGACCGCAGCGCCGATGATTCCCGCGAGCTTATATCCCACCACAATCGCTCCGTTCACCGCGATGGCGCCGGGCGCCGACTGCGCGATTGCCACCAGATCCAGCATCTCCCCGTCTTCAATCCAATGGTATTCGTCCACAAATTTCTTCTTCATCAGTGTCACGATCACATACCCTCCGCCAAAAGTGAAGGCGCTCAGGTACAGCGTGGACACAAAGATCTTCAGCAGTACATGTTTTTTGTTTTCCAAGAATACTCCTCCTTTTGCAGTGCCGCAGTCAGCTCCGGAAACGCTTCATCCCGTGATGCTGCGGATTCTAAAGATCATTATATTTCTTCTTGCTTTATAAGAAAAATACTATTATTCTATTAAATAGATAAAAGATTTCTTATATAGGAGGCAGCGTTATGACCCTGCGGCACATGAAAATTTTCGTCTCGGTGTTTCAGCACAGCAATATCACCAGAGCAGCGGAGGAGCTGCATCTGGCACAGCCCTCCGTGAGTTTTGCGGTGAAGGAGCTCGAGGATTATTACGGCATCCGTCTGTTCGACCGGATAGGGCGGAGGATATCTCCCACAGAGGCGGGGAAGGGATTTTATGAATACGCGATTCATATTGTCTCGATTTTCGATGAAATGGAGAAAACGATCCGGAACTGGGATACGATGGGGACAATCCGCATCGGAGCAAGCATTACGATCGGGAATTATATTCTGCCTCCGGTGCTGCGGCAGTACCAGGAAAAATTTCCGAACCTGAGAGTTGAGGTTACAATCAAGCAGTCGGCGTCCGTCGAGCAGCACGTTCTGAACAATGATATTGATATTGGGCTGATCGAGTCTCAGCCGGAGCACCGGGACATTGTTTCGATCCCGTTTATGGAGGATTATCTGTGCGCCATTTTCCCGGTCGGCCATCCGCTTGCACAGCGCGGGGAGGTCACGCTGGAGCAGATGGCACAGTACCCGTTTCTGATGCGTGAGAAGGGCAGCGCCGGGCGCGAAATCCTCGATGCCTGCTTTGCGATCCGGCAGATCAGCGTCCGTCCTCTCTGGGAGAGCACGAGCACACAGGCGATTGTCCGCGGAGTGGCTGAGGGCCTCGGCGTCGCGGTCCTGCCCAGCCTTCTGGTGCAGAAGGATATCAGGGAGCACACGGTCGAGACGGTCCCCTTTGAGCAGCCGCTGAAGAGGAACCTGCATATCGTTTACCACAAAAGCAAATATCTGACAGAAAATATGAACGCGTTTATCGCGCTGTGCAGAAGATGGGGAGAGTCCAGGGAGACGTGCAGCGGAGACGGAAAGGAAAAAGAATAGGAGAAGGCGCGGAAACAGCGGTTTCGGTTGCATTTTGGCTGTCTTTCGTGTATGATGGTTTACGATAAACGGCCCCGGCAGCGTATCATCCGGGGCAGGAGTGTAATTTGTGCGGATAAAAGGAGCGGATTATAAGATGAAGTGGAAGAAATTTAAGATAAAGACCGTCACAGAGGCGGAGGATATCATTATCAGCACGCTGTACGACATTGGGCTGGAGGGCGCTCAGATCGAGGACAGCGTGCCTTTGACAGCGCTTGAGAAGGAGCAGATGTTTGTGGACATCCTTCCGGACGCGCCGACAGATGACGGGATCGCGTATCTGAGCTTTTTCGTGGAAGAGAATGAGGACGGAGTGCTCGTAAAGAATGGAGAGACGGTCACAGAGGAGCAGATTGTGGCAGAGGTGAAGGAAGAGCTGGACGGGCTGCGCCAGTTTATGGACATCGGCGAGGGCACCGTGGAGGTCGACGAGACCGAAGATATTGACTGGATCAATAACTGGAAGCAGTACTTTAAGCAGTTCTATATTGACGACATTCTGGTGATTCCCTCCTGGGAAGAGGTGCGTGAGGAGGATAAGGACAGGATGATCCTGCACATTGATCCCGGCACCGCGTTCGGCACGGGAATGCACGAGACGACGCAGCTGTGCATCCGTCAGCTCAAGAAGTATGTGAAAGAAGATACAGAGCTTCTGGACGTCGGAACCGGAAGCGGCATCCTCGGCATCATCGCGCTGATGCTCGGAGCAAGGCATGTGGTGGGCACGGACCTCGACCCGTGCGCTGTTCCTGCGGTCGAGGAGAATAAGGAGGCGAACGGTATTGCGCCGGAGCGCTTCGATATGATGATCGGAAATATTATTGACGATAAATCGGTTCAGGACGCAGTTGGCTATGAGAAGTACGATATTGTGGTGGCAAATATTCTTGCAGGCGTTCTGGTGCCGCTGACACCGGTAATTGTACATCAGATGAAGCCGGGCGCTGTGTATATCACCTCCGGTATTCTCGATGTCAAGGAGCAGGAGGTTGTGGAAGCCGTGAAAAAGGCGGGACTTACAGTGGAGGAGATCACGCACCAGGGCGAATGGGTGTCTGTGACCGCCAGAAAGTAACGGGATTCCCACAGAGAATGGGAGGACAAAGACAGGATGCATCGTTTTTTTGTAGAGAAGAATCAGATTCAGGGAAACCGCGTCACGATCACGGGAACCGACGTGAACCATATCCGCAATGTCCTGCGCATGAAGGAAAAGGATGAGATCACTGTAAGCGCCGGTGACAATCAGGAATATACCTGTTATATCGAGGAGATCACTCCGGAGGAAGTGACGGCCGCGGTGATGTATGTCCAGGAGAACGGGCTTGAGCTTCCGTCCAGGATCTATCTGTTCCAGGGCCTTCCCAAGGGGGACAAAATGGAACTCATTATCCAGAAGGCGGTGGAGCTGGGCGCGTACGAGATTATACCCGTGGCAACGAAGCGGTGCGTGGTGAAGCTGGACGCGAAGAAGGAAGCGTCAAAGCTCAGGCGCTGGAATCTGATCTCTGAGAGTGCGGCAAAGCAGGCCGGCCGGATGGCTGTCCCCAGGGTGACGGGCGTGATGACCTTTTCCGAAGCGCTCTCGTATGCGGAGAGCCTGGATATCCGGCTGATTCCCTATGAGCTGGAAAAAGACATGAAGAAGACAAAGGAAATCATAAATAGCATTGTTCCGGGTCAGTCCATCGGGATTTTTATCGGACCGGAGGGCGGATTCGCCGAAGAAGAAGTGGGACAGGCGCTGGAAAAGGGAGCTGTGCCCATCACCCTCGGGAAGCGTATTCTGCGCACGGAGACGGCAGGCTTTACGGTACTGTCGATCCTGATGTTCACGCTGGAACAGGAGGAAGAAAAGGAGCAGGGCAGTGGAAGCATATCTGGATAATTCAGCGACAACGCGCTGTTATGAGGAAGTGGCGGAGATTGTGCAGAAGACGATGCGGGAGGATTACGGGAATCCGTCCTCCATGCATCTGCGCGGAGTGGAGGCGGAGCGGTATATAAAGGAATCCGCCCGCACGATCGCGAAGATCCTGAAGGTACAGGAGAAGGAGATCTTCTTTACGTCCGGCGGGACAGAGTCGAACAACTGGGCGCTGATCGGCTGTGCAATGGCGAACCGCCGCAGGGGAAATCATCTGATTACCACGGTATTCGAACATGCTGCGGTGAGCGCGCCCATATCGTTTCTGGAAGAACAGGGATTTGAGGTTACAAGATTATCTGTGGACGGATGCGGACGCGTGGACCTGGAAGAACTAAAAAGAGCGGTCCGCCCGGACACGATCCTGGTATCCATCATGTATGTGAACAATGAGATCGGGGCCGTGCAGCCGATCGCAGAGATCGGCGCGCTCATCAAGAAGCTGAATCCGGAGACGTATTTCCATGTGGACGCAATCCAGGCATTCGGGAAATACCGGATTCTTCCGAAGAAGGAGAACATTGATATGCTCTCCTTGAGCGCTCACAAGATTCACGGACCCAAAGGCGTCGGTTTTCTGTACATTGGAGAAAAAGTG
>CAKNMY010000072.1 GCA_930989745.1 uncultured Lachnospiraceae bacterium | reverse complement strand
AAACATCTCTTTTCTGAGTATGTCCTTTACGTGGCACGTTACTTCCCTCCTTAACCATTTTTTCGCAAATGCGCCTCTTGGTATATCGAAGCGTATCTGCTTCGATTAGTTCATCGGTACTCACAAAATACCGGCTGCAGTCTGTATCCGGTAAAACTATGTGTTCGCACTGGTAAATTCTCTATATGCCCGCAACCGTCAGGGCTATGGAATGACCGTACAAATATAGCCTGTGATCCTTTATTTTTATCCCTGCCTGCTCAGTATTCCCGTTCAGGCGGCTTTTAAAAGCATGGATTCTTTATTTTTTAGGTCTCTTAGCTCCGTATTTGGAACGAGCCTGCTTTCTGTTAGCAACACCAGCGGTATCCAGTGTACCTCTGATGATGTGGTATCTTGTACCTGGTAAGTCCTTAACACGACCTCCACGGATCAGCACAACGCTGTGCTCCTGTAAGTTGTGTCCCTCTCCCGGAATGTAGCTTGTTACCTCGATACCGTTGGAAAGACGAACTCTGGCGATCTTTCTAAGAGCTGAGTTAGGCTTCTTCGGGGTAGCTGTCTTAACGGCTGTGCAGACACCTCTCTTCTGGGGGGAAGACATATCTGTGGTCTTCTTCTGCAGAGAGTTGAAGCTCTTCTGAAGAGCCGGTGCTGTAGATTTCTTTACAGATGTCTGACGTCCTTTTCTTACTAACTGGTTAAATGTTGGCATTCCAATTCACCTCCTGATTTCTTCTCCGCTTCGCGCGGGGTCCGGCTGCTATTTTTCTCTCATAAGCGCGCACTTTAGACTGCATCCTCTGTGCACGCTTACCTATTATATCTTTGAGAAAATTAAAAGTCAAGGAATTTCTTGTAAAATTCCTGTTTTTTGCATGTTTTCGGCACTTTTTCAGGATCCGACCGCGCGGTCAGGCATTTTCTGTCAGAATCTCCTGAATTACGGGCATCAAAACATTATTCCGCGTCGTCATCCGGCGGCGGAGCATCCTCTCCGGAATCGTCTCCCGGATCAGGTGTCTGGGTCGGTTCGGGATCCGGCTCTTCTGTAGGTTCCGGGTCAGGCGTCTGCGTCGGTTCAGGATCCGGTTCCTCTGTGGGATCGGGATCAGGCGTGCGGGTAGGCGTAGCGGTCGGCCTTCTTGTGGGCTCCGGAGCAGGCGTGCTGGTGCTGCTTGGCTCATCCTCCTCGTCATCCCGCGCGGAAGAACTGCTGCCAAGGCCGTGGCGCTCCAGAACTTCCTCCATAGTATCCACGCTCTCTCCCGTCTCTGCGCTCACATACACCAGATACGGCAGATCCTCTTCCTCCAGCAGGAATACCTGGGATTCCTCAATCTCAGAGGGGTTGACCTCCTCAAGGATCTCGATCTTGTTCTCCGAGCAGATCATCCTGATATCGTAGGAGGAGCCTTCCTCTGTTTCTTCTATATATATTCTCGCGGTATCTCCTGTCTCAATCACGGTGTCTCCTCTCATGAGGTTCTCTCCCCAGTTACTCTCGGAGCTCTCCCTGACATACAGTTCCTGAATATCCACGCTCATCCGGTTCTCCATGATCAGTTCCACGGAATTCTCGGTCTGTTCTCCCACATCCTTGTATACCACAGTAATGGGTTCCGGCTGCAGAACCTCCTCGCTTCCCTCCTCCACGGTCACAGTGGGGGTGGGCGTCTCGCTTGGAGTTGGTGTGGCATCTGTATCTGTATTATTCTTCTTGCCGCAGCCGCCCATTACTACAGCGGCGCACAGCAGAGCAAACATTATCTTTCTCTTCATATTCATACCTCCTGGACGGCATAATAACCGTCTGACTGATTTTTTACACGGTACAGCTTAAGAATAACATTCCTTCAGCGAGCGCGCAACCCCCATCCTGCGGAAAAGCCGCCTTGCCTGCCCGGCGCTCTTCTTATATAATGATACCAGGTGCAAAAGGTCAAAGCTCTCTTTGCCCCCGCATCACTATCTTTTATCCCGGGAGGTTTTTTTAATGCAGTTATCCGATATATTCCGGAATCGCCGTTCCGCGGCTGGCTTTTGCGTAAAGGCTGCGTTATGTTCTGCCGTTTTTGCTCTGGCGGGGGAACCGCTGCTACGCATCTGGCGCAATTTAGAATCACTTGCAGGCCAGAGTCCGTCCAGTCTTCTGTCCTTCGCTGTACAGATTCATCCGCTCGCCGTATGCGTTTTATTTCTCTGCGGCATCCCCGTGTTTGGAATCCTGTTCTTATTCGGCAGCCAGATCGGGGAGTTTGTCTATCGCTGGAGATTCCTTCTTGCCGCTGCTGTTCTGGCGCTCTGTGTGATCTTTGATATCAGCGGCTCTTCGATCCATATGTGGTCCGAGTATCTGGATTCCTCCTCTGACGGCAGGCTGCTCGGAGCGGCGCGCGCGCTGCGAAGCGATGAATGGGCACTGAATACGCCCTTTGCCGTCAGCCAGTGCAGCGACATTGCGGGGAATGCCTTTTCCTACTTCAGTGATATCGTTCGGGGAACCTCCACGGATATGTTCATTGTCTACGGGCAGCCTGTGCTGGACTTTGCGGAACTGTTCCGCCCGTTTCACTGGGGGTATCTCCTGTTCGGCGCCGGCCGCGGCCTTTCTTTCTTCTGGTGCGCGCGCCAGATTGCCCTGCTTCTGGTATCGTTTGAGCTCGGAATGCTCCTGACCGGTCAGAAGCGGCTTCTTTCACTGCTTTTCAGCGTGACTTTAAGCTTCTCCTCGTTTGTACAGTGGTGGTTTGCGATTAACGGGCTCGTGGAAATGATAATTTTCGGATTTCTCGCAGTCCTTGTCATTTATAAATATATGCATACCGAGCGCTTCCGAACACGCCTGATCTGCGCTCTCGTTCTGACAGAATGCGCCTGTGCCTTTGTGCTTACCTTCTATCCCGCATGGATGGTTCCGATCGGCTATATTCTCGCCGGACTGGCGCTCTGGGTCATCGTGACCTCATGGAAGACGTTTCGCTTCCGCCGCAAATATGACCTGCCTCTGCTGGCTCTGTTCCTTCTTCTGACCGCGGGATCTCTGTCCTATATCCTGTTTTACCGCTCCTGGGATACGATCCAGCTCACAATGAACACCGTATATCCCGGAAACCGCGTGGAACTTACACCGCTTGATATCAGCTTTTTCGGCAGCGTGATCGGCAATTTCTTCACCCCCTTCTGGGATATGTCTCTTCCGGTCAACAGTGTGGAAAATGCCGCAATGCTGAGCTTTATGCCGCTGGGAACCGTGCTCGCGGTCTTCCTTATGATTCGCCGGAAAAAGCCCGACAGTCTCTCCATTATTCTGCTCGTACTGTCCGCAGTCTTTTTCGTCTATGTATTCGTGGGATTTAACGAGTTGGCGGCAAATGTAACGCTTCTGCGTTTTTCCACTCCGGGCCGCGCACTGCCGATGCTCCATCTTGCGCAGTTCCTTCTTCTGTACCGCTCTCTGGCGCTTCTGCAGAAACCGCTGCGCGTAAGATCTGTGCTGATCCTCGGCACGGTCTCCTGGCTGTGTATTCTCTTTCCGGCGTTTTCCTACTGCTCCGGATATCTGGAGAACCTCAGTTTTTCACTCGGCGCAGGGGCAATGCTGCTGCTGATGCTCCTCCTGCCCGCAGCGTGCGGGCGCAGGCATATCCGGCAGATCTTTTCCGTCTTTGCCGCGCTTACCGTGTTTTTCACCGGCATCCTGGTCAATCCGGTCCAGCAGGGGATCGGGGAACTTACCGGGAGTGCTGCGCACGAGATGGTCAGCGCGGTCACGGCCCGGGACAGCGAGGGACTCTGGATCGTGGAGGGCGGAGGATATCCTCTGATCAATCTTCCGATAACTGCCGGTGCGCCCACAATCAACTCCTCAAACGTCTACCCTGCGCTGGAGCGCTGGAGACTCTTTGATGCGGATGGCTCAGAGGAAGAAATTTATAACCGCTACGCGCACATCACCATCACGCTCACGCAGGAAGAAACGCACTTTGAACCTCTGACAGCCGCTGACGTGTTCACGCTTCACCTGAACCCATCGGATCTGCAGACGCTGAATGTAAAATACATCCTGACTCTCCGGGATTTATCAGAGTTCACCACACCGGATACGGAATTTACAAAGCTGGATGAGCAGGGAGACTTCCTGATCTACCAGATAAATTATCGCTAAAAGGGACGGCCGCAGGGATCTCTCCATGCGGCCGCCTCTTAATTTATGCGTCTTCTTCATCCAGCTCCATATTTTCAAAAAATCCAAAAATTCCCTCATTCAGCTTCAGGTCCGCCTCGTTGGTATATACCCTGAGCTCCAGGCTGCTGGTTCCCGAATACGTCTCTGTGCTGCTGTAAAACTGCCATGCCCTGTACGCTTCCTCGGCGCTGAAGGTCATATCTACGGTCACCTCGAAACCTGAGCTTCCCCCTCCGCTCACATTGATATCCATCTGGCGGATAGCGAGCTTCGTCACTCCGCGGCTCCAGTTTCCGGCGAAGTTCTCTGTGAACTCCCCGTATGCCTCTTCCGCCCGGTTTCTTCCAATCGCGTCACTCGGAAAGTACTGGCTGATGGTATCGAACTCCTCATGAGAGATTGCCGCCTGATAGACCGCGTCGACCGCGTCCAGCACAAAGCCCGTGATCTCTTTTCCCGTAGTCTCACTGAGCCTTAACTCAGGCAGAATCTGCAGGGGCTTTCCGGCCTCCGCCATATAGATCTCCCGATAAGATTCCTTGCCCTCCTGCTCCAGCAGAATCGTGTGATATCCACAGAACAGGTACGGCAGACGATAGATATCCACATTGCTGTCCGTGGATACGTAATAATCAGAGGATAACTCAATACCATCCAGCGTCAGTTTCGCCTGAGCGGGAATCTGGATCTCAGCATTCTTCATATACATACCATCCGGTACAATCTCCCACTCGTGGAAAAAGATTCCTGCCTGCTTTCCTCTCACGGCTTCCACCTGCGTACTCAGCTTTTCACTGTTTCCCTTTATGCGGTAGTCCACCTGATAAATCCGTGAAATCTCATCCTTCTGCGCCAGATTCACCGTAAACCCAATAATTTCCTCTTCTGCCTCGCCGCTGATCCCATGGTAAGAATGCGCGTTCACAAAACTCTGCCGGGACAGAAATTCCGAAGTCGGAAAGGCGCAGGCGTCAAAGATTTTGTTCCAGTCTCCCTCTGCATATGCGGCATAGTACTCCTCCACCGCGGTCTTCGGGCTGTAAATATGGCTTCCGCACACCACATACAAAGCGGCGAGCACCGCAAAGAGCAGCACATTTGCAATGACTGCCCAATAAAACTTCGGAAACTTTCCCCGGATCGCAATCCTCTGCTTCTTATCCTCCTGATCAATAATCAGCTCTCTGTCTTCGAGGTCTTCCTCCCGGAATTCCTCTTCCTCATCATGGACGCTCTGAAGCTTTCCCAGGAGTTTCTTCCATAAATCCTTTATCACAGCTTACTCCTCCTCATCCTCCGCGTCCGGCACCACAAAAGAGTGGAGCGTTGTCTCGCTCTGCTGATAACTGCCGTCCTCATCAATATAGTTCTCCACGGCAGCATTAAAATTCTGTATCGTGGGCTCTACTCTTGTCTCCGATCCGCCTCTTCCGAGCAGAAGCAGAAAGAGCAGCGCTGCAGCGGCAATCCCGTTGCACATTAAGAGGATACAGGTAATGAGAATTTTCCTTCCCCTCTTCCGTTCCTCTAACTCTTCCAAATTTCTATTTTCTTCCATCTGTACCTCCAAATATCTGAAAACGATGGCTTATTTCGCAATATATTTTCTCTATCATATCAATATCATAGAAATTTGTAAAGTGGGAAAAGGGGTTAAACCAGGCATCCTGTTACGCGAACTGACTGTTATAAAGTTCCGCGTAAGCTCCGTCCGCCTCAAGCAGCCTGCGGTGGTTTCCCTGCTCGATAATATTTCCGTTCTGCATTACCAAAATGAGGTCTGAATCCACTATAGTGGACAGACGGTGGGCAATCACAAAGCTGGTCCTTCCGCGCATCAGCGCTTTCATGGCTTTTCCGATCTCCATCTCTGTGCGCGTATCCACAGACGAGGTTGCCTCATCCAGAATCAGGATCGCCGGATCACAGAGAAATACGCGGGCAATGGTCAAAAGCTGGCGCTGGCCGATCGATATATTTTCCGCGTCATTGCTGAGTACCGTATCATATCCGTGCGGCAGCGTGCGGATAAAGAAATCTGCTCTGGCCGCCTTTGCGGCGGCAATAATTTCCTCACGGCTGGCGTCCGGCCTGCCATAGGCAATGTTCTCCGCAATCGTTCCTTCAAACAGCCAGGCATCCTGAAGCACCATGCCGAAGCTGCCGCGAAGATCCGCGCGGATCATATCCGCTGTGTTTATGCCGTCCAGCTGTATGCAGCCGCCGTTAACTTCATAAAAGCGCATCAGCAGATTTACGAGCGTCGTCTTTCCCGCGCCTGTGCTTCCGACCACAGCAATTTTCTGTCCGGGCCGCGCCGTGAAGGAAACGTCGTGCATCAGCAGTTTCTCCGGCATATATCCGAACCGGACATGGGAAAAGCTGACAGTTCCCGTGATATCGGCCGGTTTCACAGGATGCTCGGCTTCCGGTATCATTTCCAGCTCGTCCAGCAGCGCATACACCCGTTCCACGGACGCCAGCGCGGACTGCATGGAATTGATCATGTAGGACAGCTCCGTAATCGGCTCTCCCGCCTGATTGACATACTGGAAAAACGCCTGGAAAACACCGGGACTCATCCTGCCGCCAAGCAGCATGCCGCCGCCCAGAATCGCGATCGCCACCATACCGCACCGATTGACAATACGGATTCCCGGATTGACCGCGTTAATCAGAAAGTCGGTCTTTTCCGAAGCGCGCGCCAGTTCTTCGGCAGCCTGGTGAACGCACTCTGAACTTTGTTCCTCATAATTGAACGCCTTAATCACCATCCGGCCGCTGTAGGATTCCTCAATCAGTCCGTTCAGCTTTCCAACCGCCTGCTGTCTCCTGGCCGCATACCGCAGGGTCCGTTTTGACACGATCTGTGTCACCAGAAGCGAAATGCAGGCAAATCCAAGGAATACCACTGTCAGAACCACGCTGAAGCGCAGCATCATTATGACAGATCCTGTGACAACGCCGACTGCGACAAACAGCCGGATCATTCCGGTCTGCAGAGCCTCCGACATCTTGTCAAGATCGTTTGTAATATGGCTCATGACCGCGCCTGCCTGATGGCGGTCATAGAAGGAAAGCGGAAGACGGTGCAGTTTTTCACTCACTTCGCCGCGAAGCTGCAGGCTCAGCCGCTCCGCAAAGCTTGCCATCAGAAAATTCTGCAGTGTGTAGAATCCTCCCGCCGCAAGATAGATCAGAAGCAGGAAAAAGATCTGTTTTCCCCCCTCTTCCCATGTAATGGAGAAAGCCTGACCCACTTCACGCAGTTCTTTGATTCTGTTCCATATCAGGTCAACCACAGAAGCGCTGTACATCGGAGCCAGAATATTAAATACCGTATATGCGGCTACTGAGAGCAATACGATCACCAGGCGCACTCTCTGCCTTCCCATTGAGCGAATAAAGCGCCGCAGCGTCTTTCCCGCATCCTTTGCCTCAAATATCTCTTCCTCAAAATATGCCTGTTCATTATCCATTCTGTCCACCGCCTTTCATCTGTGAATTTGCAATATCCTGATATACCCGGCACGTCTTCATCAGTTCCTCATGCGTTCCCATGCCGGCAATCTTCCCGTCGTCCAGGACAAGAATCTGATCCGCATGCAGTATTGTGCTGATTCTCTGCGCAATAATAAGCACCGCGGACTCTCTGGTTTCCTCCTCAAGAGCGCGGCGAAGCGCAGCATCCGTCTTGAAATCCAGCGCGGAGAAGCTGTCGTCGAAGACGAAGAGGTCAGCCTTTTTGACGAGCGCGCGGGCAATGGAGATCCTCTGTCGCTGTCCGCCGGAAAAGTTCGTGCCGCCCTGCGCCACAGGAGCGCCTGTACCCCCGGGCAGCGCAAACACAAAATCCGCCTGCGCCGTGCGAAGCGCGCTTCGGATCTCTTCCTCTGAGGCATCTCTTTTTCCATATCTCAGGTTCTGCGCAATGGTTCCGGAAAACAGCCACGCCTTCTGAGGCACATAGGAGATATGGCTGCGAAGTGACCGCTGCGGGATTTGGCGGATATCCTGCCCGTGCAGTGTAATTTTTCCATCGGTTGCATCGTGATAGCGCAGGATCAGCTTGGCAATCGTGGATTTTCCGCTGCCTGTGCCGCCGATTACCGCGGTCGTCTGTCCTCTCTTACAGCTGAACGAAATATCGGACAGCGTATTTTCGTCTGCATCATCAAAGCAGAAAGACACATGGTCAAACCGGATCACATCCTCGCCGGATGTCTCCTGCGCAGCCTCTGTTCCGTCTGTAATTTCCGGGGTATGTGTCAGAACATCCGAGATACGCCGCAGACAGGTCATTGCCCGGGGAACCAGAAGAATAACCATCTGCGCCATCATAACGTAAAACAGCACCCAGATGGCATATTCTGTCACTGCGGTGATATCACCAATCTCCATCGCCCCGCTTCCGACCCGATTGCCTCCAAGATATAAAATGGCAACAATGCAGATATTGATGCTTACCGCTGCCATACAGTCCAGTCCCGCAAACAGCCGGTTTGCGCTGATGGCGGAGTCCGCATAGTCCTCAAACGTTTTCTTCATGCGCTTCGTCTCATGTCTTTCCTTATTGAACGCCCGGATTACGCGCACACCCGTGAGATTCTCCCGCAGAACCACATTCATTCTGTCCAGAAATCCCTGCAGTTTTTCGAAGATCAGCGCTGCCTTGCGGATGATCAGCATGGCTGCAAGCAGCACCAGGACAGTTGCGGCCAGAAGCAGAAATCCCATCTCCCGGTTGATCCGGAACGAAAACAGAATTCCCATTACGCACATAACCGGAACCGGCAGCACCATCTGGATAAAATTGACCAGCGACTGCTGAATTACATTAATATCGTTCAGAGTCCGTGTGATCATGGACGCCGTTCCGAATGTCTCAAAATCAGCCGACGAAAACTGAAGCGACTTATCATACACTGCTGTCCTCAGATCGCGCCCGATATTTGCCGACAGTTTTGCGCACATCCATCCTCCAAGCAGCGTAAGTCCGCCTGAGACAACGGATATCCCCAGCATCCATATGCCCTGCTGTATGATTTTTTCCAGGCTTTCGCCGCCGACCGCCAGATTTATCATATTTGCCGTGATCGTAGGCACAAGCAGGGAACCGCCCACATCCGCAAGTACGATAAGCATTACAAGGGCAAACTGCGCCCGGTAAGGTTTCAAAAATGGAAAAATAGTTTTCATAGCTTTTATTTTTTGTCGTTCTCCTTCATGATCTTTTTAAGCTCTTCTCCAAAGTAGCCGCACTGCTTTTCCTCCAGCATGACCAACATCTCACGCTCCTGTTCGGTCAGCATCAGCAGGGAGCGCTCCTCCGCTTCCGTCAGCGGTCCGAGGATTTCCCGGCAGGCGCTTCTCCCTTCCTCTGTCAGCCTGACCGCCTTGCTGTTTCGGGCGCCTGAGAGCTGTTCCAGCCGGACATAGCCCTTTTTCACAAGGCCGGAAACCGCAAAATTGATGGTTTGCTTCGGATAGCACCACATCACGGCCAGTTCATTCTGCGTAACTGTTTCCTCCGTATAATGAAGCGTGTAAAGAATACTGAACGCGGGATCGGACAGACCGCAGTGCGCCGCGTAAATGTGATACTGCTCATTCAGCCTCTTGGCGTTCTGAATCAGCATGATATTTTGTGCTCTTACTGTAATACTCATCCCGTCACCTCCGTTTCTTTTAAAATCCAAAATGGGACTTCCACAGTATAAGTCCAATATCGGATTTTGTCAAGCCGGGGGTTGGGTTAAAAAGAAAAAGCTCCATGCAAACGGATAAAATCCATTTGCACAGAGCTTCTAATATTATTCTGCTTATTCCTCAGTCAGAGTGAGTTCTTCTTCCTCAATCTCTGTTGTCTCAGGAACTTCCTCCAGATTCTCCTCTTCAGCGGTATTCTCTGCCGCTTCCGCCTCCTCTTTGGAGTCTTCCTGATCTTTGTCCTGAGCTTCCTGCTTTTTCTTCATCTCTTCTTCCATTGCAGCCATCAGGTCTGTGTCCAGCTTCACGTTGCTGTAGCACTTCATACCCGTACCTGCCGGAATCAGCTTACCGATGATTACGTTCTCTTTCAGACCGATCAGCGGGTCAGCCTTGCCCTTGATCGCAGCCTCAGTCAGTACCTTGGTGGTCTCCTGGAAGGACGCTGCGGAAAGGAAGGAGTTTGTCGCAAGGGATGCCTTCGTGATACCAAGCATTACCTGCTTGCCCTCTGCCGGCTCTTTGCCCTCTGCCTCCATCTTCTCGTTTACTTCCTCAAACTCCAGAACATCTACCAGAGTACCCGGCAGGAAGTCTGTATCACCGTTGTTCTCCACACGGATCTTCTTGAGCATCTGGTGCACGATAACCTCGATATGCTTATCGTTGATATCTACACCCTGCAGACGGTATACACGCTGTACCTCGCGGATCATATAATCCTGCACTGCGCGCAGGCCCTTGATCTTCAGGATATCGTGCGGATTAACACTACCCTCTGTCAGCTCATCGCCGGCCTCCAGATAGGTGCCGTCCGTAATCTTGATTCTGGATCCGTAAGGGATCAGATACGTCTTGGATACGCCTTCCTCGTTGTCTGTTACAACGATCTCGCGCTTCTTCTTTGTATCTTTGATCATAGCGACACCCTTGATCTCCGTGATGATCGCAAGACCCTTCGGCTTTCTCGCCTCGAAGAGCTCCTCGACACGCGGAAGACCCTGTGTGATATCGCCGCCGGCAACACCTCCGGTATGGAAGGTACGCATGGTAAGCTGTGTACCCGGCTCACCGATGGACTGTGCCGCGATAATTCCGATAGCCTCTCCGACCTGAACGCTCTCGCCTGTCGCCATGTTGGCTCCGTAGCACTTCGCGCAGATACCGATCTTGGACTTACAGGTCAGGATTGTACGGATCTTGATCTTCTCAAACGGCTTGCCGTTCTCGTCC
This sequence comes from uncultured Lachnospiraceae bacterium, assembly GCA_930989745.1. GTDB lineage: Bacteria > Bacillota > Clostridia > Lachnospirales > Lachnospiraceae > Egerieimonas_A > Egerieimonas_A faecigallinarum. The sequence goes on along the minus strand of CAKNMY010000072.1, from coordinate 3,133 downwards.
ACACCCTCGCTTATAATACGAGCGGCGCGCTTCGGAGTGATCATATGGTTCGCCTTCACAATGACGTTGCCGTCCTTGTCCTTGATGGTGTAGCAGGAGAAACGGCCTGTGATACGCTCCTGCAGACTCTCGATCTCCTCTTTTCCTTCCATGAACGCCTTGACCCACATACCCGGAATCTCGTCTTTTCCTTCGGAGCAGTCTGTCTCGCGAATGATCAGGTCCTGGGATACGTCTACAAGACGTCTCGTCAGGTAACCGGAGTCTGCGGTACGAAGAGCCGTATCGGACAGACCCTTGCGGGCTCCATGCGCAGACATGAAGTATTCCAGTACGTCCAGACCCTCACGGAAATTGGACTTGATCGGGAGCTCGATGGTGTGTCCCGTCGTATCCGCCATCAGTCCGCGCATACCGGCAAGCTGCTTGATCTGCTTATCGGAACCGCGGGCTCCGGAGTCTGCCATCATGAAGATGTTGTTGTATTTATCCAGACCGGTCAGCAGCGCTTTCGTCAGCGCATCGTCGGTCTGCTTCCAGGTCTCAACGACCTCTTTATATCTCTCTTCCTCAGTGATAAGACCACGCTTGAAGTTCTTGGTGATCCTGTCCACAGTATCCTGCGCTTCCTGGATCATCTGCGGCTTCTGCGGCGGCACGGTCATATCGGAAATAGATACGGTCATTGCCGCTCTTGTGGAATACTTATATCCTGTGGACTTGATATCATCCAGCACCTCTGCGGTCTTCGTAGCGCCGTGGGTGTTGATGACTTTCTCCAGGATCTGCTTTAACTGTTTCTTGCCGACATGGAAATCTACCTCCAGCAGCAGCTCGTTGCCCGGAATGGAGCGGTCTACAAATCCCAGATCCTGCGGAAGAATCTCGTTGAACAGGAAACGGCCCAGCGTGGAGCTTACATTTCCGGTGATTACGCTTCCGTCCGGCATCGTCTTTGTGCAGCGCACGGTAATTCTCGTCTGCAGCTTGATATAGCCGTTCTCGTATGCCAGAATCGCCTCGTTTACGTTCTTAAAGAAGCTTCCCTCTCCCTGGATACCCGGTCTTTCCTGTGTCAGGTAATAGATACCCAGGACCATATCCTGTGACGGAACCGCCACCGGACCGCCGTCAGACGGCTTTAACAGGTTGTTCGGGGAGAGCAGCAGGAAACGGCACTCCGCCTGCGCTTCCACGGACAGCGGCAGATGGACAGCCATCTGGTCACCGTCGAAGTCGGCGTTGAACGCGGTACAAACGAGCGGATGCAGCTTGATCGCCTTACCCTCTACAAGGATCGGCTCAAATGCCTGGATACCGAGTCTGTGCAGTGTAGGAGCACGGTTGAGCATAACCGGATGCTCCTTAATTACATCCTCGAGTACGTCCCAGACCTCTGTCTGCAGCTTCTCGACCATCTTCTTCGCATTCTTGATATTGTGAGCTGTTCCGTTGGAAACCAGCTCTTTCATAACGAACGGCTTGAACAGCTCGATCGCCATCTCCTTCGGAAGACCGCACTGGTAGATCTTCAGCTCCGGTCCTACGACGATAACGGAACGTCCGGAATAGTCAACACGCTTACCTAAGAGGTTCTGGCGGAAACGTCCGGATTTACCCTTCAGCATATCGGACAGAGACTTGAGCGCTCTGTTGCCGGGGCCTGTTACCGGTCTGCCGCGGCGTCCGTTGTCGATCAGGGCGTCAACAGCCTCCTGGAGCATACGCTTCTCGTTGCGCACGATAATATCCGGCGCGCCCAGCTCCAGCAGTCTTCTCAGACGGTTATTTCTGTTAATAATTCTTCTGTACAGGTCATTCAGGTCAGATGTCGCGAAACGTCCGCCGTCAAGCTGTACCATCGGACGCAGATCCGGCGGGATTACCGGAATTACGTCCATGATCATCCACTCAGGACGGTTGCCGGATTCACGGAATGCCTCCACAACCTCCAGTCGCTTGATGATCCTTGCGCGCTTCTGGCCGGTGGAATCCTTGAGCCCTGCTTTGAGCTCTTTGGATTCCTTCTCCAGGTCGATCGCCTGCAGAAGCTCTTTAATCGCCTCCGCACCCATGCCCACGCGGAAATCGTGTGCCGGGTTATTCTCCATCGCCTCCTGGAACTCTCTCTCGGTCAGCACCTGCTTGTACTGTAAGTTAGAGGTTCCCGCGTCCAGAACGATATAGTTCGCAAAATATAACACTTTCTCCAGAGTTCTCGGAGACAGGTCGAGAATCAGTCCCATGCGGGACGGAATTCCCTTGAAATACCAGATATGGGATACCGGAGCTGCAAGCTCGATATGTCCCATGCGTTCTCTTCGAACGCTGGATTTGGTGACCTCTACGCCGCATCGGTCGCAGACTACACCTTTATAGCGGATTTTCTTATATTTACCGCAATGACACTCCCAGTCCTTGCTGGGTCCGAAGATACGCTCACAGAACAGTCCGTCCTTCTCAGGCTTCAGCGTTCTGTAGTTGATAGTCTCAGGCTTCTTGACCTCGCCGCGGGACCACTCGCGGATCTTTTCCGGAGATGCCAGACCGATTTTGATGGCATCAAAAGTCATTGGCTGATATACTTCTTTATTAGTAGTTTCCGGCATTTGATTACCCCTTTCTTTACTTACGCCCGGCAACACGGGCTGTACAAGGATTACTCTTCCTCAAGAATTTCTTCTGCCAGGGCAGAGAAATCATCAGGCTCTGCTTCTTCTTCCACGTCCACAAGTTCTTCTCCCTCAAACTCCTGCTTGGAGAAGCCGTAATCGCCGTAGGATTCCTCATCGCGGTTATAATTTCTGTCGCCCTCGATGATCGCGTGCAGATCTGTCTCGCCGTAATCAATGGTCTCCATGATTTCCACTTCCGTCTGGTCCTCACGCAGAACCTTCACATCCAGTCCCAGGGACTGAAGCTCCTTTAAGAGCACCTTGAAGGACTCCGGAATACCAGATTCAGGGATGTTGTCTCCCTTGATGATCGCCTCGTAGGTCTTCACACGGCCGATCACATCGTCAGACTTCACGGTCATGATCTCCTGCAAGGTGTAGGATGCGCCGTAAGCCTCCAGCGCCCAAACCTCCATCTCTCCGAAACGCTGTCCGCCGAACTGAGCTTTACCGCCCAG
>CAKNMY010000071.1 GCA_930989745.1 uncultured Lachnospiraceae bacterium | reverse complement strand
GATGCGGAATTTCTCGCAAAGAACAGCGTCATGCCCCGTGAGCGCATCATCGGCGTCGAAACCGGCGGCTGTCCGCATACAGCGATCCGCGAGGACGCCTCCATGAACCTTGAGGCAGTCGATGAGATGATGGAAAAGTTTCCCGATATTGAGCTGCTGTTTATCGAGAGCGGCGGCGACAATCTCTCCGCCACCTTCTCCCCGGAGCTGGTGGACGCCACAATCTTCGTGATTGACGTGGCGGAGGGAGATAAAATCCCGCGCAAGGGAGGCCCCGGCATCACCCGCTCGGATCTGCTCGTCATCAATAAGACCGATCTGGCTCCCTATGTCGGCGCAAGCCTGGAGATTATGGAACGGGATTCGAAGAAAATGCGCCAGGACCGCCCGTTTATCTTCACAAACATACGCGGGGATGAGCATGTGGACGATGTCATCCTCTGGCTGAAAAAGCATGTATTATTGGAAGGAATGTGACTCTATGCAGAAAAATCCCTTTGGAAAAACCTCATCTCTTTCTCTGACCGCGGACTGCCGGGACGGGCACACCGTACTCTCGGATGTGAAATTTACCGCGCCCTATAAAATCATGCAGCCGTTTTCCAAAAGCGACGGCGGTATCCAGGTGATGCTTCTGGCCGCGTCCGCCGGCATTATGGAGGGAGACCGTCAGGACTTTCGTTTTGAAATTCTGCCCGGTGCAGAACTCGAGTTTCTCTCCCAGTCATATGACAAAATTCATCAGATGAAGGAGGGATCTGCGAAGCGGACCACCACCGCGCGCGTCTGCTCCGGCGCCTCCTTCATCTTCCGCCCTCAGCCGACGATCCCCTTCGCGGATTCCGCCTATGAGAGTGAGATGGAAATCTTCCTCGAGGATGAAAGCTCCCGCTTCTTTTTCAGCGAGATTCTCTCCGGAGGGAGGCACGCCATGGGGGAGGACTTTGCATACCGCTTTTACCGCAGCCTGATTCAGATCCGCCGCGGAGAGAAGCTGATCTATCGGGATAATACCCGATATGAGCCGCGAAGCCTTCCCATGGGCGCCATGGGAATGTACGAATCCTACACCCATCTTTTGAATATTTTCCTCACCCGTCCCGGACAGCCGGAGAAATTTCGGCGTCAGGTGCAGCTTCTGCTCGATGCCGGGGAGGAATTTGAGGGCGGCATCACAGAGCTCGCCGGGGGCGATTTCGCCATCCGGGCGCTGGGCCGCAGGGCACAGGTGCTCGAGAATCTGTCTGCCCAAATACAGAACATCCGCAGCGCGCTCTAGGCCTGCGGATGTTTTTCGTCTTCTCTGTGAGCGTTTTCATACGCTTCCCGTATCTCTGCGGGCATGTCTTCGGCTTTCATATTTTTCAGCCGGTCCTCATTTCCGTCCTTGATCGCCTGTTCATAATACCAGCATTTGTAGCGGATCATATCCAGCACGCGGTTCATGCGCTCGATCTCAGCTTCCATATGCGCCTTCTGCTTCAGAAACAACTCCCTTCGCTTCGGGTAGGTCGCGCTCCCCTCCTGGCACCACTCCATAAACTGCTTGATATCCTTAATCTCCATGCCGGATTTCTTCATGCATTCAATCACGCGGAGCGTCTCCAGTTCCTTCTCCCCAAACTTCCGGATACCGGATTCGCGCTGCATGTCGGGAAAGAGGCCTTCCTTATCGTAATAGCGCAGCGTGGAGACAGGCAGCCCGAACATCTCAGATATTTGACCAATCGTGTACATCGCGTCCTCCTTTTAAATTTTTTTCAAAAACCCTTGACCTGAAGTCAGGTTTAGGTATTATGCTTATCTTAACGGCAAACTTCGGATGTGTCAAGTCATCCGAAGAGAAATTCGAGAAAAGGAGAACTGACAGTATGACTGAAACATTACAATTAGTAACCGAATGGGATAAGACATTTCCGAAAAGCGATAAGGTAGACCACCGCAAGGTCACATTTCATAACCGCTACGGCATCACTCTGGCTGCCGATCTGTACGCCCCGAAGCAGGCAGAGGGTAAGCTCCCTGCGCTTGCGGTGTGCGGTCCTTTCGGCGCTGTCAAGGAGCAGGCTTCCGGCCTGTACGCGCAGGCGATGGCAGAGCGCGGATTTCTTACCCTCGCGTTCGATCCCTCTTACACCGGTGAGAGCGGCGGAGCGCCGAGGTATGTGGCTTCGCCGGATATCAACACCGAGGATTTCCAGGCAGCGGTAGATTACCTGTCCGTCTGCGGTGAGGCTGACCCTGATCGGATCGGTATCATAGGAATCTGCGGCTGGGGAGGAATGGCCTTAAACGCCGCTGCCATTGACACAAGAATCAAGGCGACAGTGACATCCACCATGTATGATATGAGCCGCGTAAACGCGAAGGGATATTTCGATGCCGAGGACAGCGAGACCAGCCGCCATGAAAAGCGGGCAGCGCTGAACGCCCAGAGAACGGAAGATTACCGGAACGGCAGCTATGCGAGAGCAGGCGGCGTTGTGGATCCCCTGCCGGAGGACGCGCCGTTCTTTGTAAAGGACTACCACGACTACTACAAGACGCAGCGCGGCTATCACGCGCGTTCCCTGAACTCCAACGACGGCTGGAACGTAACTTCCACCCTCTCTTTCCTGAATATGCCGATCCTGCATTACATCGGCGAGATCCGCAGCGCAGTTCTGCTGATTCACGGAGAGAAGGCGCACTCCTGCTATTTCAGCAAAGACGCCTATCAGAGGCTGACCGGAAGCAACAAGGAACTGCTCCTGATCCCGGACGCCGTGCATACGGATCTGTATGACCGGATGGATGTGATCCCATTTGACAAAATGGCTGAATTTTTCAGGAGCAATCTGAAATAATCACTCTGCATGAAAGGATTTATTTATGGAATATCGTATAAACCGCCGTACAGGCGACAAGATCAGTATCATAGGATTAGGCACCAGCTCACTTCCGGCTGCCGGGGAAAAGGAGGCCGCCGCCACCCTGGAAACTGCCTTTGAGAACGGCATCAATTACTATGACCTCGCGACCGCCGAATCCTCCTGTTTTTCGATGTTCGGAACAGCCTTCGCGGATGTCCGCTCCCAGGTCCTCTACCAGATTCACTTCGGGGCAAATTACGGTCCCGGGAAAAGCTACGGCTGGACGACCGATCCCGACACGATCCGCCGCTCCGTGGACTGGCAGCTCAAACAGCTGAAAACCGATTACATAGATTACGGCTTTATTCACTGTCTCGATGAGGAAGGGGACTGGACGAGCTATGTCGAAAGCGGCGTGCTTCGCTATCTGGAAGAGCTCAAAGCCGCTGGCGTTGTCCGCCATATGGGGCTCTCCACCCACACGCCTGCGCTTGCGTCGAAAGTGCTGGACACCAATCTGATCGATATGATGATGTTCAGCATTAACGCCGGATACGACTATCAGCACGGCGACTATTCCAACGGCAGCGCTGCGGAGAGAATGGCACTTTACCGCCGCTGCGAGGCGGAGGGCGTGGGAATCTCCGTCATGAAAGCCTTCGCCGGCGGACAGCTTCTCGACGCCGCAACCTCTCCCTTCGGGCAGGCGCTCAGCGCATATCAGTGCATTCAGTACGCGCTTGACAAGCCCGGCGTCCTGACCGTCCTTCCCGGCATCCGTAACCGCGCGGACTTAAAGCAGATTCTCGGCTTTCTGGACGCTTCCGCAGAGGAGCGGGATTATTCCGTGATCAGCTCCCTCACCCCGAAGGATGCCGAAGGCGCCTGCGTCTACTGCAATCACTGTCAGCCCTGCCCCGCCGGACTGGATGTCGGCCTGATCAACAAATATTATGACCTGTCCCGCGCCGGAGATTCCCTTGCCGCCGAGCATTACAGAAGCCTTGCGGTGAAGGCGGACGCGTGCATCGGCTGCGGCCACTGCAACAGCCGCTGTCCGTTCCACGTAGATCAGGTGAGCAGGATGCAGGAAATTCAGGCATATTTTTAATAACGCTTACTCTGTATACTCAAAGTGCTGGTAGTCTTTTGCGCTGCTCCAGCTTCCGCCCCAGGAGAAACCGTGGGCGGTGAAGACCTGATAGCACAGATCCGTCTCATCAATCTTATACGGAAAGTCCAGGCTGCGGTCCGTATAGGGCAGCGCATTTGCCGGCTCACACGCCTCTGTCCCGGTATTCGAATGAATATAGGGATTGTACAGCGGATTGATGTCAATCGCCATGCCCCTGCTGTGATTGGAGAGCTTATCCGTACCGGAGATTGTGCGGTAGTTGAATGCCGAGCTGTTATTGTCCGCCATGGAACTCTCATCGTCAGCGTCATAGTCGTCGATCAGGCGCATCTTCTCTATAGGATACCGCGCCTCAAACAGTTCGCGGAAAATCTCCGTCACCTCATCGGCAATGGCGGCGTTCACAACCAGCTCTCCCTCGTGGATCTGTCCGTCAAAACCGTAATGGGAAAGCCGCAGATACCGCAGCTCCTCCCTGGGGACGGTGCAGTCCTCTTTATAGGATTTTCCGTACATACGGGCAAAAATCTCATCACTGATCGGTTCGCTCTCAAAAACAGGGGATGGCTCCGGGTATTCCCGCGCTGCCCACAGCGCGGCCGCCGCGGCTGCGGCGCATATAAGAATGATAACTGCTTTCTTTTTCATGTCTTTCCTCCGATTTTTTACTCACTGACGCTCATTATAGCACATTTCACACCGTTTCTGTTTAAAAATCCTGTCCAAAAATGGATGACAGTGCCTCCGCCGCGTGCTATACTTTTTTCGCACCAATGAAAAAGGAGGTTCGTCAATCATGAATACATCCGAAATAACGATCCGCACCGCAGCTCTGTCCGACGCGGAGGAGCTGCTTGCGATCTATGCCCCTTACGTCACGCGCACCGTGATATCCTTTGAATGCGAGGTTCCCTCCCTCGAAGAATTCCGGGCGAGAATTGAACAGAAGCTTAAGCGTTATCCGTATCTCGTCGCGGAACGGGACGGAGAACTGCTCGGCTACACATACACCAGCCCGTTTGTCGGGAGAGCGGCCTATGACTGGGCGGCTGAGACCACCATCTACCTGCGGGAGGACAAAAAGCGCATGGGCGTCGGCAAGAAGCTCTACACTGCGCTGGAGGAAATCTCCGCAATGCAGAACATCCTCAACCTGAACGCCTGCATCGGCTATCCTGAGGTTGAGGATGAATATCTGACAAAAAACAGCGCCGAGTTTCACGCCCACATGGGCTACCGCATGGTCGGGGAATTCAAAAAATGCGGCTACAAATTCGGCAGATGGTACAACATGGTCTGGATGGAGAAGCTCATCGGCGAGCATACGCCCAATCCCGCGCCCGTCGTCCCGTTCCCCGAGCTGGACAGTGAAGCGCTGAAAAAAGTTCTCAGTAATCGTCCCTAGCGCGCTTCCTTACTTTCTGCAGTAACGGATTACATAGCTTCCGCTTCCCGCCTTCGCGCACAGCGTGCCGCCGCTTTCCTCAAACGCAAGCCCGTCGCTTTCCAGGATCGCGGCAGCGCCTTCCAGGCGGATCAATGCTTCGGTGTTGCAGGGAATTTCAGCGCGGAACGTGATCTCGTCTCCGTCTGCTTCCCAGCGGCTTACGATTGTTCCGCGGACGCTCTCATACCTGCCCTGCGCAAAATCAAATCCGCCTCCCACATGGGGTTGAAGGATAAATTTCCGGAAGCCGGCCCCGTCTTCGTTTACTTCGATTCCCGCCGCAGCGCGGTACAGCCACTCTCCGACCGCGCCGTAAGCGTAATGGTTGAACGAGTTCATATCCGGGCTCCACATCGTTCCGTCCGGCTTTTTGCCGTCCCAGTGCTCCCAGACCGTAGTCGCGCCCATTTTTACCTGGTACAGCCAGGACGGAAAGTCGTCTTTTAAAAGCAGTTCATACGCTTCCTTCGTGTGGCCGCTCATGCTCAGCGCATGACAGAAATACGGCGTTCCCACGAATCCGGTTACCAGATGACCGTCGTGCTCCCTGAGAAGCTCCAGGAGATCCTGCACTACATTTTCTCTATATTCTGCAGGCACCAGGTCAAAATACAGAGAAACAATCTGAGCAGTCTGCGTGCGCGCCGCCATATGCCCGTCTTTCATAAAATACTTCTGATAATCCGCTTTCACCTGCTCATACAGCTTTCCATACTTTTCAGCATCCTCCATACGGCCCGCTGCTTTTGCCATCTTTGCGAACAGTCCGGTCGAATACGCGTAGTACGCGGCGCAGACCAGTTCATTGGGCGTTGCTCCGAAATAACTGCCCTCTTCGGCGTCGAGCGCCACCCAGTCGCCAAACTGACGCCTGTAGCTCCATGTTCCGTTCGCCGCGTGACTGTGCATAAAGTCAATCCATGCCTTCATGCTCGCGTACTGTTCCCTGATAATCTCTTTATCCCCGTACATCAGGTACATCGTCCACGGTGCGATCACCGCCACGTCCGCCCATGCTGCCGCAGAGTCGGTTCCCTCATCCACAAGCCAGTCGCCGTCCGTCTTCTCAGTGAGAATATCGGGAACCACATGCGGTACGCCTCCCTCGGCAGTCTGATCCGCAGCCACATCCACAAGCCATTTCCGGAAGAACGGATAGGTGTTCATCAGATAGCTCGCTGTGCGGCAGAAGATCTGGGCGTCCCCGGTCCAGCCCAGCCGCTCATCTCTCTGCGGGCAGTCGGTCGGAACATCGAGGAAATTTCCCTTTAAGCCCCACTTGATATTGTGCGCAAGCTGATTCACATCCGGATTGGAGCATGTGAAGCTTCCGGTTTCCTCCATATCAGAGTGTACGGCGTATGCGGTAAAGTCCTTCAGCCTGGGTTCGCCGGGATACTCATCGATGCGGATATACTGAAATCCCTGGAAGGAAAAGTGCGGATGGAACTCCTCCTCACCGTCTCCCCGGCAGATATAGGTCACACGCTCTTTTGCGGATCTCAGATTCTCAAGATAGACATTTCCGCAGGCATCCAGCGTCTCAAAATGCTGAAGCACCACTCTGTCTCCCGCGCTTCCCCGCACTTTGAAATGTACCCAGCCGGTCAGATTCTGGCCAAAGTCGATCACCGTATCGCCCCCGGGTGTGGTGAAGATCTTCTTTGCCGGAAGCTCATTCATCTCCCATACACGGCATCCCGCCTGGCTGCGCAGGATCTTCCTGTCCGCCTCCAGGACGCGCACAGCATGCCATCCCTGCGCGTCAAAACCCGCGCAGCTCCAGGAAGGCTGCTCCAGTCTCGCGTCATACGTCTCCCCGTCATAAATCTCGGAAAACAGCACCGGGCTGTCGTGTCCGGTCCAGCCGGCATCCGTTGCCACAACCTCACTGGTTCCGTCCGCATAGTTCAGATGGATTTCCCCGGAAAATGCTGCCGCGCTGCCGTACAGATTTTTTCTTCTGTTAAATCCCATCGTCCCCTTAAACCATCCGGCTCCCAGATGCGCGCCCGCCGCGTTCTCCCCCTGTATCAGATACTCTGTCACATCATAGACCTGATACAGCAGATGCTTCTGGTACGATGTCCAGCCCGGAGCAAACTCGTCCGCGCTCACCTTTCTGCCGTTCAGATAAAAATGGTACAGCCCCTGCGCCGTCGTCGCCGCGTATGCCGATTTCAGAGGCTTTTTCACAGTAAATTCTTTTCTCACAAAAGTTCCCTTGGAGATTTCCTTATCTTCCGCTCGTTCCGCGGTGATAAACGCTCCCTGCCAGTCCTCCGGGGAAGCGAGCCCTGTGACAAATACCGCAGTCTCACTCCAGGGACTCTCCTCCCCGTTTCCGTCCCAGACCATGACTCTGGCAAAATATTTTGTCAGCGGCTTCCATGAAAATCCATCGGCAAAAACGTGCGAGGATTCCTGGCTTTTCGTCCTCCCGCTGTCATAGGCCAAAGTGCAGAACTCCTTCTCCTCAGCGATCTGAAGGCAGTACGCTTCCTGAAACACATTTCTTCTGTCTGATTCCAGAATCCATCCAAACTGCGGATTTCCGGTTATTCCGGACGGATTTCTGAGATAATTCACCTTTAAGTCTCTGCTCCTTAACATAAAAACACCTGCTCCTTTCATATGCTCCTGCGCATCATTGTGTTATACACAGCATACGAAAAAAACAGATGTTTTACAATATCGGTATTTATGTTTTGACTGACCATTTTTAAGGTTCTTCCCCGCCGCTTCTTCTGCGGTATTCCATCGGCGTGCAGCCCTCTGACTGCCGAAACTTCCGGTAGAAAAAATTCACATTGCGGTACCCCGCCTCCGCGACAATCTCGGAGACCGAAAGCCCCGTATGTGCCAGCAGCATCTTCGCTTTCAAAAGCCGCTGCTGCTGCACATGCTCCAGAAAACTTCTGCCGGTCTTTTCCTTCAGAAGAGTGGTCAGATAGACCGGATGAAACCCGAACCGCTCGGCGACCTCGGGAAGAGAACAGCTTTGGCTGTGCTTCTCAATATACTCCAGCACAACCATCAGAGCCGCCGCCTGTTCGCCCTCCGCGGTTTCTCCCCGGGAAGCGCTTCTGAAGCAGCGCAGCAACTCGGTGAGCAGGATCACCATACAGCTGTCTATGACCTCCTTCTTCCCCAGATCGTCCCCGTAATATTCACAGAGGATACGCGCCACCAGGCCGCGGACATACGGGTCCTGCGCGGTCGGGATCTTCAGAAAATGCTCCCGGTTCTTTCTCTCCGTCACCGCGTTGATCAGAAAAGCCGGAAGAATACCGCTCTTTGTCATTCGTGAAAAAAAACTGCTGTCGAAATACTCCTTCTTCATCAGCAGATTTATCACAATATCCTCCTCGCCGCAGTAATCCAGCGCGTGCACCGCGTCCGTGTCCATGATGCAGATATCTCCCTGCCGCGTCTCAACTTTGCGTCCCTCCACATACTGGACGCACGTTCCGGACCAGACGTAGCTCATCTCAATATAGTTGTGGGAATGCGGCGGAACGGGATGAAAGCGTTCGTTCCGCACGACCTCAATCGTGCTCCACGGTTTGAAAAACTCCGCTTCTTTCAGCTCAGACTGCTCTGCGCTTTCTTCCCTCTGCCGTCCCTGACTGCGGAACCGCTTCTCCTCATCAGTCAGTTCTCTCAGAAAAATGTCCAGCTCCTCCGGCGTCATAAGCGCTCCACTCCTTTTCGCAGATCATCCCGATTTTACAGTCCCCGGACTGTCATCCGTCTCAGCGCATGCTTCTGTAAATCTGCTGGAACAGCTCCTGATCCAACAGGATGCCGGCTAGAAACAGCACCACTCCCGCCATGAACAGAGACACAGTCAGCGCCGTCAGCATCGTGACCGTGCGGGTGCGCGTCTCCTTCGGGAAGAGCTCTCTGCGCCGGTCTTTCAGCTTCAGCAGATAGTTGCCGAAATACAGCCCATACGGCACCACAGCCGCGAGGATCACATACACCGCGACCGAGACCAGCGGCATTCTCAGCTCGCCCGCAAGCTGCAGCTGCTCTGCGCTGCCCGCCCCCGGCACCGCATACAGCAGAAGCAGCGGAACCGCGTTGTTCACACAGTGGAAAAGCGCCGGATAGACCATGTTTTCCGTCTCCAGCATAATATAGGACAGCATTGCCCCGAGCAGTGCCGTGGGCAGAAATCTCCAGATATCCGCATGAAACAGCCCGAAGATCACGCCCATCACCAGCACGATCACCCACTTCTTCCGAAGCGGCAGCATGCTGTGCAGGATCACTCCCCTGTGGACAGCCTCCTCACAGATGCCCGGCATAACTGCGGTAATAATAAAGGAAACCGCCAGCGGCACGCTTACCATAAAAGAACTGAGGGCATTATTCGTTCCCAGCACCTGCGCAGGAAAGTAATACGCGAGAATCCCGACAGCAGCCATGGCTGTGATGTAAGCGCACACCCAAAGCAGCAGTGTTCCGAATATCCGCGCGGCCGACGGCCTGCGGATCGGAAATACCTCACGCAGCGGAACCCGCATCAAAAGTACAAATCCCACTGCCATGACAAAGATAATAAGCTCCGTTGCCGCAAGCCCGTACATCCCGAACCGTATCTGCAGATACGCGCAGACTGTAAAAAACGCCAGCATAATCAGCAGAAAAAAAGCAATTCCGTGCCAGGGCTTCAGTTTCCGTCTCCTGAATTCTTCCATCCCGTCTCTCCTTTCCAGTCCAGCTCCGCCGCCTGCTCCGCCAGCGACTTCTTCACCTTCTGGCGTGTCACCTCCACGATGTTCAGAGCCGTCATATCCACCACCACAGTCTTTACCGGATCTTTCCTGCAGTATTTCTGCAGCACATGCAGAAGTTCCTGCTTATGATCCTCGGACTGCATGTTGATAAAGTCAATCAGGATAATCCCGGAGAGCTGACGCAGCAGCATCTGCCGCGCGATCTCAGCCGCTGCCTCGAGATTAATCCTGCGGTACGTCTCCTGCGCTTTCTTCTTCCCCGTATACTTTCCGGAGTTGACGTCAATCACCACGAAGGCCTCAGTCTGCTGGATTACGAGAAACCCGCCTGACTTCAGCCACACCTTTTCCCGCAGCGCCTCCGACAGCGCTCTCTCCAGGCTGTGCAGCTTGACGAGCGGCAAAAGCGCGTCCTCATAGAACGTAAGCTTTTGTCTGTCCCCCGGCTGAAACTGCTCCAGGTATGAGGCGGCTGTCTGATACACCTCCTCGTCGTCCGTGACAATCTCAGTAAGTTCCTCTCCCGCGGTATCGCGCAGAAGCTGTATATAGTCCTCAGGCGTCCGCTCCAGCAGGCTGTAGCAGGTGCGGCTCCGGCCGGTCTCCATGACGCGGCGCAGCCTTTGCTTTAAATAGTCAAACTCTTCCAGCAGTTCCTGCTTTCCGGCAAACTTCGCGTTCGTGCGCACAATCGCGCCGAAATCCTCCTCCATCAGAGGTTCGATCCACATGCGCAGCACCCTTTTGGACTCATTGTCCAGCTTTCCAGACAGTCCCAGGTCCTTCCTGCCGCTCGTGAGCACGAGATATTTTCCCGTAAAGCTCAGATTAGTGGTAACGCCGGGAAGCTTCTCCTTGAGCGCCTCCTTCTCAACCTGCACCATAATCTCATCCCCCGGCAGCAGCCTCCCGTCGCATCTGCGGTTTAAAACACCGTTTCCCGGATGCTCCGGCATCGGATAATAACAGGTAAGCCCGGGCGCAATCCGCACAAAGGCGGCGCGGATATTTTCCTGTATCTTTTCCACCTTGCCGATGTAAATATTTCCCAGAAGATTCTCCCGCTCTCTTCCGGCAAGCTGTATCTGGGTGACAATACCGTCTTCCTTCACCGCCGTGATCCGGCACAGGCGCTGCCGGAGCGGGATTGCGGTGATGATAACCTTCTTACTCAATGTTCTCTCCCAGAGATTCCAGAGTCACCAGCTTTCTTTCGTTTTCGTCCCCCAGATCAGCATAAATCTCGCCTCGGTGTACCTGCCAGGCAAATGGCTGCGGCTCTTCTCCCACATACTTATAAAATGCTTCCGCCACCAGTTCCGGCTTCAGGTTGTGCACGCTTCCGGCGGAGAGACGCATCGAAAGGCCGTCCTTCACTGCCTTCAGCTCATAGATCCACGGCCGGATATCCGTTTCGCCCTCGCTGCGCTTCGTCTTTCTCCAGACGAGGATCTGATCCTGGCTCAGGAATTCATCCACCCGATCCTGCCAGCATCCGCGCGGTTCTTTTCCCTCGCGGAACGCAACGGTGTAATCCGCCGCCGCCACAAGCGACATGGCTTTGCTCGCCTTTCCGTCCGGAACTTTTCTCACGGAAAGCACGCGCATGCCCTCCGCCATCTGAGCGTTCAGCCGGCTTACCAGCTCCTCAGAACTCCTGCTCTGCGTGAGCTCCATGTCAAAATATTCTCCGCTGCTCGTAATTCCCACGCCCAGCGGCGCCGCAAATGACATAATCATATGCGGGCTGAACCCCTCGGAGAACGCCGCGCCGATATCCGCCCGGCGGACTGCCTTCTGGAAGTAGCGCATGATGTCGAGATGCCCGATGAACTTCATCGCGCCCTCCTTTGCAAACTTTACTCTAACCTTCATAGCACACACCTCCGCCGAATTTTGCCGCGCCGCAGCCGGAACACTTCTCCCGGCAGTTCGGCGTCACTTTGCCCTGCTTTGCGTTCTCCCACTCCCGTTTCAGGAAGTCCTTGGTAACGCCGATCTTAATGAAATCCCACGGGAACAGCTCGTCCAGGGAGCGCTCTCTGTGAACATAGAAGTTCAGATCCGTGCCCGCAGACTCGATCGCCTTCTTCCAGGCATCCATTTTAAATGTCTCGGACCACGCGTCAAAGAGCGCGCCGTTTCGATACGCCTCCAGAATGGTTTTGGCCACTCTGCGGTCACCGCGCGCCAGAAGCCCCTCAAGCACGCTGACGTCCGCCTCATGGTAATTGTACTTGATGCTCTTCTGATTGATCTGGGCGCGCACTTCCTGCTTGACGATCTTCGCCTTCTCGAGAAATTCCTCCTCAGTGTTCATGGATGCCCACTGGAACGGCGTGAAAGGCTTCGGCACAAAGAACGAAGTGCTTGCCGTAATCTGACATTTGCCGACACGCTCGGACTTCGGAATCTCATAGTAGCGCTCCGCGATCTTCTGGGACAGCCACGCGATTCCCTTGATATCCTCCTCGGTCTCGGTCGGGAGTCCCAGCATAAAGTAAAGCTTTACCTTGTTCCAGCCGCCCTCGAACGCCTTTCCGGCGCCCTCCAGGATCACCTCCTCGGTCAGTCCTTTGTTGATAACATCGCGCATCCTCTGGGAACCGGCCTCCGGGGCAAAAGTCAGGCTACTCTTTTTGACATCCTGCACCTTTCCCATGACGTCCAGAGAAAACGCGTCGATGCGCAGGGACGGAAGGGAAATATTCACCTTCTTCTCTCCGCACAGCTCGATCAGATAATTTACAAGTTCCGGAAGCTGCTCATAGTCACTGGAGCTTAAGGAACTCAACGAAATCTCCTCATATCCCGTGTTCTCGAGCATTGCTCTTGCGTACTCCTTCATGGATTCCACGTCCTTCTGCCGTGTCGGGCGATAAATCATTCCCGCCTGGCAGAACCGGCAGCCGCGGATGCAGCCGCGCATGATCTCGAGCACCACGCGGTCCTGCGTCGCCTTGATAAACGGAACGACGGGCGCCTTCGGGTAGGTGACGTGGTCGAGGTCCATCACAACCTGCTTCTCAACCTGCGCCGGCACATCACTGTACCGCGGCGTGAACGCGGCGAGCGTGCCGTCCTCGTTGTAAGAAGGCTCGTACATGGAGGGTACGTAGATTCCCGGAACAGACGCTGCTCTGCGCAGAAATTCTTCGCGTGATCTGCCGGCCTTCTTATACTCCTTATACAGATCGAACAGCTCATCATAGACAGTCTCTCCCTCTCCCATATAGAACAGATCAAAGAAGTCCGCAATGGGCTCCGGATTATAAGAACAGGGACCGCCTCCGATGACGAGCGGATGCTCATCGGTGCGCTCACTCGCCAGCAGCGGAATCTGTCCAAGCTCCAGTACCTGCAGAATATTTGTGTAACACATCTCATACTGAAGTGTGATTCCGAGGAAATCAAACTCCTTCAGGGGGTCCTGCGATTCCAGCGCAAACAGCGGGATCTTCTGCTCCCGCATAATCTTGTCCAGATCCGTCCAGGGGGAATAGACGCGCTCACACCAGACGTCCTCCCGCCTGTTGAACATATCATAGAGGATCTGAATGCCCATATAGGACATGCCGATTTCATACACGTCCGGGAAACACATGGCAAAGCGGATATCCACCTCTGCCGGGTCCTTCATGACTGAGTTTACCTCCCCGCCGATATAGCGGGCAGGCGACTCGATACTTAACAATATTTCATCACTTAAAGCTAGTTTTCTCATAAAACCTCTCTTATTTCAAAATTCCTATTGAATGATTGATTTCGCCCACAAGGAACAGGCATCAGATTCCATAAGCCCTAATTCTTGCCATATTCCCGCATATATGATATTTGAGAAGTTGCTTATCACACATTTTCTTTCTTTTTATTGTGGATCAATACATTCTGATACTGTGGACTTTTGATTCTTTCCTGTAGTTTCATTTTGCATATAGATTGTACTATATGCCCTCTTATATGTCAAAGCGGAATTTTCACCGCCTTCTGAAGTCCCGGCAGTTCCTCCTCGGACGGACGCATAATTACTTTTTCAAAAAATTAATCATCCGCCGGTTATAAACCAGATGCAGATACATTGCATCGTGTGCGCGGATCGGGTCATGTGCCGCGATAGCTTCTGTAATTTCCCGGTGTGTGTCTATTGTCTCCTGGCGCAGCACGCTTCTCGTCAGATCGATAAACAGGGGGATAGATGAATTAATAATGGGGATCAGCCGCGGCACAACTATA
>CAKNMY010000070.1 GCA_930989745.1 uncultured Lachnospiraceae bacterium | reverse complement strand
TTATACTCACGCGAGCGTAATAGTATCTCTCCAGACAATCTCTCCCATCAATTCAACAAAGATATCCACATTTCCTGGTTCTGCTGTGCGCTCCATGCGGGTATCCCAGATCTTAAACGCATCGGCGGTCAGCACAAGTTCCGCCGTCGTCTCCTCTCCCGGCTCCAGCGCCACACGTGTGAACGCTTTCAGTTCACGCACTCTGCGGACTGTGGACGCCTCCAGATCCCGCACATATACCAGAACAGGAATCTCTCCGCGGCGTGAACCAGTATTTTTCACGTTTACATCAATGCGTACAGCCGGAGTATTGCGGAACGCGCGGTTGAGCGCTTCCGCGGACAGTTCTCCTTCCGCTTTCAGCTCCGCTCCCGTGCACGCAAACTGCGTATAACTTCTTCCATATCCAAAAGGATACAGCGCGCCTCTCGGCACGTCATAATATACGCCCGCTTGGTAGGAAGCTTTCGTATTATAATATACCGGAAGCTGTCCCGTGCTTCTCGGAAGTGATGCCGGAAGAACGCCGGAGGGATTTACCTCGCCGAACAGGATCTCTGCCAGTGCCTTTCCGCCTGCCGGGCCCGGATAGAAGCACTGCAGCAGAGCCGCCGCGCACTCCTTCTCGCGGTTTAAGATCATCGGTCTGCCGCTCACTACAACCGCAATTACAGGTTTTCCGGTCGCGTAGAGTGCTTCGGCAAGCGCTCTCTGCGCGGGTGAAATTTCGAGAGAAGCGCAGTCGATGCCCTCTCCGCAGTCCATGGATACCTCGCCGTCGGTGCGCGCGGCTCCGTTCGCGTCAAAGGTAACGCCGCCGAAACGGCTGGAGCTTCCGCCGATCGTGAGAATCACGACGTCGCTTCGCTCTGCCAGGGCCACTGCCTCTTCGAGCTCTTCCTTCGTTCCCTTGAGGATTCCGCTTCCCCTCGCGTACTCCACTGACGCGTGCGGATAGCGTTCCTTCACCGCCTCCTGCATTCCCCACAGCAGCGTGATTCCCTCTCCCTCTTTTAAGGACGGAGAATAATCTCCTAACATGTCATAGATCTGGTCGCTGTGCGGACCGATGACCGCGATGCGCTCCGTGCCTCTGAGCGGAAGAATATCCTCTCTGTTTTCCAGAAGAACCACGGACTCCTCTGCCATCTTAAGGCTTTCCGGATGGTTCGCGATCGTATACTCCTCCGGCTTCTGATCCGGCAGATACGGATGATCAAAAACACCGGACGCATATTTTTCGGTCAGGACGCGCAGTACCGCCTGGTCGATCTCCTGCTCGGACACTTCGCCCTTTTCCACAGCTTCCGCAAGAAGGCTGAATCCCTCGTCCCAGAGACTCACATCCACGCCGGAACGCAGCGCCAGCGCCCCTGCCTTCCGCTTGCTGCCCGTAAGGCTCGCCAGATTGTCAACTGCAATTCCGTCCGCCATGACAAAGCCCTCAAATCCCATTTCATCGCGCAGGATATCTTTGAGGAGATGCGGATTCGCATGGCAGTAAATGCCGTCAATCTCATTATACGCCGCCATCACCCCGCCGACGCCCTCGTCGCAGCACGCCTGCATGGACGGAAGGTGAATCTCTCTGAGCTCCCGTTCCCCGATTCTCGCAGCACTGGCGTTCGTACCGCCTGTTGTCTCTCCCTGAGCCGCAAAATGCTTCGCAACCACGGTCACGCCCTCCTTCTGGAAGCCGCGCACCGCCGCTGCCGCCATCTGCGCGCACAGGTACGGATCCTCAGAGTAACACTCCTCGCTTCTTCCCCAGCGCGGATCTCTCAGCACATCCAACATGGATACCAGCGCCAGATGAACGCCCTGCTCTTTTAACTGTCTGGCGCACACGCGGCACGCCTGCTCGTAAAGGTCAATATCAAAGGAAGCGCCTGCCGCCAGATTTACCGGAAGCAGATATCCTCCGAGCGCCTGGTGGCCGTGAGGGCACTCCGTACTCATGAGCATCGGGATCTTCAGCCGGGAATGATCCAGCACATAGCGCTGCGCCTGATTATAGGCGCGGACCGCGTGTTCTCCGTAAAGCCCGTTCTCATACGTCCGCTCTGACCATGGATCTGCCCGGTACAGTCCATATAACACTCCGATACCGGAATATTTCTCCACCTCGCGGCAGAAATCCTCAGACAGACGGATCTCATCTCCGTCTCTCTCATAGCTTCGGAAGCCGTAAAGCCTCTGATTTAACTGTCCAACCTTTTCCTGAAGCGTCATCTGTTCCAGAAGAGCCTCTGCCTTTTTGCGCGCGAGCGCACGCTTCTCTTCTCTGTCCGTGTAATTCTTTCCGTCCGGCATGTGGGTGAACTCCTTTCCTCTGCTGTATAGCAAAATTACATTTTTTAACTCGTTAACATTTTTTATAACGGAATCTTCCGTAAGCTCAGTCTATCACACTACTGTGAAAATTTCTACTTATAATTTTGAAAGAAACCACTTTTAACATTTCTATACTTTTTGTGATTCACATTTTTTTCACTTTTACACCATATTTTTCTCACACTTTTTCAGTATAGTATTACTTGTAAAAGCCAATCACTTTTTTATTACTTTTTCTTTTTCATATGTGCCGGAGTTGTACCGCTACAGCTTCGGCCCTCCTTTTTTTATCAAAAAAATCCATCTGCGGAAGTATACGTTTCCTCCGGCAGACAGATTTCTTTTATTTCTTACTAAAAGCTTCCTCTATGGTCTTTCCAGCGTGATTCTTCCGATCTTTCCGCTGCGGAATTCATCGAGAAGAATCTGAGCTGCCTTGGCGTAATCCAGGGAGCCTCCCCTGAGCAGGCAGCGGCGGTTCTCAGCCACGCCCTCCAGCATCTTCACGCTGTCAGAAGATTCCTCGATCTCATAACGCTGCGCGAGAATTCCCGGATAATCGGCTGCAAGCTTCTTCAGAAGCTCCAGAGCCAGCTCCTCGGTATTCAGGATCTCATCCTTGATGGAACCGATCATCGCCAGCTTCAGTCCAACACTCTGATCCTCAAACTTGGGCCAGAGGATACCCGGCGTGTCGAGAAGCTCCAGTCCCTTGTTGAGCCGGATCCACTGCTTGCCCTTTGTGACGCCGGGCTTATTTCCCGTCTTCGCGCAGGCGCGTCCTGCATAAGAATTTATAAAGGTAGATTTTCCCACGTTCGGAATACCCACCACCATGGCGCGCACCGGGCGGTTTAAGATTCCGCGCCGACGGTCCCGCTCGATCTTTTCCTTGCACGCTTCCTGGACAATGCCCTGGATCGACTTTAATCCGGCTCCGCTCCTGGAGTTGACCTTTACCGCATGAAAGCCTTTGCCCTCAAAATACTCCATCCACTCCGTATTTCTGCGCTCGTCCGCCAGATCCGACTTGTTCAGCAGGATCAGCCTCGCCTTATTCTTTCCCAGCTCATCGATATCCGGATTGCGGCTGCTCACCGGAATCCTTGCATCCACCAGCTCAATGATCAGGTCAATCAGCTTGATGTCTTCCTGCATCTGTCTCTTTGCCTTGGTCATATGACCGGGATACCACTGATAATTCATCTGTTAATCTCCTCTTTCTATTTCAGAAAACCAAATTCCGTCCAGGGGGAAACCACCAGCCAGAGCTTTCCGATAATATTCTTCTTCTGGACTGTTCCCATATCCACATGGCGGCTGTCCTCACTGTTGTTCCGGTTATCTCCCAATACGAAAAATTCCCCGCTGTCCAGCGTGATCTCGTCTTCCGCCAGCCCAGGATCGGTGATGGCGGGAAGTTCTCTCTCCTCAATATAGGTCTGGCCGTCAATCAGGATCTGGCCGTCCCTGATCTGTATTGTCTCCCCCGGCAGGCCGATAACACGTTTGATGTGAAGACTGGACTTCTCATCATCGCTGCTGCGGAACACAATGATATCGCCCCGCTTCGGAGAGCCCAGGGCATAAGATGCCTTATTTACCAGAATTTCTTCCCCGGCAGTGATTGTTGGCTCCATAGAGCCCTCCTGCATGGTCACTTTCTGTCCAAAGAAAAATGCCAAAAACGCCGCCAGAGCAATCACCAGCGCAATCTCTGCAATCCAGGCAATCACAGCCCTGACCTTTCGCTGGGCGAAGTAATCCTTAATATAACGCATTCTCAGATTCATAACTCTTCCCCATTAGACAAACAGGGACATAATACTGAAAGTATATGTCCCTGTTCTTTTTCGCTTTATTATTTTACTAACTCTTTAACCTTGGCAGCTTTACCAACGCGGTCTCTTAAGTAGTTCAGTTTCGCACGTCTTACTTTACCGTAGCGAACAACCTCTACCTTCTCCACGTTCGGGGAGTGTAACGGCCAGGTCTTCTCAACGCCGATTCCGTTAGAGGTCTTTCTTACTGTGAAAGTCTCTCTGTTTCCGCCGCCCTGCTTCTTCAGAACAACGCCCTCGAAAACCTGGATTCTCTCACGGTTACCCTCTTTGATCTTACCGTGTACTCTTACGGTGTCTCCCACACGGAACTGCGGTACTTCAGCTTTTAACTGAGCTGCCTCAATACTTCTGATGATATCGTTCATTATTCTCTCTCCTTTATAATCTGGATGTTCTTAATACATGATGCTGTAACAGAGGACCATCTTATTTTCTCGCTGCGTCTGCAACTTTTGATATTATACAACAGCCATAAGCAAAATGCAAGCGTTTTTTCAAAACCATTCCACTTCCCTGCGCTCCATATAATTGCCTTCCAGATAAGCCTGCACCTGGGAAGCGTCAAAGCTGCGCGCCTCTGCAGGACAGACCTTCGCGCAGCGCATACAGTTGATGCACAGGTCCTGACAAATCTCCATACTCTCCGCGTCAATCGCGCCCACCGGGCATCTGACAGCGCACTCCTGGCAGTGCGTACACTTCTGCTCGTCCCAGAATTTTGCCGCCCCCTTCATGGGCTTGGGCTCAGGCATCGGGTTCCCCGGAAGGCTGACAGGCGAAAGTTCTCCGGATTCCAGGCGTTGGCGAATCGTCAGCGCAAACTGACGGAATACTTTTGTATCCGCCTCATCGGGGCGCCCCGCTCCCAGCTTGTCAGAATAAATATGAGGGATCACAGGCGCAATCGCGCCGATGCAGACAAATCCCTGCTCTCTGAGGATTTCCGCCATCTGTGCCAGCGTATCGTCGTAATGACGGTTGCCGTAGGCAGCCATAACGATACAGGGCGTATTCTCACCCTTCAGATTCCGGAAAAGCCCCTTCACTTTTGGAAGCTGCCCGCCGTACACAGGCGCTGCCGCGATCAGAAGATCCCGCGGGCCAAACACGGTATTCTGTCTGCGGATACGGCGGCGCGTCAGATCCAGATAGTGCGGCGTCTGGCTCAGTTCTTCCGCAAGAAGCCTGGCAGCGCGCATCGTACCTTCTGTGGGACTGAAATATGCCGCTGTTACCGTATACTGTTTTTCCATAAGATCAGGTCTCCTTTCTTTTGTGCGCTGAATGGACTGCTCTCTGCGCCACGCTTCAATCTTCTTATGGTCTCCCGAGAGCAGCACCGGCGGGACTGATCTGCCCCTCCACACCTCGGGTCGGGAGTAGTGCGGATACTCCAGCAGATTATCCTGCAGGGATTCAAACTGGGCGGACTCCTCGCTTCCCAGCACGCCGGGCACAAACCGGGAAATCGCGTCGATCATGACCATCGCCGCCAGCTCTCCTCCCGTGAGCACATAGTCGCCGATGGAGACGTAATCCGTCACGATCTCCTCGAGCACGCGCTCATCGATCCCCTCGTAGTGGCCGCAGAGGAATACGAGATCCTCCTCCATCGCGAGTTTCTCCACCATCGTCTGGTTAAAGAGCTTTCCCTGCGGAGTCAGATAGATCACCCGCGGCCTGCGTCCGATCTTTTCCTCCACCGCCCGGTACGCGCGGTATACAGGCTCGGCCTGCATCACCATTCCCGCGCCGCCGCCGTAGGGATAGTCGTCCACGCGCATATGCTTGTCCTCAGAATAGTCGCGGATATTTGTGGTATGCAGCGTAATGTGCCCGCTCTTCTGGGCACGGCCCAGTATGCTCGTTCCCAGCCCCTGCTCAATCATCTCCGGGAACAGGGTCAGTACATGGTAATTCATCCGCATCCCCTCCTAAATCAGACCTTTCATCAGATGTACCGTCATTCTGTTCGCTTCCACATCCACGTTCAGAATACAGTCCCTGATCGCCGGGAGCAGCACCTCTTTGTTGTCCGCGGTACGGACAATGTAGACATCATTTGCCCCGGTCTCCATCACGTCCTTCAGTTCGCCGAAAACACTGCCGTCCTCCGTGCAGACTTCCATGCCAATCAGATCCGCGATGTAATATTCATTTTCCTCAAGCGGCTGAGCCTGCTCTCTTGTCACAAACAGACCGCAGCCCTTGTACTTCTCTATATCATTGATATTGTCGATTCCCTTAAACTTCAGAATGGCGAACTGCTTAAAGTATTTCACGCCCGCAATCTCAAGCTTCCGCTGCTCCGTCCTGGTCTGCAGGATCACCTCCCGAAGCTCCTGAAAACGATGCGGATCATTTGTCGTCGGAAATACCTTTACCTCGCCTCTGACTCCGTGTGTGGAAGAAATAACTCCCACCTGTAAAAACTGTTCCATATTTTTCTCCATTTTTAAAGAAGCCCGCATGACGCAGGAATTTCCCTGTATCGCAAAAATATCGCAGAACTTACATTCTGCGATATTTGTTACTGCTGAAGTATCTCTACCTCAACCTTCTTATCACTCTTGGAAGAAGCCGCCTTTACGACCGCACGGATCGCTTTCGCGATGCGTCCCTGCCTTCCAATCACTTTGCCCATATCAGAAGGAGCAACTTTTAACTCTACCAGAACGGAATCTCCGCTGGCTGTTTCCGTTACCACTACTTCTTCAGGGTTATCTACCAGTGATTTTGCAATTACTTCAACTAACTCTTTCATTACAATACCTCACCTTCTCTGAACCTTTCAGAAAGTAGTACGCAAGTACAAGCTTATATTATTAGTAAAAGCTGAACTGTTACTTATTTTTCAATACCAGCCAGTTTGAAGATTTTGCTTACAACTTCTGTCGGCTGAGCACCGTTTGCCAGCCACTTCTTTGCAGCTTCCTCGTCAACTTTATATACGCTTGGATTCTGATTCGGGTCATAGGTACCGATCTCCTCGATGAATCTTCCGTCTCTCGGAGAACGGGAGTCAGCTACGATAATTCTATAAAAAGGAGCCTTCTTCTGTCCCATTCTTCTTAATCTGATCTTTACTGCCATGTTCTTTCACCTCCTGGATTTATTTGGTTAATTATTTATTAAAAAGGAAGTTTAAATCCTCCCCTTTTACCACCTTTGCCGCCCATCAGTCCGGGCATCTGCTTCATCATCTTCCTGGTCTGCTCAAACTGCTTCACCATACGGTTGACCTCGGAGATGTCCACGCCCGCGCCCTTCGCAATGCGGTTCTTGCGGGATGGATTCAGGATGTCGGGGTTTGCCCGCTCCTTCGGCGTCATGGAAAGGATGATCGCCTTCTTGCGCTCCATCTCTTTCTCGTCCACCATTCCCTCAATGTCTTTGATCTTTCCGCTCACGCCCGGAAGCATATTCAGAATACTGGACAGCCCGCCCATCTTCTTCATCTGCTCCATGCTGGTCAGAAAATCATCAAAACCGAACTGGGCTTTCTTGAACTTCTTCTCCATCTCCTTTGCCTGGTCTTCATCAAAGCTCGCCTGAGCCTTCTCAATCAGGCTCATCACGTCGCCCATGCCAAGGATTCTGGAAGCCATTCGCTCGGGATAAAACTGCTCCAGGTCGGAGAGCTTCTCTCCCATGCCGACATACAGGATCGGCTTTCCGCTGACTGCACGGATGGATAGCGCCGCACCTCCGCGGGTGTCGCCGTCCAGCTTCGTGAGGATTACGCCGTCGATGCCGACCTTGTTGTTAAATGTCTCGGATACATTCACCGCATCCTGACCGGTCATGGCATCCACCACAAGGATGGTCTGATCCACATTCAGCGCGCTCTTGATCTCCTGAAGCTCCGCCATCATGTCCTCATCAATGTGAAGACGTCCTGCTGTGTCAAGGATCACTACATTCAGATTGTTCTGCTTCGCATGCTCCAGCGCCGCCTTCGCGATATTCACCGGGCTCTGCTTATCCCCCATGGCAAACACTTCAATGCCCTGCTTCTCTCCATTGATCTGAAGCTGCGTAATCGCTGCCGGGCGGTAGACGTCGCACGCTACCAGAAGCGGCCGCCTGCCCTTGGACTTCAGCTTACCGGCAATCTTTGCCGCTGTCGTCGTCTTACCTGCACCCTGAAGACCTGCCATCATAAGGACAGTAATCTCATTGCCTGGCTTTAACGCAAGCTCCGTAGTCTCGCTTCCCATGAGGTTCACAAGTTCGTCATTTACGATCTTGATTACCATCTGGCCGGGGTTCAGGCCGTTCATCACGTCCTGTCCGACCGCGCGCTCCTGTACGGATTTGATGAACTGTTTGACGACCTTGAAGCTTACATCCGCCTCCAGAAGCGCCATCTTGACTTCCTTTAACGCAGTCTTGACATCCGCCTCGGTCAGCCTGCCCTTGCTTCTCAGGTTCTTAAAGACATTCTGCAGTTTTTCTGTTAAGCTTTCAAATGCCATTATAACTCCTCCAGGATCTCTTCTGAAATCTTCTCAATCCGTACCAGCTGTTCTGATCTCACCTGGGAATTCTCCTCCTTCGTGAGCACGTGAATCTCACGCACCTTCTCGCGGATATTTACAAACTTCTCCACCAGATGCAGCTTCTGCTCGTAGTCATCGAGAATCTTGCCGCAGCGCTTTATCATATCGTGGACGCCCTGACGGCTGATGCCGCGCTCCTGCGCCACTTCGCTGATCGAATAATCATTCAGAACCACGTCCTCATAGACCTGGCGCTGATGCTCTGTCAGCAGTTCTCCGTAGAAATCATACAATAAAGTCTGCTCCACAATCTTTTCCATGTGCAATCACCTTGCATATAATACAACACTCTTTTCGGTGTGTCAAGTATTTTTTCTTGACAAATTTATTTTTGTCTGGTTTCATCATGCTGTAAATCTGCGATTTTTCATTTTCAAAACAGTCCCGGCAGATTTTAAACATCTATTTCCCCGAATAGCCTATTGGCAAATTTCTATATTTACGTTAATAGATTTTTGATATATACTATCGGTATAGTGAAGAGTAAACCTTTTTTCAACCATTTACCATAAAATCAGAAAGAAAGGGGGATTTTCTATGCCATTAGCTCAGAATAATGTTTACACAGAAGCGGACTATTACAATCTGCCGGAAGATGTGAGAGCGGAACTGATCGAGGGGAATCTGATCTATAACCAGGCGGCCCCCTCCAGAATCCATCAGACTATACTCATGGAACTATCCGGAACGATACGGAATTATCTCAGATCGAAAGGCGGTTCCTGCCGGGTTTTTCCAGCCCCCTTCGCTGTGAAGCTGAGAGAGGACAGGAATACCATAGTTGAACCGGATATAAGTGTGATATGTGACCGGAGCAAGCTCACGGACCGGGGCTGTACCGGAGCCCCTGACTGGATTATTGAAATCGTTTCCCCAAGTAATTCCAGCCATGACTACGTGATGAAGCTGAATCTTTACGCAAATACCGGGGTGAGGGAATATTGGATTGTGGACCCATCCGGGAAAAGCATTTTCGTGTATTACCTGGAGCAGGAGCACTTTAAGGCAGAAGCCTATACGTTCCATGACACAATCCCGGTCGGTATCTATGACGATTTTCAGATTGACTTTTCCAGCCTTGATCTGTAACCGTGGGGAGTGAACCTACATTTCCGCCGGTTATGTGGGAGCAGGACACGCAATAGCACTCGGAAGATGGAACCGGGTGCTATTTTATGTCTGGAGACTGCTGCCGCTTAATAGATATGCAGCATCCGGAATATGCGCACCAGCTTCGTCCCCATCGGGAACCGGCGCATCTCCTCCTCCGGGATCTTGGTAATGATCACATACAGCAGCATATAAACCGCCACAGCCGTCGGAATCGCCACAATCAGGCAGATCAGGTTGCGCCCGATCAGCACATACAGCCCGTAATATACGATCCATGCCGCCACTCCCATGCCGGCTGCGGCGGCCAGAGGCTTCAGATACGTGTTGACGTACTCATTTTTATACTTGAGATACTTTCTGAGCGCGAGCTGATTGAGGATACACATGCAGATGCCGTAGGCAAGGTTCGCGATCATGACAGAGTACGCGCCCAGCGGCGTGAATTTCGTCAAACATACCAGAACGACTACGTTTACCACCAGCGAAATCGCCGCATTCTTCAGCGGAACGGTCTGCTTTCCAATGCCCTGCAGCACGCCGTTCGTAATCGTGGAGAGCGAGAAGAACAGCACCGCGCTGCCTCCTGTCACAAGCATGTTGCCCGCCATCTCGGTGTTGGAGCCGAACAGCAGCCGCATGATCGGATACGCCAGAACAGAAAGCCCTACGGCCGCCGGTATCGCGATAAACATCGTCATGCGGATTCCGGTATCAATCTGCCGTCTCGCCTCCTTATATCTGCCCAGCGCGTAATTACCGGTCACGGCCGGAATCATCGCTGTGGAGGAGGAATTGGACAGAGCAATCGGAACGTTTACCAGAACCAGATACATATTGTTGAACTGGCTGTACATCTTCGCCACTTCTTTTCCGTCAAAACCGTTGGAAATCATCAGCGGCGCGAAGATCGTCTGGTTCAGATAAGAACTGATATTATAAAGGCAGGTGCTGAATATCACAGGGGTCAGCATCAGCAGGATCGTCCTCGCCACGTCGCCCCAGGATTCCTCATTCCTGTGCCGGTCTCTTGCCACTTTCCGTCTGATCGCCCTGCGGTTCACGCCAAATACAAGGAGCATGAACAGAATCGCCACCACGACGCCGGCTCCTGGACCCATCGTACTGCCCGCAGCGCCGTAAATCGCCTCGTCCGCCCCGCTCTTGGAAAACAGATGAATAAACACAGCGCCCATTGTCACTGCCACGCAGGCATTGACCAACGCCTCCAGGATCTGCGAGATCGAAGTCGGCATCATATTGTTATGCGCCTGAAAATATCCTCTGAGCACGCCCAGAAGCCCTGCCAGAAGAATCGTCGGCGCCAGCACCCGCAGCGCGAGCGCCGCCTCCTCCCCGCCCTGCGGCAGCAGCTGCTCGGCAAATACGAACGCCACCAAAGAGGCAAGCCCGCCCGCGATCAGCACATAAATAAGGCTTCCCTTAAAGATCTTCTGCGCGTTTCTGTACTCTTTCTTCACCAGCCGTTCCGACATCAGCTTTGAGACTGCTACCGGAATACTGTAGCCCGAGATCAGCAGCAAAATAAAATATACGGTGTAGGCATACCCATAGTAAGCATATCCCAGCTCCCCGATATTCGCCTTCATCACCGGGCGGTACAAAAGCCCGATCACGCGGACCAGAAGCCCCGCGACCATCAGGAAGGATGCCTGTTTTACAAATGAATTCTTTTTTCCCATGTTCCCGCCGTCTCCTATATATTTTCTATCTGCCAGTCAATCGGCGCAAGCCCGTTCTTTTCCAGGAATTCATTCGTCTGGCTGAACGGCCTGCTCCCGAAAAAGCCGCGGTACGCTGACAGCGGGCTCGGATGCGGCGCCTCCAGGATCAGATGCTTCGGATTGTGAAGCATGGACTTCTTCGTCTGCGCCGGCCGTCCCCAGAGGATAAATACCATCGGGCGGTCCTGCTCCGCCAGAACCCGGATCGCCGCGTCCGTAAATTCCTCCCATCCGATGCCGCGATGGGAATTCGCCTGATGCGCGCGCACTGTGAGCACCGTGTTGAGCAGCAGCACGCCCTGACGCGCCCACTTCTCCAGATATCCGTTATTCGGAATGTAACATCCCAGATCGTCCTCCAGCTCCTGGTAAATATTCACCAGCGACGGGGGGATCTCCACATCCGGCTTCACGGAAAAGCACAGTCCATGCGCCTGTCCGTCATTGTGATAGGGGTCCTGGCCCAGAATTACGACCTTGACCTGCTCCAGCGGGGTAAAATGGAACGCGTTGAACAGATCATCCGGCGCGGGAAAGACCTTTCTTGTCCGATACTCCTCCCCCACCACCTGGAACAGCTTCTTATAATATGGCTTCTTAAATTCGCCCTTCAGGGCTTCTGCCCAGCTTCCGCTTAAAGGCGGCATATTTGATCCCTCTTTTCTGTCTATAATCTCACGGAAATCCCGCGGTCCCTCAGGTATGATTTGACCGTGCGGATCTCCAGCTCCTTAAAATGGAACAGCGATGCAGCCAGCGCCGCGTCCGCCTTCCCCTGTGTGAACGCTTCCAGGAAGTGCTCCATGGTGCCGGCTCCGCCCGAGGCGATGACCGGGATTCCGACAGCCTCCGCCACCGCCCGGGTGAGCGCGAGGTCATAGCCGGCCTTGGTGCCGTCTCCGTCCATACTCGTCAGAAGGATCTCTCCCGCTCCGAGCGCTTCCGCTTTCTTCGCCCACTCCACAGCGTCCAGTCCGACATCCACTCTTCCGCCGTTCTTGTATACATTCCATCCGCTCCCGTCGCTGCGGCGCTTGGCGTCAATCGCCACCACGACGCACTGGCTCCCGAACTTGTACGCCGCGTCCGAGATCAGCTGCGGATTGGAAATTGCCGCGGAATTGACAGAGATCTTATCGGCTCCCTCTCTGAGAAGCTCGCGGAAGTCCTCCACCGTGCGGATACCTCCCCCCACAGTGAACGGAATAAAGACATTCTCCGCCACCCGGCGCACCATGTCAGTCACCGTCTTCCGGTTGTCCGACGAAGCCGTGATATCGAGAAATACCAGCTCATCCGCCCCTGCGCTGTCATACGCTTTGGCGATCTCCACGGGATCTCCGGCATCTTTGAGATTGACGAAATTAACTCCCTTGACCACTCGCCCGGCATGTACGTCCAGACAGGGAATGATACGCTTTGTAAACATCTATGCTTCCTCCCTTCCCAGCGATGCAAAATTTCTGAGGATCTGCAGCCCGGTCTGCGAGCTCTTCTCCGGGTGGAACTGGCACGCAAAGACATTGCCCTGCTCCACTGCCGCGTGAATCGACACGCCGTACTCCGTCACTGCCTTTACAATCTTCGGATCTTCAGCCTTCAGATAATAAGAGTGGACAAAGTAGACGTACGGCTCTTCGGGCAGATTCTCAAACAGCCTTCCTCCGTTCTGCAGCGTCAGGGAATTCCAGCCCATATGCGGAATCTTCCTGTCCTCTCCGCGCGGAATGCGCAGAATCTCCCCCTTCAAAATCCCAAGCCCTGATACTCCGGGACTCTCCTCGCTGCGCTCAAACAGCAGCTGCAGCCCAAGGCAGATGCCAAGAAGCGGAATGCCGCGCTGCACCACTTCCCTGATCACGGAGACAAGCCCGAACCGCTCCAGGTTCTCCATGGCATCTCCAAAGCTTCCCACGCCCGGAAGCACCACCTTATCCGCCCCAAGGATCGTCTCGCGGTCCCTCGTCAGGACGACCTCCTCTTTGAGGTAGAGAAACGCCTTGATCACACTCTTGATGTTTCCGGCGTCATAATCTATGATCGCTATCATCTATATACACCTCATCTCTTATTCTGTCCGCGCAAAATGCGCTGATTCTCGGAAAATTTCAACCCCTCCGGGCATGCCCGAAACGCCAAAATTCCCCAATATATCTGTTAGTTTAACATATCTGTTTTCAGATTACAACGGTGAAGTGACCGCGTATTTCCTCATTCGCCGCAGTTTTATCCTCCGCTTTATCTATACACGCAGCGGGAGCCGGGCTGTGTCTGCCCGGCTCCCAATCCCCTTATCACCATTCCGGATTTACGCTGCTCCAGTACGGCGGATCATCTTCCGCAGCCAGGCCATCGCCGAAGCGCATATACCAGTCTGCTTTCTCCGTACCGAATTCTGCCAGGGTATCCGTCAGTAAAGCGCCGTCCTCACCGAGATAATACTTTCCGGCGGGAATGCCGCAGGCAGTGTCCTTCTCCACAGTGACCCATTCAAGCGCGCCATGCGTCCGTCCCCATCGAGGTAATAATGCCTGCCGTCCACCTCAATCCATCCGGTGTCCCGCTCTCTCGTACAAGCAAAATGATACCGTTCTCCTTCGATTTCCATCCAGCCTTCCTCAGCCTGATAACCGGTTTCAGGATCAAAATACGTCCAGCCTTCCGTATCATAATTCAGCATTCTCCAGCCTTCTGCCCTTTTTCCGAACTCATCAAGATAGATGATCTTATTCTTTTCAACATCTTTTAAAATATAAGTACACGTTTCAATCCTGCCGTCCTCCAGACGCCTCCAGCCAGTCTCCTCCTCTATGTATGGTTCTTTTAAGATTCCGTCCACATACATATCCTTCATCAGAAACGCGCACGGACCGAACCAGTTGATTGCAACGGTAAGCGTATTCTCATCCTGATCGAGATCGCACAGATAGACCGGATTCCCGTGCGCCAGATCAAAGAGCGCGTAGAATCGCTTGGTATAGGGATCCGTATTCCTGTACTCCTCCGGAATCTCTAAAGTAATCCAAATCGGATCGTACGTCTCCGTCACAGCTCCGGGCTCATTGCCCATCCCCGCCCGCAGACGGATGTCCAGGTAACGCAGCACCACATATCCCTGATAATTCATCAGCGGATCGCTGATCAGTTTTGCACGGTACACCGGATCGATCGTATCGGTCACATTGTTCACCGTAACCGCAACTTTCGCCTTCGCGCCGTTCTCGATCATCTCCTCCTGTCCGGAGGTAAAGAGAATCTCCTTGAGTTCTTCCTTCGTCATCGCCACCTGATAACCGGGAGCGCCGTTCTGCATCTCTTCACTCAGCGTCAGATT
>CAKNMY010000069.1 GCA_930989745.1 uncultured Lachnospiraceae bacterium | reverse complement strand
ATCATTATAACTGCTGTCATAGTCGGAAAACCAGTCATGAACCAGAGACTCAAACATAATGCGGACCTCTCTGTTGGTGAGAGAAAGGTGATAGCTTATCTTTCCGGTGCGTTCATTCAGATGTGTCTCTGAAACCTTCAGATAACCTCCTGCCAGGAGCAGGCTCCAGATGGAACTCTCCTTTACCGGAAGCTGACTATAAACAATCTGTTCATCAATGCAGACCTGGATACCATGTCCGAGCAGGAGCTGTTCAAAGTTTTGTTTAATTTCTTTGCTGCCCTCACGAATCAGTTTGCCGACGAGACTGTTGGAACTGGTATTTGCCCAGTACGGTGACAGTTTTTGCGTGTCGAGATAGTTCAGGATGGACCAGGGATTATAAATATCCGTGTGCCCGCCGAATGTAAATCCGTCATACCAGCTGCGGACAAGCGGCAGATGATCCTCCAGACCACAGGCTGCGAGAGCAGCGCGCACCTCTTCCTCTGTAAAACCAAAGGAATCGGAGTATTCCTCTGAGGTGGTCGTTACAACCTTCAGGTTATTCAGATCAGAGAAGATAGATTCTTTGCTGATTCTTGTGATACCTGTCAGAATAGCTCGCTCCAGCCAGGGATTTGTCTTGAAGGAAGCATTGAACAGGCTTCGCATAAAGGACGCGAGTTCATCCCAGTAACCGTTTATATAGGCCTCCTGCATCGGCGTGTCGTACTCATCCAACAGCAAAATAACCTTCCGGCCATAATATCGGCAGAGAAAATCTGACATTTTATAAACGGCGAGTGTGGCTACAGTTTCATCCATATTCATGGAAATACTGTGGAAATACTGCTTTTCCTCATCGGTCAGAAGATCGCCTTCCAAAAGAAAAATGTGCTTATTATACAGCTCTGTAAGTATTTGTCCAATGCGCTGCTTTGCAGTCAGAAAGGTGCGTTCCTTTACATTTGCAAACGTCAGGCAGATGACAGGGTAGGTACCCTGAAGAGCGCGAAAGTCGGGATCCTGCCATATTTTCAGACCGTAAAACAGCTGATCGCGTCCTTTCAGTTTTGCGGAAAAGAAATTTTCCAGCATACTGACGGTGAGTGTCTTTCCGAAGCGGCGCGGACGGGTAATCAAAGTCACCATATCGCCGCTGTCCCACCACTCCCGGATAAACGGAGTTTTATCTATATAGAAAATATTTTTTGTGATGATATCATAAAAATCCTGATATCCCATGGAAATTCTCTGTTTCATATGGAGCTCCTTTCAGCGGATAGTTCCCGCAGCATATCAGCGAACTCGCGGTCGCTGGGATCGATTGAGAGTACATAGAGAATACGCCCCTTGAGGCTCTGCAGATATTTCTCCGGCGTCAGGGGAGAACCCATGTGCTGCAGGTGATTTTCTGTGCCGTACTTTTTCAGAAAGTACCATTCCTGGCGAAGCTTCCGCCGATAGGATTTGGAAAGATGCGGGCGGTCATTGACGACAATGCCAGTGACCTCCTGGCGGCGGGAGGAGGAGAAGAAACGGGTCTTGTCCGGATTCAGCTCAAAACCCAGGCGCAGCAGGAACCCTTCGGCGGCCGACTTCACTTCGTTCGGGTTGAAATCGCCTGAGAAGGTCAGGTCGTCGCAGTAGCGGGTGTAGGTAATGCCGCGCGCTTCACACCAGCCGCTTATATAGCGGTCAAAGGGAGCCATCACGAGATTTGAGATATACGGTGAGGTGGGAGCTCCCTGGGGAAGGCTGTCATGGAGACAGCACAGATGTGTGAGCAGCGTGCGCACAGCGGGAGGGAAGAACTCGCCGGGGAAGGCGAGGCTGTAGACGGAAAGATAGGTGATGCTGCCGAAGAAATCCCGGATATCCAGCTTCAGAACACAGCGCTGCCCGGCGTGCGGCTCTGCGTTTTCGAGCAGAGAGACGCCTTTTCTGTAGGCGCGCGCGCACTCAGGGACGGGAAGATGTTCAAGAACCTGCGTCAGGATGCGCTGCTGGACAGACTTTAAGAGGCGGTCGGGCACATCGAGCGTGCGGAAGCCGCCGTGTTTCTTCGGGATGCGGACGCGGCGGTAGTGTTCTTCCGCGTGATTGGACAGCGCATAGAGCAGAGCCGCCTGTTTTTCTCGGGAAGCGGTGAGCGCTCCTGCCAGATCGAGAGACAGCAGATACTCTGTCTCCTGCGCGCTGCTGCAATACTTCCATAATCCGTTCTGCATAATCTCCTCCAGATCTAATACCAAAAATCAGGCGCGCAGAAGGACACAAAGAGATGATACCGGAGACAGCGCAGATGTGCAGAACCAGCTGGAAGGCTGGACGCGGGCATCTCCATGCCCGCGGTACATCGGAGCTGACGCAGGGCGGGCGAAGCCGTCCCGCCGGAAAAGAAATTCAGGAAAGCGACTCGCTTCCCCCACAGAAACAACCTGTGAACGCTGTCCTTCTGCGCGCGTGTTACCTTTAGTGTAGCATAGACGGAGAAAAACGCAAGAAGAAAGTAACAGAAAAAAGGAGGGCTGCCGTATGGCAGTCCTCCCGTCTGGATAAAGCAAAGAAGTTAAGCAGCAGCGTTGTCTGTATTAGAGCTTCCGAGCGTAATGTTCAGCGTCTGCTCTGAGTAGGTGCCGTTGTCCGGAACCTGTACGGTGATGCTGACGGTCTCGCCCGCCGCATAGTACTGGAGCGTATCTTTCAGCTGCTCGGTTGTGGTAACGGAATTTCCGTCAAATTTGGTGATCACATAGCCCTGTTTAATACCAGCCTGTTCTGCTGCGCCGCCTTCGTTGACTTCAGCAACATAGATGCCTTCAGGGATGCTGTAGGCGCTGCTCACTGAGCTTGTGACGTCAGTACACTGGATGTCGAGCGTACCCTGGTTCTCTTCAGCAACTTTTGTTCTTGTGGTCTGATTCATCAGCCGTTCAATGATGTCGCTGGCTCTTGATACCGGAATCGCGTAGCCCATTCCCTCAACCTCTGTGGAGGCAAGCTTTGCGGAGTTGATTCCGATAACCTCGCCGTTCATGTTTAGCAGCGCGCCGCCGCTGTTGCCGGGGTTAATCGCTGCATCCGTCTGGATATAAGTAGCGCTTGTATCTGCTGAGCTGTCTTCTGAGGTACTGAGCGTACGATTGGTTGCGCTGACAATACCGGTGGTTACGGACTGACCGTAGCCGAGTGCGTTTCCAATTGCCACAACCTGCTCGCCGACCTGAAGCGCATCCGAATCTCCGATGGTGGCGATGGCGATGCTGGACATGGTGTCAGTGGAAATGCTCTCCAGCGGAACGGCGATGACCGCGAGATCGTTTTCAGCGTCTGTACCTTTAATCTGCGCCTCATATACCTGGTTGTCAATAAAACTTACTGACAGTGTGTCTGCGCCTTTCACCACATGATTATTGGTAACGATCAGAAGCTCGGTGTCATTCTTTCCAATGATGATACCGGAACCGCAGCTCTCGGTTTCCTCTGTCTGCGGCATCTGGAAGCTGTGGCCGAAGGTGCTGAAATAATTCTGAACTTCCTGCACAGATCTGTTTGTGATGGATACAATGGACGGCATTGCTTCTGACGCGATAGCGGAAACATCGAGGCTTCCTGACGCGCCGCCTGAATCAGAAGAGCTTCCTGTAGCAGTAGCCCGGATCAGGTTTGTCGCCTGAGACTCCGAAGCGGTGTTCGTATTGTAACCGGAGAGATAGTTCACACCCTGGAAGGTTCCTGCCGCAACGCCTCCGAAGAGTACGGCGCTTAAAGTGATGGCTCCGGCTTTCTTCATAATGGAAGAAACTTTTTTAGGAGCTTTCCTGCGGTTTTTCTTAGGTTCCGGCATTTTCGGTATCTGAAAGCTGTTGTTTTCGTTCTCTGTGTTTTCTGTATAATTTCTGAAATCTGACATATATGACTCCTCCTTTTGGAATGTCTGATTTGAATTCCTTTTTGTTTTTATGATTATAGTATAAAAAAGGTCTGTGAAAAAAATATTGTGGAATTGTGATGGAATTGGGGTGAAAATGTGAAAAAACGGTGATGATGAGATCCCGATCCGGGCATTAAAAAAGGGAACACCGCGCCGAAACGGGCATTCCCTTTCTGAATTTTAAATGGTATTCTCCGACGGCCTGCGCACTGCGTTGTCCTGAAAACGGAAATAATCCGGACGGTGGCGGGATTCCGTGTATTCAAACATGACGCCGTCGCTGTTAAAGGTCTGGCTGCTGATTACAGCGAGGCAGTTATAGTCATCGACATTCATTTTCAGATACTTTTCATCGATCTGTGTAATCTTCTCCACGGTCATGACGCGCTTGCTGTTCACGATTGTCATATGAAGCACGTTTTCCAGGTAATCGTAGATCGAATTTTCGGCGATTGCAGGCGTCAGCCCCGGAATCGCGCTTTTGAGAAAATAGTTGTGATTCAGGATCAGAGGCTTTCCGTCTATATAGTGGAGACGCTGCAGATAGTACAAGTCTGTGCCTGCAGAAAATCCGGTTCTTTTTTCGATTTTGGCGTCAGCAGTCAGCTCCATAAAGCAGACTACCTTTGTAGTGCCCCTGCGGTGCGTACGGGAGGATGCTTCCCGGAAGGACTCAATGCCCCCGATGGTGTAGGAGGTCTGCTCTACAGGGCGGAATATATTGCGTACACCCTTGCCCTGCAGAGTCTGCACATATCCGTCTCTGACCAGCTCACCGACCGCGCGCCGGATCGTGTTGCGTGAACAGTTATAGGTGAGGATCAGAGTGTTCTCCGAGGGAAGCAGAGACTGGTAAGGGAAGTCTTCGGCTTCGATTTTCTGCTTCAGATCCCGGTAAATAGCGTGATATTTGCTCTTTGGCATGTATCCATCTCACTTCCTGTCTTGTTTAAACATTTCAAAATTTATTATAAAGAAGGAACAGGGAAAGTCAAGTTCTCGAGGCGACTTTTCCCGTTTTAAAGATAAGTAAAATACCACAAAATTGAAAATGCTTTTTTGGACACTAAATACGAAAAACGCAAAACCTGCGGCGAATCGGGAGCTTTCTTTCCGGAAACGGTTGACATGTTTAAACAAGTGTGCTAATTTATACTTGTTCAAACAAGTACGGGACTCGGAGACGAGTGAATATAAACCCGCAGCGTGTAAATGATAATACCATATGGAGGTGCAGGAAATGGCAAAGTATGAGAACGAGGTCAGAGAGCTTCTGAAACTCGTGGGGGGAAAGGAGAATATCTCGGCAGTTTCCCACTGTATGACAAGGATGCGCTTCGTACTCGCAGATGAGAAGAAAGCGCAGACAAAGGAAATCGAAAAGATTAAATGCGTAAAGGGAACGTTTACGCAGGCAGGACAGTATCAGGTTATTATCGGAAATGATGTGTCCACCTTTTATAACGAATTTACCGCCTGTGCGGGCATCGAGGGTGTGAGCAAGGAAGCGGCGAAGCAGGCTGCCAAGGGTAATCAGAACTGGCTGCAGAGGCTGATGAGCAATCTTGGAGAGATTTTTGCTCCGATTATTCCGGCGCTGATCTGCGGAGGTCTGATCCTTGGATTCAGAAATATCATTGACAGTATTGCTTTTTTTGACAACGGAACAAAGACACTCGTAGACATCTCTCAGTTCTGGGCAGGCGTGGACAGCTTTCTGTGGCTGATCGGTGAAGCCGTGTTCCATCTGCTGCCTGTGGGTATCGTCTGGTCGATCACGAAGAAGATGGGTACAACTCAGATGCTTGGTATTGTCCTCGGCCTGACGCTTGTATCTCCCCAGCTTCTGAATGGATTCAGTGTGGCGAGCACGCCGGCGGATCAGATACCCGTATGGGACTTCGGGTTTGCCAAAGTTCAGATGATCGGTTATCAGGGACAGGTTATAGCCGCAATGATGGCGGGCTTTGTCCTGGTATATCTTGAAAAGTTTTTCCGAAAACACTGTCCGGCAGTGATCAGTATGATTGTCGTACCGTTCTGCTCCCTGGTTCCGGCAGTATTTATCGCACACATGGTTGTAGGTCCTATCGGCTGGAAGATCGGAAATGCAATCGCGGATGTTGTTTACGCAGGTCTGACCTCCAATGTGAGATTCCTCTTTGCAGGACTGTTCGGTCTGCTGTATGCGCCGATTGTTATGACCGGTCTGCACCATATGACAAACGCTATTGATACACAGTTAATCGCGAACATGCAGAACACCGCCACACCCGGTACCATCCTGTGGCCGATGATCGCTCTGAGCAATATCGCGCAGGGCTCCAGTGTTCTCGCTATGTCTGTGCTTCAGAAGAAGAACGAGAGAGCAAAACAGGTCAATGTACCGGCATGTATCTCCTGCTATCTGGGCGTAACAGAACCGGCGCTCTTCGGTGTCAACCTGAAGTACGGATTCCCGCTGGTATGCGGAATGATCGGTTCCGCGATCGCCGCGATGATCTCCGTTGGCTTCGGCGTCCGCGCGGTCAGCATCGGTGTCGGCGGACTTCCGGGAATCTTATCCATCTATTCAGAGTATTACCTGATCTTCCTTGCAGCGATGGCAGTCGCTATTGTAGTGCCGTTTGTTCTTACCTTTATTATTGGTAAGGCAAAGCTTTCCAAAGCAGATCTCGTAGGAGAGGAAGAAGAGGCAGAAGAGCCTGCAGAGGCAGCTGCGGAGACAGAGGAGCCTGCTGCAGAGCAGACACAGGATGCTCCGACGGAATTAAAGGCAGTTTTAAGCGGCAGGGTAATCCCGCTGGAGAAAGTTCCTGACGATGTATTCTCACAGCATGTGATGGGCGACGGCGTGGCGATTGAACCCACAGACAATACCGTAGTTGCGCCGGCTGATGCCACAGTGAGCGCGGTCATGGAGGATTCCAGACACGCATGTGGTCTGACGCTTGCAAATGGAACCGAACTTTTGATCCATGTCGGCATCGACACTGTGGATATGAACGGCGATGGGTTTGAGCTCTTTGTAAAAGAGGGCGATAAGGTAAAATGCGGCGACCCGCTGATCCGGTTTAATCCTGATAAGATCAAAGCTGCAGGCCATCCCACAACAACGATTTTCCTTGTGACGGACGAGGGAAAGGCTTCCGGCATTCAGTACCTGTCAGGTATGGATGCGAAGGCGGGAGAGACGGCAGTAATAAAATTCTGACAGAGGACGGGGGCGGGAGCGCGGTGAAGCGCTGCGCCCCCATTTATATTCGGAAAGGGGAAAAGATGAAGATGGCAGATTTTAAGAAAAGTGTAGTGTATCAGATTTATCCGAAATCTTTTTACGATACGAACGGAGACGGTCTGGGCGACCTGAGAGGAATTATTGAGAAGCTGGACTATATCAAAGAGCTGGGGGCGGATTATATCTGGATGACTCCGTTTTTTGTATCCCCCCAGAAAGACAACGGCTATGATGTGGAGGATTACTATAACATCGATCCGAGATACGGGACAATGGAAGACTTTGAGGAACTCTCCAGAGAAGCTGAAAAAAGAGGCATCCGCCTGATGCTCGATATGGTATTCAACCATACATCCAGCAGAAACGAATGGTTCCAGAAAGCTCTGGCAGGAGATGAAAAGTATAAGAACTACTACATCTTCCGCAAAGGGAAAGCGCCGGGAGTGCCGCCTACCAACTGGGAGAGCAAGTTTGGCGGGAATGCGTGGGAATATGTAGAGAAATTTGATGAATATTATCTGCATCTGTTTGATGTCAGCCAGCCGGATTTGAACTGGGACAACCCGGAAGTCCGCCGGGAGGTTCAGAATGTCGTGAAGTTCTGGATGGAAAAGGGGGTTAAGGGATTCCGTTTCGACGTGGTAAACCTCATCAGCAAGGGAGCCTATGAGGATGATTATGAGGGCGACGGACGCCGCTTCTATACGGACGGCCCCAATATTCATAAGTATTTGAAAGAGTTAAATGAGATGACTTTCGGAACTGATGCTGAGATTATCACTGTGGGAGAGATGTCCAGCACTTCGATGGAGAACTGCTATCAGTATGCAGGGGAAGGTTCCCATGAGCTGTCCATGGTCTTCAGCTTCCACCATTTGAAGGTGGACTTTATGGGAAATGAAAAGTGGGTTATGGTGCCCTTTGACTTTAAGAAGTTAAAGAAAATCATTTTCGACTGGCAGACCGGCATGGCGGAGCACAACGCATGGAACGCGGTATTCTGGTGCAACCATGACCAGCCGCGCGTGGTATCCAGGTTCGGAAATGTGGAGAAGTACTGGAAGGAATCCGCGAAGATGCTCGGAACGGTTGTACACTGCCTGCGCGGTACGCCGTATATTTATCAGGGCGAGGAGCTTGGAATGACGAACGCGGGATTTACCGATATTTCCCAGTATAAGGATGTGGAGAGCTTAAATCACTTCCGCATCTTACAGGAAAAGGGACTCACTGCGGAAAATGCATACCAGATTCTGCAGATTCACTCCAGGGATAACAGCCGAACCCCCATGCAGTGGACGGGCGGAGAACACGCGGGATTCACCAGCGCGGAACCGTGGATTGAGGTGAATAAGAACCATACCTGCATTAACGCGGAAGCAGAGCTTGCGGATGATGATTCCATCTTCCGATATTACCAGAAGCTTGTGAAGCTGCGCAAAGAGTATGATGTCATCGCCTATGGAGACTTCAAGGCGCTGGCGAAAGAGGACCTGGCAGTGTTTGCGTACAAGAGAACGTATCAGGATCAGGAGCTGCTTGTGGTCAATAACTTCTACGGAAAAGAGACTGTCTGGGAAGTACCGGAAAATATAGATGGATACAACCGAATTTTAGGCAATTATGACACCTGGAGCGCAGCAAATCAAAAAATTACATTAAAACCGTATGAAAGTCTGGTATTTTACAGAAAAAAATAGTACAATAGCTATATTAATGAGATATGAAAGGAGATAATCATTATGAAATCATTTACTTACACAATTCAGGATGAACTTGGAATCCATGCAAGACCTGCAGGAGTGCTTGTAAAAGAGGTTAAGAAATTTGAGTCCAAGATCACGATCGAGGGCAACGGAAAGAAAGCCGACGCAGGAAAGCTCCTTGCTGTTATGGGAATGGGAATTAAGAAAGGAACGGAGGTTACCGTCAGCGCAGAAGGCGCGGATGAGGACGCAGCGATCGCCGATATGGAGAATTTCTTCAAAACGAATTTATAATCAAGAGCAGGAAAGGAGCGCAGTTCCATGGAAAGATATACAGGAAAATCCATTTTAAAGGGAACCGCAATCGGGAAAATTCTGTTCTATTCCAAGGAAGAGCAGGTTGTCCAGAGAAAGAGCGTGGACGATGTCCAGGCGGAGCTGGACCGCTTTGAGAAGGCCAAGAATGAGGCGGTTGTTCAGTTAAACGCGCTGTATGAGAAGGCGCTCAAGGAAGTCGGAGAGGTGAATGCCGCGATCTTTGAGGTACACGCCATGATGGTGGAGGACGGGGATTTCAACGATTCCATCAGAAATGTGATTGAGTCTCAGAGCGTCAACGCAGAGTATGCGGTGGCGGTTACCGGAGATAATTTCGCGAAGATGTTCTCCGAGATGGACGACGACTACTTTAAGGCGCGTTCCGCTGATATCAAGGATATTGCGGAGCGTATCGTGCGGATTCTCCACGGAGGCCACAGCGGCGGAGACCTGGGCGATGAGCCGGTAATTCTTGCGGCAAAGGATCTGGCGCCCAGTGAGACTGTACAGATGGATAAGACGAAGCTGCTCGGTTTCGTGACAGAGCTTGGCTCCTCCAACTCACACACAGCCATCCTTGCCAGGACGATGAACATTCCGGCGCTGATTGGCATTCATGTGAGCGAGGAGATGGACGGCAAGACGGCGATCATCGACGGCGTATCCGGTGAGCTGATTATCGACCCGGATGAGGACGTTCTGAAGCAGTACCAGCAGAGACAGGAAGAAGAGAAGAGAAGCCGTGAGCTGCTGCTGCAGCTGAAGGGCAAGCCCGCTGTCACGCTGGACGGCAAGGAGATCAAGCTGTTTGCGAATATTGGAAGCGTAGGCGATATGGCGAAGGTCCTCGCGAACGATGCAGGCGGCATCGGCCTGTTCAGAAGCGAGTTCTTATATCTGGAGAAGGACGATTATCCCACTGAGGAAGAGCAGTTCCAGGCATACAAGACCGTAGCTGAGACGATGGCGGGCAAGAAGGTTGTGATCCGTACGCTCGACATCGGCGCGGACAAGCAGGTAGATTACTTCAATATGGATAAAGAGGATAACCCCGCAATGGGTTACCGCGCGATCCGTATCTGCCTTGACCGTCCCGAGATCTTCCGCACACAGCTCCGCGCGATTATGCGTGCCAGCGCATACGGCAATATTGCAATCATGTACCCGATGATCATTTCTGTTGATGAGGTTCTTCAGATTAAGAAGATCGTTGCCTCTATCAAGGCAGACTTTGATGAGAAGGGCATTCCTTACGGAGACTTTGAACAGGGTATCATGATCGAGACTCCGGCGGCCGTTATGATCAGTGATCTTCTGGCTAAGGAAGTCGATTTCTTCAGCCTGGGCACGAACGATCTGACACAGTATACACTGGCGATCGACCGCCAGAACTCGAAGCTCGACAATATCTATGACGCGCATCATCCGGCGATTCTGCGGATGATCCAGATGGTTATTGACAATGGACATAAGGAGAACTGCTGGGTTGGTATCTGCGGCGAGCTCGGCGCAGACCTGACCATGACAGAGAAGTTCCTGAGAATGGGAATCGACGAGCTGTCTGTATCACCGGCAGCAGTCCTTCCGGTTAAGAAGATCATCCGGGAGACGGATCTGAAAAGTGAATAATACATGTTATAAGGAGCGCTGTACGGAAAGTACGGCGCTTTTTGCATGTAACATTTCTGCCCCATGCGGTATCTAACTGGTAAAGGAGGAGAAGATGGAACAGAAGAACAGATTGATAAAAAATGCCGTCAAAGGCAGGCGGGGTGCGTTTGAGGAGCTGATCAGGCTGCACCAGGATGATCGGGTAAAAATGCAGGATATGGAATATGCAAAACAGTGCGCCGTCTTTACATATGAGCTTGAATTGTCAGAAATTTAAAAAATCGTACATGTCAGGATACAGCATACCACACCTGAAAAGATAAGTCTATCTTTTTCTGAAAAAATCTGGTATAAAGAATATCAGCGCTGATAGGGATGGAGTCGGCAGATTTTACAGAAAGGAAGAACTTATATGGACACGGAAAAGCTGGAAGAAGAGAAGCATCTGAAAGACTGCCTTGCGATTGTCTGGGAGAATATCCGGGAGTATGAGGAAAAAGAGCAGGCATACAAACGGGAAGTAACAGAGCTGTTTCAGAGCGTCAAAAAAGGCGAGGGAGATTCCTACGGCGCCCTGGTTGCGGGTCAGAACATCCTGGAGCACACTCAGAATTCCCTGAGAAAGAACAGAGCGGCGCTGAAAAAAGCGTATTTTGGGAGAGTGGATTACCGGGATGACACCTATCACACGGAGGAGAGCTGTTATATCGGAAAGAACGGGATCACGCGCAACCAGACCGACGTGATTATCGTGGACTGGCGCGCGCCTGTATCGAGCGTGTATTACGAGAATGAACTGGGCGAGGGCAGCTATGATGTGCCGGGAGCGCCGAGCGTTTCAATTGACCTGAAGAAGAAGAGAACCTACGATATCTCGGGGGAGGAGCTGCTGGGATTTTACGACGATGACGTTGCTGCGAATGACGAACTGCTTGTAAAGTACCTCTCCCAGAACAAGGAGGCGGTTCTGGGCGATATTATCGCCACAATACAAAAAGAACAAAATGAGATCATCCGCGCCATTCCGTTTAAGAACATTATTGTTCAGGGAGTGGCGGGAAGCGGAAAGACCACAGTGGCGCTCCACAGGATTTCGTATCTGCTCTATAACTATGAGGAACGGTATAAGCCCTCGGAGTTCTGCATTGTGGGAAGCAGTGATATGCTGCTCAACTACATCAGCAGCGGCCTGCCGGAGCTGGACGTCAATCACGTGGGGCAGATGCGCATGGACAGATTTATCCCTTACCTGATGGGAAAGGCGTGGAAGAAAAAGTATAAGCTGGTGCCTGACCGCGGAGACGCGCCGGTAAAAAGCAAGCTGCGGTTCGTGCGTGAGCTGGAAGCGTTTCTTGCGGACTGGCGCCAAAGGGCGCTTCCGGCGCAGGAGATCGCAGACGGG
This sequence comes from uncultured Lachnospiraceae bacterium, assembly GCA_930989745.1. Classification (GTDB taxonomy): domain Bacteria; phylum Bacillota; class Clostridia; order Lachnospirales; family Lachnospiraceae; genus Egerieimonas_A; species Egerieimonas_A faecigallinarum. Next base: position 2,747 of record CAKNMY010000069.1, on the reverse strand, counting down.
CAGATGGGGATCGTTCTCTCGAGCGAAAATATAGCGGAGACAATCCGCACGAGCAGCGGGCTCTCCCTGATGCAGCTGGAGAAGCTTATAAATTCGAGAATTATTTCCAGAGTGAAGTTTCTGTGTACGGAGGCGGAAGATTCCTTTAAAAAGGAGAAACTTGCCGCGTACAGAAAATATTTCGACTCAGGAAAGCAGAAATGGACGGAGCTGCAGATCTATGATGAATTCCTGAGCTCTCTGGAGGGAAAATACGAGGGCGTCAGCTTTGAGGAAACACGCCGGGAAGCGGCAAAGGGAAGCCTGGATATCTATGACGCTGCGGCAGTCGCGCTGATCTGGAAACGGATCTTTGTTAAAAAAGACACGGATGAGTTCAGCCAGATCATCATCGACGAGGCGCAGGACTTCGGGGAGATGATTTATTACGTGCTCAGGCAGATTCTGCCGGAGTGTTATTTCACGGTCATGGGCGACGTCTCCCAGAATATCCGCTATGATACCGGAATGAACGACTGGGATGGATTAAAGGAAGCGCTCTTTGACGGGGAGCGGGACAGCTTCTATCTGCTGGCAAAGAGTTACCGCAACACGATCGAGATCTCGGAATGTGCGGGTAAGGTGCTTGAGAAGGCGTCTCAGGGCAGCTATAAGATCCAGCCCGTGATCCGTCACGGAAAGCAGGTGGACATCTGCCGGACGGACAGCGAAAGGATCGAGGAGTGTCTGAGAGAGACGGTGCGCGGCGTGCAGGACGAGGGATATGAGACAATCGCGGTGGTCTGCCGCACCGACGAGGAGGCAGAGCAGGTGCGCGGTATTCTGGGCATCCGGGACGAGGATCAGGAGAGCTTCCGAAACGGCGTCATGGTGCTGCCCGTGACGATGACCAAGGGACTGGAATTCGACGCGGTCATCCTCTGGAAGCCGGACGAAGCGCATTACGGCAGAAATCCGCGGGAAGCAAAGCTGCTGTATGTGGCTATTACGCGGGCGCTGCATGAACTTCATATGATTTTGGACGAGGAGCCGAGCGGGCTGTTCGCGTAAGAGAGTGTGCGGGACATTTGCTTTTTGCAGATGTTCCGCGTTTTGCTGTCTGAAAAAGAGTTGCGCTTCCAGAAGTATTGTTATACAATATACTTAGGAATGCTAAATATAGAAGAGAGGGATGCGGATGGAACAGAAGTTTGCACAGCAGCTCAAAAAGGGCGTTCTCGACATGGTTGTGCTCCGCCTGGTCTGCGAGGAGGACACGTATGGCTACGGTCTTCTGCAGAAGCTGGAGCAGAGAGGCGGCGGCTTCTTTGATCTGAAGGAAGGAACGCTCTACCCGGTGCTGTACCGTCTGGAGGACGCGGGGCTGATACGCTCAGCATGGCAGGCTGCGGAAGGAAAGCGCGCCGCGCCGAAGAAGTATTATTCGGCCACTGAGGCGGGCAGAGAAGCTTACAGAGAATACCGCGGAGTCTGGCAGAAGTTTTGCGCGTGTGTGGAAGGACTCTGCGCAGAGGGAGAGGAGGAAGTGTGATGATGACGGAGGATCAGAAAAAGATTAAGCGGTATGTCACGGAAATTGAGCGTGCGCTTCGCATGCCGCTGAAGACAAAGGCAAGGATCAATCATGATCTCGCGACGGAGATTCAGCTCTTAAAGGAGCAGGGACTCACAGCGGACGAGATCATCGCGCAGATGGGAACGCCGGAGGAAGTGGCGGGACGCTTTAATGAGGAGATGGCGCAGGACGGCGGCCATTCCGGAAGGGGAAGAAAGGTATTCTGTCTGCTTGTGGGAGCGCTCGCGCTGCTTGCGGCTGTTCTGGCGGCGCGGTTTGAGTGGATGAACGGCAGGCTGTTTGATTCCGCTGGAGTCATGGTAATCGGGGGCGCCGATGGTCCGACAAGTATATTTATCGCGGGGAAAATCAGCTCAATCCTTCCGTTTGCGCTTGCGGCTCTGGGACTTGCGCTGTGTATGGCGTCGCAGTTTTTCCGCGCCTGCGGGGGAAGAAAAGTTCAGATCTTTGAGCGGATCTTTGCCGCCCTTGCCGTGATCGTATCGGCCGCAGGCCTGTGGCTGGGAATCAGGCCTCTCGTGACGGAACAGAATGTGTCGGCAGACACAGTCGCTCTGCTGTCGGACGCGGCGGCGCTGGCAGTGCTGATTTACGCGCTGTTTCTGCTGGTGAGAGCAGTGAGGGGACGGAAAAAGAAGTAAAGCGGTTCAGGCGCAGGAGCGGGAAATCCTTCAGGGTAGCGCCCTCCGGAAATCTGTGGTAAAATGGAGCGGATAAAAAGGAGGGATTATATTTGAAATTCAGGATATTTCCGACACTGAAGGGATATAAAAGAGAATATCTGCTGAAGGATATTTTCGCCGGCCTTATCATCACAGCGGTGTCCATCCCGATTTCCATGGGATACGCTGAGATCGCCGGGCTTCCGGCAGTCTACGGACTGTACGCTTCCGTGCTGCCGATTCTCGTGTTCGCGCTGTTTTCAACCTCCCCGCAGTTCATCTTCGGTGTGGACGCTGCGCCCGCGGCCATAGTGGGCGGCATGCTTTCGTCCGCAGGGATTGCGGCGGGAACGCAGGAGGCAGAGGCATTTGTGCCGCTGGTCACGCTGTTTACCGCGTGCTGGCTGCTGATCTTCGCGTTTATGAGAGCCGGCAAGATTGTGGAATTCATTTCAACGCCGGTGATGGGAGGCTTTGTCAGCGGAATCTGCTTTACGATCGTGCTGATG
>CAKNMY010000068.1 GCA_930989745.1 uncultured Lachnospiraceae bacterium | reverse complement strand
TTACCCCTCAAGATTGAGGGGCAGGGGAGTTGAGATGCCGTAGGCATTTTTTTATGGTATAGCGGAAGTCCGTCAGAGGACTTTTTTAGAGGCTGTTGCATTAGCAAGAAAGAGCCGGGAAAGTATTTCTGCCTGTGCAACAGCCCCTGAAAGGAAAGGATGAAAGTTTTAAAAATGAGAGAGATTGTGAAGATAAAGGAACTGGAACAGAAGATAGGGTATCAGTTTGAGAATTTCGATCTGCTTGTCAACGCGCTGCGTCACAGCTCTTACGCTAACGAGCATCGTATGGACCGCCTGGCGAGCAACGAGCGCCTGGAGTTTCTGGGGGACGCTGTGCTGGAGCTGGTGAGCAGCGAATTTTTATACGGCAGTTTTCCGAAGCTCCCGGAGGGAGAGCTGACAAAGAAGCGCGCTTCGCTGGTGTGCGAACCGGCGCTTGCATACTGCGCAAGAGAGCTGAATCTTGGCAGCTATCTGCTGCTCGGAAAAGGCGAGGATGCTACGGGCGGAAGGAAGAGAGAATCCATTGTCTCAGATGCCATGGAAGCGGTTATCGGGGCGATTTTTCTGGACGGCGGCTTTGCCCGCGCGAAGGAGTTTGTTCTGAAGTTTGTGCTGAACGATATTGAGCATAAGCAGCTGTTCTATGACAGCAAGACTGTGCTTCAGGAGATGCTTCAGGCGCGCAGCGAGGATGAAATCTCCTACGAAATCATCTCCGAGGCAGGACCGGATCATGATAAGAGCTTTGAGGCGCAGGTGAGCGCCGGAGGAACGGTGCTCGGAACCGGAAGCGGAAGAACGAAGAAGGCGGCGGAGCAGCAGGCGGCGTACCGTGCCATCTGCCTGCTGAAAAAAATGTAGGTGAGCTATGTATCTGAAAAGCATTGAGATCCATGGATTTAAGTCTTTTGCCAACAAGATCAATTTTGAATTTCACAACGGCATCACCGCGATTGTAGGACCGAACGGCAGCGGAAAGAGCAATGTCGGAGATGCGGTGCGCTGGGTGTTGGGTGAGCAGAGCGCCAAGCAGCTGAGGGGCGGCAATATGCAGGATGTTATTTTTTCCGGTACCGAACTTCGCCGTCCTCTGGGCTTTGCGTCTGTGGCGATCACGCTGGACAACTCTGACCATAAGCTGGATATTGACTTCGAGGAGGTCACAGTGACGCGCCGGCTGTATCGCTCCGGGGAGAGTGAATATCTGCTCAACGGCTCCCAGTGCCGTCTGAAAGACATCAATGAGCTGTTCTACGACACCGGTATCGGAAAAGAGGGATATTCCATTATCGGACAGGGACAGATTGACAAGATCCTGAGCGGTAAGCCGGAAGAGCGCAGAGAGCTTTTTGATGAGGCAGCCGGTATCGTGAAATTTAAGCGAAGGAAGGCGACGGCGCTCAAAAAGCTGGCGGACGAACAGCAGAACCTCGTGCGCGTCAATGATATTCTCTCGGAGCTGACGCGGCAGCTCGGCCCGCTGGAGAAGCAGTCCGAGACCGCGCGCGTATATCTGAAGAAGAAAGAAGAACTGAAGTATCTTGACGTCAATCTGTTTCTGGTCGAGCTGGAGCACATCCGCACCCAGTGGATGGAGGTTGAGGCAAAGCGCAAGGCGGCGGAGCAGGAACTCAAGGAGACTTCTGCGGCTTTTGAGAAGACGAAGCAGGAGTATGAGGAACTCGAAAAGCAGCTGGAACAGCTCGATGAGAAGATCGAGTCATCCAGGGAGGCGTCCGGAAAGAGCGTTCTGGAAAAGCAGCAGCTCGTAAGCCAGGTAGAACTGCTGAAGGAGCAGATTCACGCAGCGCATATGAACGATGATCATTACCGCGCCCGGATCGAAACGGTGCAGGAAGAGATTGCAAGGCGCTCAAAAGAGCTCGCTGAGCGGCGCGCCGAGGAGGAGAGCGTAAAGAGTGAACTCTCCGGGGCCAGGGACGAAGAAAAAGCACACCGGAAGGCGCTGGAAGAACTTCAGGAGAAGATCGCGGGCAAAGAGCGAGCGATTGACGAAGGCAAGCAGGAGATCATCAGCCTGCTGAACAGCCGCGCGTCGACAAAGGGAAAGATGCAGCGGTATGACACGATGCTGGAGCAGATTTCGATCCGCAGGGCGGAGCTGAACCAGAAGCTGATCCGGCTCAAGAGCGAGGAGGAGATCCAGAACAGCAAGGTCCTGAAGCTGAGAGAGCAGTATGACGCTGTGAATGAGAAGATTCAGCAGCTCTCCGGGGAGGGAACGAAGCTGGATGAGGAGATTCAGTCGATTCAGGATGAGCTGGTCAGACAGGATCAGCAGTTTCAGGCCGGACAGACTGCATTCCACAGGGAAGCGTCCAGACTGGAGTCCCTGCGCAATATCACCGAGCGGTATGACGGCTATGGCAGCAGTATCCGCCGCGTCATGGAGCAGAAGGAGAAGAATCCCGGCATCCACGGCGTTGTGGCGGATTTGATTAAGACAAATAAGGAGTATGAGACTGCCATTGAGACAGCGCTGGGCGGAAGCATTCAGAATATTGTCACGGACAATGAGAATACGGCAAAGTATCTGATTGAATTTTTGAAGCGCAACCGTTTTGGGCGGGCGACATTCCTGCCGCTTACCAGTATGAACCGGCGCCAGTCCTTCTCAGCGCCGCAGGCTCTGAACGAGCCGGGCGTTGTGGGGCTGGCGAGCGATCTGGTTGCGTGTGAACCGCTGTACCGCGGCATGGCGGCCCAGCTTCTGGGCAGGACTCTGGTGCTGGACCACATCGATCACGCGATCGCGCTGGCGAGAAAGTATAAGCACACGCTGCGGATGGTGACGCTCGACGGCGAACTGTTAAGCCCCGGGGGATCCATGACGGGAGGAGCTTTTAAGAACAGCAGCAATCTTCTGGGACGGCGAAGAGAGATCGAAGAACTCGAGGGAACTGTGAAGCGCTTAAAGAGCGAGCTTGCCAAAATGCAGGAGCAGATTCAGAAGAGACGCAGTGACCGAAACCGTCTGCGGGAGCAGAGAAGCACTCTGAACGAAGAGATCCAGGAGCAGAATATTCTCCGTAATACCGCCCAGGTGAATCTGGATCAGGAGAGCGCCAAGGTGGCGGCGATCCGGAAAGATTATGAACAGGCGCAGCGGGAAGGCGCGGAGATTGAGGGACAGATTCGGGAGATTCAGTCCAACCGCCGGCAGATCACTACAGAGATGGAAGAGTCTCAGACGCGCGAAAAGGAACTGGAGCAGGAAATTCTGACGGACCAGGAGAAGCTCGAAGTGTTCAGAAAAGAAGAAGAAGCCTGCAATTCGGCGATGAGCGAGCTTCAGATTGCCCTTGCGGGACTCAGGCAGAAGCATGATTTTGTGGGAGAGAATATCAGCCGTCTGAACGAGGAACTTACCCGCTTTGCAGAGGAGCAGGAGGAGATCCGTGAGAACCTGAAGAGCGGCGGCGAAGAGATTGCCAGAAAGGAAGACCAGATCGCGCAGGTGCGCGCGCAGATCGCCAGGGCGGAGGAAAATGCCCGCCTTGAGGAGGAGCGGTTAAAGGAGTACAGCGCCGAGAAAGACGCGATGACGGCGCAGCACAAATCCTTTTTCCAGAAGAGGGATGAGCTGTCCGAGCATATGAGCCTTATGGATAAGGAGTGTTTCCGCCTGAACAGCCAGCGCGAGAAGCTCGAGGAGAATAAGGAGGCGCAGGTGGCATATCTCTGGGAAGAGTATGAGCTGACACCGATTGGAGCCGCGGAAATGCGGATGGAAGAAAAACCGGACCGCGCAAAGCTGCGCAGCGGAATTTCGGAGCTCAAAGAGGAAATCCGAAAGCTCGGGGACGTCAATGTCAATGCGATAGAGGATTATAAGGAGCTTTTTGAGCGGTACACGTTCATGGAAGCGCAGCATACCGATCTGGTGGAAGCCGCAAAGACGCTGGAGGGTATTATCGAGGAGCTTGACACCGGCATGCGCCGTCAGTTTACGGAGAAGTTCGAGGAAATCCGAAAGGAATTTGACAGCGTCTTCCGCCAGCTTTTCGGAGGCGGAAGAGGCACGCTGGAACTGATGGAGGACGAGGATGTTCTGGAAGCGGGGATCCGCATTATCTCTCAGCCCCCGGGCAAGAAGCTGCAGAATATGATGCAGCTCTCGGGAGGGGAGAAGGCGCTGACCGCCATCGCGCTGTTGTTTGCGATCCAGAATCTGAAGCCGTCGCCGTTCTGCCTTCTGGATGAGATTGAGGCGGCTCTGGACGATTCGAATGTCGCCAGATACGCCAGATATCTTCACAAGTTGACAAAGAATACACAATTTATTATTATTACACATAGGCGGGGTACCATGAACGCGGCAGACCGCCTGTATGGCATCACCATGCAGGAAAAGGGAGTCTCGACGCTGGTGTCTGTCAGCCTGATTGAGAAAGATCTCGATAAATAGAAAATGCAGGGAGGCAGATAGAATATGGCAGAAGAAAAGAAAGGATTTTTCCGGAGACTCGTAAAGGGCCTGTCCAAAACCAGGGACAACATTGTTTCCGGAATCGATTCTATTTTCCATGGCTTTTCCAGTATAGATGATGATTTCTATGAAGAAATTGAGGAAATCCTGGTGATGGGCGATATCGGCATCAATACGACTACAGCGATTATTGAGAACCTGAAAAACGAGGTGGCAGAGAAGCATATCAAGGAACCGTCCGAGTGCAAGCAGCTTCTGATTGACAGCATTAAGCGCCAGATGGCGGTGGGAGACACCGCATATGAGTTCGAGAACCGCAAGTCTGTGGTGCTCGTCATCGGCGTCAACGGTGTGGGAAAGACTACTTCCGTGGGCAAGCTGGCAGGTAAGCTGAAAGATCAGGGAAAGAAAGTTGTGCTTGCAGCCGCGGATACATTCCGCGCAGCGGCAGGCGAACAGCTGACGCAGTGGGCGCACCGCGCCGGAGTGGAGATTATCGGCGGACAGGAGGGAGCCGACCCGGCGTCTGTAGTCTATGACGCGGTGGCTGCCGCAAAAGCGAGAAATGCCGATGTGCTGCTGTGCGATACCGCCGGGCGGCTTCACAATAAGAAGAATCTGATGGCAGAGCTGAATAAGATCTACCGCATTCTGGAAAAGGAGTATCCGGAGGCATATCTGGAGACTCTCGTGGTACTGGACGGAACGACCGGGCAGAACGCCCTGGTGCAGGCGCGCCAGTTTAAGGAAATAGCCAATGTAACGGGAATTATCCTGACCAAGCTGGACGGAACCGCAAAAGGCGGAATCGCCGTGGCGATTGAGTCCGAACTGGATATCCCGGTGAAATACATCGGCGTCGGGGAGAGCATCGACGACCTGCAGAAGTTTGATTCAGATCAGTTCGTCAATGCGCTGTTCGATGTAAAAGAGGATGAATTATGAAAAAATTACAGGAAGAAGGAATGGAAATGCTGACGTTAGAGTCATTTGAGCAGGCTTCCGAGATCGTGAAGCAGGTAACACAGGAGACGAAGCTGATATACAGCAGCTATTTCAGCGAGAGCACGGGAAACCGCATCTATTTAAAGCCGGAGAATATGCAGGTGACAGGAGCCTACAAGATCCGCGGCGCGTACTATAAGATCAGCACGCTGACCGAAGAGGAGCGCGCGAAGGGACTGATCACGGCGTCCGCGGGAAACCATGCACAGGGAGTGGCTTACGCGGCAAAGAAGTACGGCGCGAAGGCGGTCATTGTCATGCCGACGACGACGCCTCTGATTAAGGTGGAGCGAACCAAGAGCTACGGCGCTGAAGTTGTGCTCTGGGGCGATGTGTATGATGAAGCCTGCGCAAAGGCGTACGAGCTGGCGGAAGAACACGGCTATACGTTCATTCATCCGTTTGATGACCCTGCGGTGGCGACCGGGCAGGGAACGATCGCGATGGAGATTGTCAAAGAGCAGCCGCTGGTGGATTATATCCTGGTTCCGATCGGAGGCGGCGGACTCGCGACAGGCGTGTCCACTTTGGCAAAGCTTCTGAATCCCAACATCAAGGTCATCGGCGTGGAACCGTCGGGGGCAAGCTGTATGCTGGCGTCTCTCAAGAAAGGTGAAGTCACGACGCTGCCGACTGTGAATACGATTGCCGACGGTACTGCGGTGAAGACGCCGGGCGAGAAGATCTTCCCGTATATTCAGCAGAATATTGACGATATCATCACAGTGGACGACGATGAACTGATCGTGGCGTTCCTCGATATGGTGGAGAACCATAAGATGATTGTGGAGAACTCCGGCCTTCTGACTGTTGCGGCTCTGAAGCATCTGAAGGATAAGGGAATCCGTGACAAGAAGGTCGTGTCCATATTAAGCGGCGGCAATATGGATGTGATCACAATGGCTTCTGTCGTACAGCTCGGGCTGATCCAGAGAGACAGGATCTTTACAATATCTGTTCTGCTTCCTGACAAGCCGGGCGAGCTGACCCGCGTCTCCCAGGTAATCGCCCAGGAGCAGGGCAATGTAATCAAACTTGATCACAACCAGTTCTTCTCCACGAACCGAAACGCTGCGGTAGAGCTGAAGATCACGATGGAGGCATTTGGCACAGATCACAAGCGGCAGATCGTGCAGGCTCTCGAAAAGGCAGGATACCATCCGAAGCATATCCGTCCGAATCTGTAAAGAGAAGTATACATAGCGGTGACAGGAGAAGATTATGGGACAGAAGATACTATATTTAGAGTGTAATTCCGGGATCAGCGGCGATATGACCGTAGGCGCGCTGCTCGATCTGGGCGCTGACCGGAGTTTTCTGGAGGAATCCCTGAAGGCCCTGCGGCTGGACGGATTCCGGACAGAGATTCACAGAGCTGCAAAATGCGGACTGGATGCGTGCAAATTCGATGTGATTCTGACAGACGGGGAGGGCGAGACGCATCATCACGAACACCATTCCCACGGCCATACGCACGGTGAGGAGGGACACCGCCATCCCGGGCATGTGCACCGCACGCTGCAGGATATTCTGGAAATGCTGCATGAGGCGGATCTGGATGAGCGGGTTCGGACACTGGCGGAGAAGATTTTTTATATCCTGGCAAAAGCGGAGGGAAAGGTGCACGGCAAGGCGCCTGAGCAGGTGCATTTCCATGAGGTCGGAGCTGTGGATTCCATTGTCGATATCGTGGGAGCTGCTGCGTGTCTGGTCAGCCTCGGCGTCACGGAAGCCGCGGTAAGTACACTGCGTGAGGGCTGCGGAACCGTACTGTGTCAGCACGGAGAGATGCCGGTTCCGGTTCCCGCGGTTGCGGAGCTGGCAGCGCAGCACGGACTTCCTCTCGAACTCACGGAGACGAAAGGCGAGATGATTACGCCCACAGGAGCGGCAATCGCGGCGGCTGTCCGCACGCGGGAAGCTCTGCCGAAGCAATTCCGGATTCTGGGCTGCGGATACGGCGCCGGCTGCAAGGATTTTGCGCATGCGAATGTACTGCGCGCCATGCTTGTTGAGGAGGAAGAGGAAGCCGGAGAGACTTCCCTCTGGATGCTGGAGACGAATGTGGACGACTGCAGCGGAGAACAGCTCGGCCTTCTGGAAGAGCGTCTGCTCGGACTGGGAGCGCGGGATGTCTGGTTCTGTCCGATCTATATGAAGAAGTGCCGTCCGGCTTACATGCTTCAGGTTCTCTGCACGGCGGATGTATTGGAAAAAGCCCAGGATCTGCTCTTTGAAGAGTCCACCACGATCGGCGTGCGCTTCTATCCGGTGGAGCGCCGTGTTCTGGAGCGGCGGATCGAGCGGATTGAGACATCTGTCGGTGAGCTGCGCTTTAAGATCTGCGCCCGCTCCGGCGAAACGGCAGTTTATCCGGAGTATGAGGATATCCGGGAGATCTGTCGGAAGACAGGAAAATCATACCGGGAAATCTATGAGACGGCAAAAAGGGATGCGGGGCAGAAGCTTGCCGCCGGAAGAAAAAAGGAATCGCGCTCATGACCACCAGGGAGAAGTATGACAGGCTGAAGGAAAAGCTGAGAGAACTTACCCGCACGGATGCCTGTCTGGCATTTTCCGGCGGGGTGGACAGCGCTCTTCTGCTTACGGCTGCGTCACGTGCTGCCAAAGAGAACGGAACACAGCTCTGGGCAGTGACGTTTGACACGGAGCTGCATCCGAGGGCGGATGTCCGGCTCGCCCAAAAGCTGGCGGCGGAGGCTGGGGTACTTCATGAGATTCTGCGCGTCCGGGAACTGGAGAATACCGAGATCTGCAGCAATCCTCCCGAACGCTGCTATCTTTGCAAGCGGTATCTTTTCGGGAAGCTGCGCGCGTTTGCCGAGGAGAAAGGAATTACTTCTCTTATGGAGGGAACGAATGCTGATGATCTCGGGCAGTACCGCCCGGGACTGCGCGCTGTGCGTGAGCTGGGAATCAGAAGCCCTCTGGCGGACTGCGGCATTACAAAGGCGGAGGTCAGAAGTCTCTCCGCGATGCTGGGGATTTCCGTTGCGGAACGTCCTTCCACTCCGTGCATGGCGACGCGCCTTCCCTACGGAGCGCAGATCACTGCAGAGATTCTGGAGCATATCGAAAAAGGGGAAGAACTCATAAAAAGTCTGGGATACCGCAATGTGCGCCTGAGAGTACACGGAGATCTTGCGCGGATTGAGGTGGACCGGGAGGATATCCCGCGCGCCGCGTCGCAGGCACAGAAGCTGTCTGAGGCGGTGAGAGCGCTGGGATTTGACTATGTAACGCTGGACCTTTCGGGTTTCCGATCGGGAAGTATGGACGAGCGGCTTCTGGCCAGGCGGGCTGGGGGCGTAGAAAAGAAGGCAGAATAAAATTCAGGCATCCGACACTTCGCGGATGCCTGAACTGATGTCACACCGCCCTTCTGCGGGTTTGCTTTTCAGTTTTCCCTCTGGTAAGCAACGAGCGCAATATTATAGAACCCTGCTTTACAGAGCTCACGCTCAAATTCTTTAATTTTATCACACCCGCCCACAGGGAGGTCGGCAATTTTATACACAGCATCTTCGTTTTGGGCGAAGTTCCTGCGGCTGTCCTCTGTTTTTTCATGCATTGGAACACCTCCTTTTATACCGGCAGGATCAGTCTGTGCAGAAATGAGAGATCTTATGCGTCCAATGCGGACCACGGCGGGAATATTAGATGGCAGAAAAGGAAACAGTATGCAAAAAGATTTAACGAAAGGCAATATTACGCGGACGCTTCTTGCGTTTGCCGTTCCGATGATCCTGGGGAATATGCTCCAACAGCTTTACAATATTGCGGACACATTGATTGTCGGAAGATTTTTGGGAGCGAACGCGCTCGCGGCCGTAGGGTCGGCATATTCTCTGATGACATTTCTTACCTCTATTTTCATCGGGCTGTGTATGGGAAGCGGATCTGTATTTTCCATCTGTTTTGGGGAGCGCGATGAGAGCAAGTTAAAGGAGCGTATTTTTGTCTCCTTTCTGTGCATTGCCGCAGTGGCCGTGTGTATTGAGGCTGTGGTGACGGCTGCGATAAATCCGATTCTGCGCCTGATGCAGGTGCCTGATGAGATTTATGGAATGATGAGAGAGTATCTGATGGTAATTTTCTGCGGGATTTTTTTCACATTCCTGTATAATTACTTTGCGTTTCTGCTCCGCGCAGTGGGAAATTCTGTGATTCCGCTGATTTTTCTGGCAATTTCCGCAGTGCTCAACATTGGGCTGGATCTTCTGTTCGTTGTGACATTTTCCCGCGGCGTGGCGGGAGCGGCGGAAGCGACAGTGATCTCCCAGGCAGTCTCGGGCGTGGGGCTTGCCGCGTACACGCTGCTGCGCGAGCCATCCCTTCGGGTGACCAGAAAACACATGCGGTTTTCGCAGGCAGGTATCCGGGAGATCGCGAAGTATTCCGTGCTGACCTGTATTCAGCAGTCCGTGATGAATTTCGGAATTTTGATGGTGCAGGGGCTGGTCAACAGCTTCGGAACCACAGTGATGGCGGCGTTCGCGGCGGCTGTGAAGATAGACACCTTTGCCTATATGCCGGCGCAGGAATTCGGAAACGCGTTTTCATTGTTTACGGCTCAAAATTACGGGGCAAGACAGAAGGAGCGGATCAAAAAGGGCGTGAAAAGCGCAGTGAAGACTGCGATAATCTTCTGCCTGGTGATCTCTGCGGCGGTCTTTGCCGGAGCGGAACTGCTCATGAGCATTTTTATCGATGCCGGAGAACGGGAAGTGATTGCTGTCGGAGCCCAGTATCTGCGGGTTGAAGGGGCGTTCTACTGCGGTATCGGCATCCTGTTTCTGCTTTACGGATATTTCCGTGCAGTGAATATGCCGCTGATGTCCGTAGTGCTGACAGTGATCTCGCTGGGCACGCGAGTGGGACTCGCCTACCTTCTTGCCGCAATCCCGGCGGTCGGCGTAGTAGGAATCTGGTGGTCAATCCCGATTGGCTGGTTTCTGGCGGATGCGGTCGGCGCGGCAGCTTACAGAAAGCGCATAAAACAATCCCGGTGATAACCTCACCGGGATTGTTTTATGCCTATTCGTCCTCCCCGGGCTCATCGTCCTTTTCGGGGAGATAAATGTGTACCAGTTCTATGCGGTTCTTTTCAACTTTATCCACACATAGCTGAATGCCGTTATCGAGTGTGACGGACGCGTGTTCTTCGGGCAGGCGGTCAAGCTGTCCGATGATAAAGCCGCCGATGGAATCGTAATCCTCTGATTCCAGTTCTGTACCAAGCTCATCGTTGATGTCGTCAAGCTTTGCGGAGCCCACCGCAGTATATTCCCTGCCGGGAATGATTTCCGTGAGAAATTCATCTTCCTCCTCATCGTACTCGTCTCGGATCTCTCCGACGATCTCCTCCAGGAGATCTTCCAGGGTGATGAGTCCGGCAGTCGCTCCGTATTCATCCAGAACAATTGCAAAATAAATGGACTTCTCGCGCATATCCATCATCAGGGAAGAAATGTTCTTGTGTTCATAGGTAAAATACGGCTCGCGCAGGATATTTCGCACGGAGAAATCATCGGTGCGGTCTATCAGCAGCAGATCCTTCATATTTATAATACCAATGACGGTATCGGTTGTATCCTCGTATACCGGAAGTCTGGTATATCCGTTCTCACGGAAACTGGCAATGAGCTCATCGTAGGTGTCGTTGACATTTACAAAAATCATGTCAATGCGCGGAACCATGATATCCTTTGCCTCAGAGTCATTGAAATCGAATACGTTGTAGATCATCTCGCGCTCTTCGGTCTCGATGACTCCGTCTTTGTGCCCTTCATTGACCAGGGAGCGAAGTTCGTGCTCTGTCATGGGAGCCGACTTCTGGTTCGGATCCACATGGAAGAGGAACATCAGAAAAGACGACAGCTTATTGACGATAAAGATCACCGGCGTAAGCACCCGCATCAGAAACAGGATGATGGGCGCATAGACCAGAGCGATATTTTCGGCATGGTGGGTGGCGAGCGTCTTCGGAGAAATCTCTCCGAAAAGCAGGATCAGAAGCGTGAGAATACCGGTGCCGAGTCCTACATAAGCATTGCCGAACACGCGGATGGTCCAGGAGGTCATCAGGGAAGATGCGGATAAGTTCACAATGTTGTTTCCGATCAGAATCGTACTGAGCATCTTTCCTGAATTCTCAATGACCTTCAGCACGGTCCTGGCGCGGCGGTCGCCGTTCTCTGCCATTCCCTCGAGACGAAGGCGGTTTACGGTTACAAGTGCAGTCTCTCCCGATGAGAAAAACGCGGAGAGCCCGATTAGGACAATTACTACGAGTAATTGTATGGCGTCACTGGTGTCCAAAAAATTCAACTCCTTTGTTCATTTGTTTTATACTGGACTGTGCGGATGCCGCACAGTATAAAGAAAGTAACAATTCAGGCTAAAATGAACTGTTACTAGAAAAAATATACTTGATTTCAGCAGAAAAAGCAAGAGATTTTGCGTTAAAAGTGCGGAAAGTTGTAACAATTCAGGCTTTGCTGTTCTGGCGGCCGCTTCCGCAGGCGGAATGGTCTGAGATCACCCGGGAAAACTCAGAAAAATTACGAATGTTACTTAATTATTACGGAAAACCCACAGAAACCAACATTTTATAATTGAAGCAGAAAAAACGGAAGATGATATGACGAAATGCCGGAAAGATGTGACATAAAAGTTACAAAAAAGTTAATTTTGGGACTAGCGCTGAGAATAAAGCTGTGCTATAATGTCTGATGAACAGATGAAAACACACGATTTTGTCGGAAACACAGAAGAAATTATTACATAAAAGTTTCGGAAAGTGTTAAGAAAGTGTGAGAATATAGATCGAGTACATTACGAGGGGAGCTTTATGAGAGCATGAACAAGAAGAAAAAGACCGACAAATTCAAAGCCGGCGCTCTGGGACTTGCGCTGGCATTCTCTATAACAGCGGCTCTGCCGCAGTATACCGTTTTTGCTGAGACGGCAGAGACACAGGCAGAAGTGGAAAGTTATGCAGCGGCGGAAGCAGCCCTGAACACAATGCCGAGATCACCGCAGAATGCTTCGGATGCAGCGCTGGTAGCTGAGGCGACCAGGCTGTACGATGCTCTTTCCGCGCAGGAGCAGGATCAGATTTCGCCGGGACTGCGCGCGAAGCTTACAGAAGCGCAGCAGCAGGCAGGCGTGGTGAACCGTACCAGCGGAGATATTACGGTATCTGGAGACCTGCCGTGGTATGTGCAGCTTACTGTGGAGGAATCTCAGGATACTTCAGCACCCTCCGGGTACATGGTGGTGGCGCCGTATGAGATGCACCTGACGAATCTGCTGGATGGCAGCGATTTTGATCTGGGCGGACAGACGGTGACGGTTTCCGTTCCGAAGCCGGAGGACGATACATACGAGTCATACAAGGTTCTGCACTATCTGGAGGACGGAACGATCGAATACATCACACCGGTGGAGAAGGACGGACGGCTGGAATTTCAGACCGATTCATTCAGCCTCTTTAAGCTGGGAGGCACGATAGAGCTGGTGGGAGAAACTGATCAGATCTACGAGGATGCGATAAGGCCGAGCGACTCTGAGAGCGGTTCCTCATCATCAAATACAAACACTTCGTCCGGAGGCAGCAGCTCCAATACAACGACGGGCAAGAATACAGGAAGTTCTTCTTCCGGCAAGACAAATTCCTCGGGAGGCAGTTCTTCCAAAAATACCGGAAGCTCCCTGGGAAACGTTCCGCAGACCGGTGATAAGGCGATGAAGTGGATTTACGGCGCCGGATGCGCGGTGTCTCTTCTGACTGTGGGAGGGATTCTGGTGCATATAGACCTGGAGAAGAAGCGCGGCAGAGAGAAGACGGAATAAACAGGAATAAAAGGTACAACCCTCCCATATAGTTGAGTATGGGAGGGTTTTGTATGGAAGAATCCAGAGAGATCAAACAGAAGATCGGAGCGCTGTTAAAAGCGCTCGCGGTATCCCTGCTGCTGACTGCGGCAGTTCTATTTCTGCTGGCTTTTCTGCTCCTGCGTTTTGACCTGTCGCAGGGGAAAGTCACAGCCGGCGTCATTGCGGCTTACGCCCTTTCGGGCTTTTTCGGCGGACTGATCGCCGGAAAATGCGTGGGACAGCGGAAGTACCTCTGGGGGCTGCTGGCCGGCGTGGCATACTTTATTCTGCTTGCGGCCGTTTCCGCGCTTGCGGTGCCGGAGGCCTTCGGCGGAGTAAAATTTCTGCTGACCTCGCTGCTGATCTGCAGCTGTTCGGGCACTCTTGGAGGCATGATTTCCTAGGAAAAATTTTTGGAGAAAAAAACACTTTAAAAATAGCGGGGACTATGTTATAATTTTACTCAGCAAAAAACCATAGGAGGAAAAAGATATGAAACATATTAAAACTTTAAATACGAAAAGTTTACAGAATACAGTGAAAAAAGGCGGCTGCGGCGAGTGCCAGACATCCTGCCAGTCTGCATGTAAGACATCCTGCACAGTAGGAAATCAGAGCTGCGAGAACAAATAATCTGCTGTAGAGCAGTCAGAGACAGCAGCGGTGACAGAAGCGCCGCTGCTGATTTTTGTTAGATGCAGAGATTTTCTGTATCAGCAGAAGCTATATTGCATGGGAAAGCAACTCGATAGGATTTGATCTATCGGGTGCTTTGTCATGTCAGGACAAATTGTGAAAAAAGTGTGTAGAAATACGGCGAAAGGAGAAAAAATTTGTGATTCATCTGTATAAGAACAACGGTTATAATATCGTGCTGGATATCAACAGCGGTTCCGTTCACGTGGTGGATGACCTGGTGTACGATGTGCTTGGCATGATGAACAGCGCGAAGACGCCTGACCAGGTGAAGGATGCGCTCTCTGGCAAGTATCCTCAAAAGGAGATTGAAGATGCCCTTGAGGAGTGCGAAGAGCTGAAGAAGGAGGGCATGCTGTTTACCGAGGATATCTACCGCGGCGCTATCGAGCATTTCAAAAACCGCGAGACAGTTGTGAAGGCACTCTGTCTTCATGTGGCGCATGACTGTAACCTGGCGTGCCGCTACTGCTTTGCGGAGGAGGGCGAGTACCACGGAAGAAGGGCTCTGATGAGTTTTGAAGTCGGAAAGAAGGCGCTGGACTTCCTGATCGCGAATTCCGGAAACCGCAGAAATCTCGAGGTGGATTTCTTCGGCGGAGAGCCTCTGATGAACTGGGAAGTTGTAAAGCAGCTTGTGGCATACGGAAGGGAGCAGGAGAAGATTCACAATAAGAACTTCCGCTTCACGCTGACCACGAACGGCGTGCTTTTAAACGACGAGATCATGGAGTTCTGCAACCGCGAGATGGGCAATGTGGTGCTGAGCATTGACGGAAGAAAGGAAGTCAACGATTTCATGCGGCCGTTCCGCAAGGGTGCGGGAAGCTACGACCTTATTGTGCCGAAGTTTCAGAAGTTTGCCGAGAGCAGGCATCAGGACAAATATTATGTGCGCGGTACATTTACCCACTACAACACGGATTTTGCGGCGGACGTGCTGCATCTGGCTGATCTGGGCTTTAAGCAGATCTCTGTGGAACCTGTTGTCGCTCCGCCGGAGGCGGATTACGCGATCCGCGAGGAAGACCTGCCGGTGATTTTCGAGCAGTA
>CAKNMY010000067.1 GCA_930989745.1 uncultured Lachnospiraceae bacterium | reverse complement strand
GCATCCGATCAGCGTGTCCGGATCAATTCCCTGGAGTAAATTTTCAATCACATACGCCACCCCGTCATCCTCATTCGAGAGCGTCACATAATCTGCCACAGCTTTAATGGACGGCTGCGCATTCTGCATAGCCACCCCGCAGCCGGCATACATGATCATGGACTTGTCATTGAAGCCGTCCCCGAAGGCAATCATATCTTCTCTCCGATATCCCAGGCGGTTCAGCAGCCGCTCCAGAGACTTCGCTTTATCAATCCCCTTGGGCAGAAACTCCAGAAAATACGGCTCTGAGCGGTATACATCCAGCTCCTCTCCGAGCAGCTTTGCCATGCGCTCTTCCACCTGCGCCAGGTAGACGCCATGCTCCATCATCAGACATTTCGGCACAGGGAAATCGACGTAGGCGCCCAGATCCTCGACATATTTCGCCTTCATCCCTGTACAGATTTCTTCCTTATGCACATACTGGCTTGTGGGGTTCGGCGTCAGTATATCGTTATCGTGATATGTCACGATCGTCACATTCTCCTGCCGCGCAAGCTCGCTCAGCCGCGCAACCATGCCGTCGGGGAGCATCTGTTCAAAGAGCACTTCTCCAGTCGTGCAGTCCTCTATTCTGCCGCCGTTATATGAGAGCATACATCCGTGGTACTTCTCCAGCTCCAGGGCCTTTGCCAGCGGAGCAACACCAGGCGTCGGACGCCCTGAAGCCAGCACCACGATGCCTCCCGCCTCCTGGTACGCGCGCAGCACCTCTTTCGTATGCTCCGTAATTTCCTTCTTATTATTCGTAAGCGTACCGTCCAGGTCAAACACAGCTATCTTATATTTCATAACTTCATCCTTTTTCCCTTTTTTATTTTCTTCATCATACAAAAAATTCTGCGGCTTGTAAAGAACATCCGCGGTATCAAAGCGATCTTATGTAACAGTTCAGCCTTGCTGAACCGTTACATGCAAAATCCATTTATAATCGCCTTCGGCGATGGGATTTTGCACTCCTGAATCACGTTCTTACGGTCTGCGCAGCATGTGCGCAGACCTGGGCTGAACTGTTACGATCTTATCACACCTTCCTCTGCGCATGGTGTATGCGGCCTCTTCTTTTCCCTGTCATTTTCCGCAGAATGCAAACTCCGCCGATAACCGCTGCCGCGGTCAGAACTCCGATAAGCCACGGAGTGCTGGTCGCCGTGCTTTTCTTAAATGTCAGGATATCATAAGCAAACATAGTGCCCGTCTCAATCACGCTTATCTCTCCTGTTGCGGTATTCTGGACATCGATATCCTTATCCAGAGAGATCACATATTTTTCTCCGTCATAAATAACAAGCGCCATCAAAAAATAATGAACTCCAGGCTGACTGTTGAAAAAATATATCTCCGACTCGTCCAGCGAAATCCCATTCTCTCTCAGCGCATCTTCCGTCATCTGGATATAGTCCGCATGGTGGTCTATCCACCCAATCCCAAACGCAAATTTCCCAACCTTTTCCTGTCTTTTCTCCAGTTCATCTTTCGGGAGGCTTCCATCTTTCATCCCCCTTTTTATTTCCCTGACAGATTCCTCACTTAATTCAGGGGTTTTATAAAAAGATATCATACTGGTTTTGTCGCCGTTATAGATCGGTACCTTCCACTCATAACCGGACTGCTGCATGGCAGCGTATATTTCATCTATAGTCAGATTATCAAATACATCGACGCCGGTATAGACTTTTATCGCTTTGTCATACGCAATTTCCCCTTCCTCCATACTTAAAAGCTCCTGTTCCAGCGCCGCTACCTTCTCATAGTCCTGCGAATTCAGCAGATCACTGTCATCCAATCCCACAGCCAGTACATTCTGTCCTGTCATCCAGATCGCAATACATAAACATAAACTGACCAACCACCTTTTTTGCATAAAAATCCCCCCTAGTATATGATTTTTATTTTCTTTACCTCAAGCATACAAAAGATTCTGCTGCTTGTAAAGAAGTTCTGTGATATACTGAAAAAAGCAATCAAAATTTATTGTTTTACAGGAGGTATCATATGAAAATTGGAGTACGCGCCCATGATTATGGGAAAATGGAAATTGAGCGCCTGGCGGCAGTTCTGCACGATGAAGGCTATCAGGCGGCGCAGCTGGCGCTTCCGAAAGCTTTTTCGGGAATTGACACGTATGATGACATTACGCCGGAGCATTTAACCAGAATCCGCAGAGCGTTCGAGGATGCAGGCATTGATATTCCGGTCTTCGGCTGCTACATGGATCTCGGCAATCCGGATGATGCTGTCCGCGGCAAGGCAGTCGACACATTTAAGAAGTGCCTGACCTACTGCAAGGAGGCTGGCGCAAAAATGGTCGGCACTGAGACAGCATATCCGCGTTTAACGGCAGAGGAAAAGAAAGTCTGGTATCCGTATATGAAGGACAGTATTCAGCGCATTGCCGAAGAAGCTCAGCGTGTCGATGCCGTCTTTGCTGTGGAGCCGGTCTACTGGCATCCGCTCGAAAGCATTGCGGCAACGCTGGACATGCTGCGTACTGTGAACGACCCGCAGCACATGCGCCTGATCTTTGACGCTTCGAATCTGCTCTCCGATCCATCGATCGATCAGGACGCCTTCTGGAACGACTGGCTTGAAGCGATCGGCAGCCATATCGACGCGATGCATATCAAGGATTTCACGCTTGACGCTGACGGAGGATATGTGCCCGCGCTTCTCGGAGAGGGAGTGATCGACTACTCCGCTATTTCCCGCTGGCTGCACGAGAATCGCCCGGATATGTATCTTCTGCGCGAAGAAATGGTTCCCGCGCACGCGCAGAAAGACATCAACTTCCTGAAAAACCTCTGATCAGGAGAGCAATATTGTTTGATTTTTCTCTTTTTTTGGCAATAAACCTCAAGAAAACCATTTGACAATATGATAAGATTAAGGGCAGAAAAAGGCGACAAAGTTTGCCAAAAAGCAGCGCGTATTCTGTGCATATTCCGTCAGAATTTCTCACTCTCAGTCCATCGCGAAATTCAAGGAATTCGCCGAAGAAGACGCGTCGATGGATCTGCAGATCAGCCTCTATCCCAGCGGTGTCCTGGGACCAGAGAAAGAGGAGGTGGAGATGGTTAAGGCGAGTATCCTTGACATGGCAAAGGTAAGCTCCAACACCTTAATCCAGTTCAAGGACGAATACGCGATCTTCGCAATCCCGTATCTCTTCACCAGCCAGGAGCACTACTACAAGGCAATAGAGGAGAGCGAGGCGGTACAGGAGCTCTTCCGCTCAACGGAAGACGACGGCTATATCGTCATCGGCTATTATGCCAACGGCTCCCGAAACTTCTACTTAAAGGATGACGTCTGCTGTGACAACCCGTCCGTGTTAAAGGGTCTGAAGATCCGCGCGATGCAGAGCAGCACTTCTCTGGATATGATCAATGCGATGGGCGGAACCGGTGTTGCGATGGCTTCCAGTGAGACGTACACAGCCCTTCAGCAGGGAATCGTGGACGGAGCGGAGAATACCGAGCTTGCACTGACTGTAGACGGCCATCAGGATCTTGTCAAATCCTACACTTATACAGAGCACCAGTATATGCCGGATGTCTACATTATCAGCACAAAGAAATGGAACAGCCTGACCGAAGAGCAGCAGGATTATCTGGTAGAGGCGCTCAACAAGACAAATGAGAACTTCAAGGAACTTTACAACAGCATGATGGAAGATGCGATTGGGGAAGCGCAGGAGCACGGCGTACATGTATACCGCGATATAGATAAGACCGCATTTATCGAGGCCTGCAAACCGATCGCCGAAGATTTCTGCGCTACGCGCTGATCCGGCTGACAATGCTCGGCGTGCCCTACGCGTACGGAAAGGAGAAGCACATCTCCATCACTTTTATTTCCAACACTTTTACAGAGAAGAATTCTCTGCGCACAAAGATCGGGATCGAAATTCTCATAATAGCGCTGAGCGTACTCCGGCGCTCCAGCTTCCGATGCCCGTATATTACGCATGCGTGCCGATCTGCGGCGTTCTGATGGTAATCTACTCCGTTGAGCGCATATATCGCGGGAAACGCGATGTTCGGTTCCATCTCCGGTTCCGGTATCGCGGCGGCAACCGCAATCGGAGGCGTTATTCGTCATGCTGATCATTGGAGCTTCCTCCGTGCTGTCCTTTGTCATGTCCTTTACCGGACTGCCGCAGGCGATCAGCAGCGTGCTGCTCGGCGTTACCAACAATAAGATTCTCCTGCTTCTGATCATTAACCTGATCCTGCTGATCGTTGGTACGTTCATGGATATGGCTCCGGCACTGCTGATCTTCACTCCGATCTTCATGCCGATCGCTACGAGTCTCGGCATGGACCCCGTACAGTTCGGTGTTATGATGGTTATGAACCTCGCGATCGGAACAATCACTCCTCCGGTTGGAAACTACACCCCGTAATTTTCACGGAAGAAGCGCACGAGATTCAGCTTGGGGAACTTGCTCTCCATCTCTTCCATCTTCTTTCTGCTGACGTAGAGAATAATGCGGTTGTGGCCCTCGTCCTCCTCGGACGTGGACTTGGTCATATGGATCAGATTCGAATCCACGAGGATCAGATCTCCTTTTCCGGCGATGAACTTCTGTTGTTGAAGAAAAACTGAATCTTGTCATCGACAAACTGAGCGCTCCCATGGCATACGGCCAGTCTTTGACAATTCTGGCGCTGGCAGAGGCACTGCTGCATGTAAACTGATTTTTCAGCATAAGGAAAGCCCCGGCAACCCGGGGCTTTCCTCTTTTTATTTATGGCAGTAACTCTTATTTATAATTTACGATCTTGCCAAAGTCCGGCTTCAGAGAAGCGCCTCCAACAAGTCCGCCGTCGATATCCGGCTGAGCGAATAATTCCGGAGCGGTTGCTGCGTTTACGGAGCCGCCGTACTGGATGCGGATCTCTGCTGCTGTCGCGTCGTCATAGATCTCTGCGATGCACTTACGGATCTCTGCGCAAACTTCCTGAGCCTGCTCGGTTGTAGCGGTCTTTCCGGTTCCGATTGCCCAGATCGGCTCGTATGCGATGACAGCCGTCTTAGCCTGATCAGCGGTTACGTTTAAGAAACCAACCTTTACCTGCTGACGGATGAAATCCATCGTTACGCCCTGCTCTCTCTGTTCCAGAGACTCGCCGCAGCACATGATCGGAGTGATCCCGTGCTCGAATGCCTTGAGCATCTTCTTATTCACAGTCTCATTCGTCTCAGCGAAATACTCTCTTCTCTCAGAGTGACCCAGAACGACATACTTCACGCCTGCGTCTGTGAGCATTGCCGGAGAAATCTCGCCTGTATAAGCGCCTTTCTCCTCGAAATACATATTCTCTGCGCCTACCTGAATGTTGGAGCCCTTAGCAGCCTCAACGACCGGGATAATGTCGATTGCCGGTACGCAGAATACCACGTCTACCTCCTCATTAGCCACTAACGGCTTTAAGGTGTTAACGAGCTCTACTGCCTCCGTAGGAGTCATGTTCATCTTCCAGTTTCCTGCGATGATTTTTTTTCTTGCCATGGGAATGACCTTCTTTCTTCGTTTTGTAAAGTCTTATTTATCGTTTGCAGCTGCTACGCCCGGCAGCTCCTTGCCTTCCAGGAACTCCAGAGAAGCGCCGCCGCCTGTGGAGATATGAGTCATCTTGTCGCCGTATCCCAGAATGTTGACAGCCGCTGCGGAATCTCCGCCGCCGATAATTGTAACTGCATCCGTCTCAGCTAAAGCTGCGGCAACAGCCTCTGTTCCGTGTGCGAAATTCGGCATCTCGAAGCATCCCATCGGTCCGTTCCATACTACGGTCTTCGCGTCCTTTACAGCGTCGCAGAACAGCTTCTCTGTCTCCGGTCCGATGTCCATTCCTTCCCATCCGTCCGGAATCTCTCCGGTCTTAACAATCTGTCTGTTGCAGTCGTTGGAGAATGCGTCGCCGATTACGTTGTCAACCGGAAGAAGCAGCTTCACGCCTTTCTCCTCAGCTTTCTTCTTCATATCCAGAGCGTACTGTAAATAGTCATCCTCACACAGGGAGGTTCCGATGCTGCCGCCTTCTGCCTTGGAGAATGTGTACGCCATACCGCCGCCAATGATCAGGGTGTCTACCTTGTCCAGCAGGTTGTTGATAACAGAAATCTTGCTGGAAACTTTAGCGCCGCCCAGAATGGCAACAAACGGTCTCTCCGGATTATTTACTGCATTTCCGAGGAAATCGATCTCCTTCTGCATTAAGTAGCCCACAACTGCAGTGTCCACGAACTGTGTTACGCCTACGTTGGAGCAGTGTGCGCGGTGAGCGGTTCCGAATGCATCATTTACAAATACATCGCACAGGGAAGCCAGGTCTTTGCTGAATGCCTCTCCGTTCTTTGTCTCTTCAGCTCTGTAGCGTGTGTTCTCCAGAAGAATTACATCTCCGTCATTCATAGCCTCAACAGCTGCTTTCGCGTTCGGTCCTACGACCTCAGGATCTGCCGCAAATTTCACTTCCTGTCCCAGAAGCTCTGTTAAGCGCGCAGCTACCGGTGCTAAAGACAGCTCCGGCTTCGGCTCACCCTTCGGCTTGCCCAGATGGGAGCACAGGATTACTTTTCCGCCGTCAGCGATCAGCTTTTTGATGGTCGGAAGAGCAGCAACGAGACGGTTCTCATCTGTGATTTTTCCGTCCTGAAGCGGCACGTTGAAGTCGCAGCGAACCAGCACTTTCTTGCCTTTTACATTGATATCGTCTATGGATTTTTTATTCAGCATTGGTATTTGCCTCCTTGTTATATTTTCTTTCCGGAAAGAGAGAAGATACCTCCTGATACCGGAAAAAAGGGTCCGGTCCTCTTGTTAAAGACCGGACCCTTTGTAGGTCTATTTGTGTTATTCAGACAATTAAGCTCCTAACAGTTTGCCGAAGTGTTTGATTGTACGAACCATCTGGCTTGTGTAAGAGTTCTCATTGTCATACCAGGAAACAACCTGTACCTGAGTTGTTCCGTTGTCCAGCGGAAGAACCATTGTCTGTGTTGCGTCGAACAGAGAACCATAGGTCATTCCTACGATATCGCTGGATACGATCTCGTCCTCGTTGTATCCGAAGGACTCGTTGGAAGCTGCTTTCATAGCTGCGTTGATCTGATCAACAGTAACATTTCCTTCTACAACTGCTGTTAAGATAGTTGTGGAACCTGTCGGGGTCGGAACACGCTGAGCAGCGCCGATCAGCTTGCCGTTCAGTTCCGGAATAACCAGACCGATTGCTTTTGCTGCGCCTGTGCTGTTCGGAACGATGTTGCATGCTGCTGCACGGCTTCTTCTTAAATCGCCTTTTCTCTGCGGTCCGTCCAGAGTCATCTGATCGCCTGTGTAAGCGTGGATTGTGCACATGATACCTGTCTTGATAGCAGCCAGATCATTTAATGCTTTTGCCATCGGAGCCAGGCAGTTTGTTGTACAGGAAGCTGCAGAGATGATGTGATCCTCTTTTGTCAGTGTCTCATGGTTTACATTGTATACGATGGTCGGCAGATCATTTCCAGCCGGAGCGGAGATGATAACGTGCTTAGCGCCTGCATCAATGTGGGCCTGTGCTTTTGCTTTGGATGTATAGAAGCCTGTGCACTCCAGAACTACATCTACACCGATCTCGCCCCACGGAAGCTCAGCTGCGTTAGCTTTTGCGTAGATTTTGATCTCTTTTCCGTCAACTGTGATGGAATCTTCACCTGCTGTAACTTTATCAGCTAAAGCATATTTGCCCTGTGTTGAGTCGTATTTCAGTAAGTGAGCTAACATCTTCGGAGAGGTTAAGTCGTTGATTGCTACGATCTCAAATCCTTCTGCTCCAAACATCTGTCTGAATGCAAGACGTCCGATACGTCCAAATCCATTGATTGCTACTTTTACTGCCATGATTTATTCCTCCTAAAAGTAATTAATCTTGTGAGTTCCTTTTATCCATAGTAGATTGTTAAAGAAACATCAACCTATTTGTTATTTTACCTAACTTCTGCCAAAAATTCAAGTCTAATTTGAAAAATCACCCAAAAACCTGCGTTAAATTTTTATAAATTCCGGTTTCCGTCCCTGAAACTCGGCAACATAGGCAAATCCGGCGTTCTTCAGATACTCCCGGACCTGTTCAAAAGCATAGCCCACGTGCTCCGGCCTGTGGGCATCCGCGCCCACTGTCACGATCTCTCCTCCGAGTTCCCTGAACCGGCGCAGGATATCCGGATGAGGATTCGGAAATCCCAGCCCGTACTTAATGCCTCCGGTATTCAGTTCAAGCCCGCAGCCGCGCTGTACCAGAATCTTTAAAATCTCATCGATAATGTCCGCATAGCGGCTGTAGGAGTACTCCTCTGCCTGATGCACGCCGTAGCGCACCACATAGTCCAGATGACCCAGAGTCTGAAATCCCGAGAACCGCTTTACGTTCTCAAGTGTCTCCAGAAAATACTCCTCATATACCTCCGCATCCGTCCTGCCCTCAAAAATCTTCCTGTCATACGGGTCCTGCCCGTGCAGCAGATGCATGGACCCAATCACAAAGTCAAACGGATACATGGCGACATACTCCTCCTGCATCCTGACCAGATGGCTCTGCATTCCAAGTTCCACACCGAACAGGATATCCAGCCTGCCCTCGTACGTTTTTTTCAGCCTGCGTACTTTCGCCATATACAAAGGCGTGTCAAGCTGAAATCCTCCGCCCGGAAATTCCATGTCCATGTGATCTGTAAAACAGATTCTTTTCATTCCGAGGGCAATTGCCCGCTCCGCCATCAGTTCCATGGGTGTATCGCTGTCTGTGGAAAACTCGGAATGCATATGGTAATCCGAAATCATCGAATCAGCCCCCCTCCTGCAACGTATTCTCCGGCATAAAGCACCAGCGCCTGTCCCGGCGTTACGGCGCGCACCGGTTCCTCAAAAGTACAGGTGAGCTCGTCCTCCCCGGTCCGCACCACGGTACACGGGGTTCCTCTGTGCGCGTATCGGATCTTCGCCACGCAGAAATACGGCTCCCTGATATCCTCAACCGCCATAAAGTTCAGGTGGTCCGCCTTTAATACTGTGGAGAAGACATCTTCTCCCTCTCCGATGACCACCTCGTTGGTCTCCGCCCGCAGCGCTGAAACAAATACGGGACGTCCCATCGAGAGATTCAGCCCCTTGCGCTGGCCCACGGTGTAATGGATGATACCCCGGTGGCGTCCGAGAATCTTCCCGTCTCTGTCCACAAAATTTCCCTCCGGAATCTCCCGGGGGCTGTTTTCGCGGACAAATGACGCATAGTCGTTATCCGGAATAAAGCAGATCTCCTGGCTGTCCTTCTTCTCCGCGACCGGAATCCCGGCCCGGGACGCGATCTGCCGTACATCTTCTTTTGTGTAGTCCCCCATCGGCATGATGGTTCTTGAGAGCTGCTCCTGCGTCAGGTTATAGAGCGCGTACGTCTGATCCTTTACCGCAGTCACAGAATTCCTCACCGCATATCTGCCGTTCCCGAGGCGCTCAACCCGCGCGTAATGTCCGGTTGCAAAGCAGTCTGCCCCGATCTTGTCCGCAAACTTCAGGATTTCGCCCCATTTTACATACCGGTTGCAGATCACGCAGGGATTGGGGGTCCTGGCATGAAGATATTCGTCAACAAAATAATCCATGACGTTTTTGCGGAACGCTTCGCTTGTGTCCAGAACGTAGTGCTCAATTCCGAGATAAGATGCCACATTGCGGGCATCCGCAAGAATTTTCTGAATGCTGCTGCTTCTGCCCTGGTCGCCTCCGCCGCAGGACTCATGCCAGTTCTGCATGGTTATGCCGACGACATCCCAGCCCTGCTCTTTGAGAAGGTAAGCGGTCACGGAAGAGTCCACTCCTCCGGACAGGCCGACTGCTGCTGTTCCTCTGCTCATCTTAATATTCTTCCTCTTCTTCCTCTTCGCCCTCGTGGATGTCGGACTTCGGCTTCTCAAGGCCCTCGATCTGAATGCCGTGCTTCTCCGCGTAATCCCAGAGCGCCGCATGGATCGCCTCCTCCGCAAGCAGCGAGCAGTGTACCTTTACAGGCGGAAGCCCGTCCAGAGCGTCCATAACCGCTTTGTTTGTCACCTGAAGCGCCTCCTGGATGGTCTTTCCCTTTACCAGTTCGGTCGCCATACTGCTGGTCGCCACTGCGGCGCCGCATCCAAACGTCTTGAACTTACAGTCCTGTATAATTCCGTTATCGTCAATATCCAGATACATGCGCATGATATCTCCGCACTTTGCATTGCCTACGGTACCAACTCCGCTGGCATTCTCAATCTCTCCCACATTTCTCGGGTGCTGGAAATGATCCATTACTTTTTCACTGTACATTTTATATTCCTCCGTTTTCTTTCCTGTTTTATCGCCGCGCGGAGCGCCCGCGGGGTCCGCGCGGCTGTGATTCCAATGCCGTACATTTTCGGCTGTTATTTTTTCTGTTTTTTGATAAAGTCCTCATAAAGCGGGGACATGCTTCTTAACTTCTCGACAATCTCTTTGAGCTTCTCAACGACGGTATCCATCTCTTCTTTCGTATTCTCAGCGCTCAGCGTCATGCGCAGAGAGCCGTGAGCGATCTCATGCGGAAGCCCGATCGCAAGGAGCACATGGGAGGGATCCAAAGAACCCGATGTGCAGGCAGATCCGCTGGAAGCGCAGATTCCTTCCATATCCAGCATGATCAGCAGAGATTCGCCCTCAATAAACCGGAAGCTGACATTCACATTGTTCGGCAGGCGTCTCTGTCTGTCGCCGTTTAACCGCACATACGGGATTTCATCCAGGATTCTGCCAATGAGATAATCTCTCAGCTCTCTCTCTTTGGCGGTGCGCTCTTCCATCGTCTCCGCAGCCAGCTTTGCCGCGCGTCCGTAGCCCACGATGCCCGGAACGTTTTCCGTACCCGCGCGGCGCTTTCTCTCCTGAGCTCCTCCGTGGATGAAAGAGCGGATCTTTACGCCTTTGCGGATGTAGAGAAAACCGATGCCCTTGGGTCCGTTGATCTTATGAGCGCTGGAACTGAGCATGTCAATGTTCATCTCATCCACCTGAATCGGTACCTGCCCAAATGCCTGTACCGCATCCGTATGGAATAAAATGCCGTGCTCTCTCGCAATTCTTCCGATCTCGCTGACCGGTTCAATCGTACCAATCTCGTTGTTTGCAAACATTATGGAAATCAGAATTGTCTCCGGCGTGATCGCAGCTTCCAGATCCTCCGGGCGCACAAGTCCGTTCTCATCCACATCCAGATACGTCACCTTCGCTCCATGGTATTTCTCCAGGTATTCGCAGGTATGCAGCACCGCATGATGCTCGATCTTGGTCGTAATAATATGGTTTCCCTTGCTGCTGTACGCTTCATACGCGGCCTTGATCGCCCAGTTGTCCGCCTCGGTTCCGCCTGCTGTAAAATAAATATCCTGCGCGCGCGCGCCGATCACAGAGGCGATCTCTTCTCTGGCCGCAGTCACCGCGCTCTTTGTCGTCTGAGCCAGCTCATATACGCTGGACGGATTCCCATATATCTCACCAAAATATGGAAGCATTGCCTCCACAACCTCGGGAGCTGTCTTTGTAGTAGCCGCATTATCTAAATAAATCATATCCTAAACACTCCTTTTTCAGTTACTTCCCGCCTTGCTCTGTACAACGCTGAGTTTTAATTGACGCAGTCATGAGCGGGGGAAATCCCTTTCGCCCTCAACTGCCTGCTCTCTTCCACCAGATCGCTCAGCCAGATAGAGTTCACAGTGCTGATGATGCTCTCATTAACCTTCTGCCAGACGTGACGGGTCACGCAACAGTCGCCGGCGGAACATGTCACTTCACCGTCCTCTGATGTCGGACAGGTGACTGCCTCCAAATTACCCTCCAGCGCCAGCAGAATATCGCCCACGGAAATCTCCTGCGCCGGCTTTCCCAGCACATATCCTCCGCTGGCGCCGCGGATACTCTTAACGAGTCCCGCCTTGCGCAGAAGGCGCATCAGCTGTTCCAGATAACTCTCTGAGATCCCCTGCCTGGCAGCAATACTCTGCAGCGGCACTGCCTCCTCATTACTGTAAAGCGCCAGATCAATCAGGGCCCGCAGCCCATACCGCCCCTTTGTGGATAATTTCATAAACTCACCTCACATCCTGCGCCGGTTTAATTCCGACTGTTTTACTCGGTTTTGTACAAAGCATATCACCAAGCAATAGTTCTGTCAAGGCTATTTTCCGAATATAGTTACAAAAAGCAAAATCACAGGACGGTGTCTTTTCTCATGCCGAAGTCCAGACCAATCCTGCAGGGAGCGCTCATCCTCACGCTCACCGGCATTGCAAGCCGCATCATAGGTTTTTTCTATAGAATATTCCTTTCTCATACAATTGGTGCTGAGGGAATGGGTATCTATCAGATGATCTTCCCGATTTACACGCTCTGCTTTACTCTGTGCGCGGCAGGGCTCCAAACCGCGCTCTCCCGCACTATCGCGGCCCGGGCTGCCCAGGGGGACGAGAAAGGCGCATTTGATACCTTCCTCTCCGGGCTTATCATGTCTCTGCTCTTTTCCTGCGCTGCCGCTTTTGCGCTGTACCGATGCTCTGGATATGCCGCTGTACATATCCTGAAAGAGCCGCGGTGCGCGCCGCTGCTTCAGATGCTGCCGTTCGCGATTCCCTCTGCGGCGCTTCACTCCTGTACCTCGGCGTACTACTACGCAAGAAAGAAAGCCGGCATTCCTTCTTTCTGCCAGCTGCTGGAACAGCTTGTACGAGTGGGGTCCTCTTATCTGATCTGGACCGTCATGCTCTCCAAAGGCATTCCGCCCTCCCCCATCCTGGCAGTGGGCGGAATGCTTGCCGGAGAGTGCGCATCCGCTCTCACCTCTCTGGTGGTGATCCAGCTGGAATTTTCCCGAAAGGGCTACCGCATGTTATCCCTCTCCAGGCCGTTTGCCCGCTGCCGGGAGCTTCTGACGCTCTCAGCCCCGCTCACGGCAAACCGGCTGATGATCAATCTGCTGAACAGCTCCGAGGCTGTGCTTATTCCCTCGCGCCTCAAGAGCTTCGGAATGTCCTCATCGGAAGCGCTGAGCGTCTATGGAGTTTTCACTGGTATGGCGCTTCCCCTGATTCTCTTTCCCGGCGCCATCACGCATTCCGTTTCCGCAATGCTCCTTCCGACTGTGGCGCAGGATCAGGCGGCGGGCAGGATATCGCGAATCGCCGGAACGATTGAGCGGACGGTCAAATACTGCCTCCTGCTCGGCATTTTCTTCCTCGGCGTCTTCGTATTTTACGGTAAAGATCTGGGGCGATACGTCTTTTCCAGCATCCAGGCGGGTACGTTCATCACAATACTGGCATTTATCTGTCCGTTTCTCTATCTGAACACCACGCTTGCAAGTATCCTGAACGGGCTTGGAAAGACTTCCCTGTGTTTTATTCAGAATCTCCTCGGGCTTCTGGTCCGGATCGCCTTTGTCCAGTTCGCGGTCCCTGTTCTCGGCATCCGGGGGTATCTCTACGGAATCCTGTGCAGCGAACTTCTCGTCACCCTGCTCTGCCTGGTTTTTCTGTACCGGCAGGTTCCGTTCTCTTTTAACGCTTTTGATTCACTCCTGAAGCCCTGCGCTGTAATGGCGGTCACCACAGGCTGCGGCCTTTTTCTGGAACCTGCTGCCAGGATCTTCTCCTTTGTGTCTCCGCTGTTTCTTCTGGCAGCACAGCTTCTCATACTCGCAGGGCTGTATCTCCTGTTTCTGCTGATGTTCGGCATACTTCGCCTTCCTGCCCGCGCACGCCGCTGAGAACAGTTTCGCAGAACAGGCTCTCGACAATTTTCTGCTTTTGTATTATAATGTGATGATGCCAGGGGCAAGCGGAGAAATCTGCTGCATCATGGGTTTAAAAGGTTATGAGCAACCAGCGAAGCGGACTGCGAATGTCCGTTTCGACTTCATTTACAGAGGAGAATTATTATGAGTTTCAGATTTGTTGAAAAGCTGCCGACTCCTTCGCAGATTCGGGAAGAATACCCAATGACGGAGGAATTGACAAAAATCAAGGCTGAGCGTGATGCGCGCATCGCAAAGGTGTTTACCGGAGAATCTGATAAATTTCTGGTGATCATCGGTCCGTGTTCCGCGGACAATGAGGACGCGGTGTGTGAATATATCGGACGCCTGGCAAAACTGCAGGAGAAAGTAGAAGACCGCCTGATCCTGATCCCCCGCATCTATACCAACAAGCCGCGTACCACCGGTATGGGCTATAAGGGCATCGTACACCAGCCGGACCCGGAGAAGAAGCCGGATCTGCTGCATGGCCTGATCGCTATGAGAAAGATGCACATCCGCGCGATAGCGGAGAGCGGCCTGACCGCGGCGGACGAAATGCTGTATCCGGAGAACTGGAGCTATCTCTCCGATATCCTCTCATACGTGGCCATAGGAGCGCGCTCCGTAGAAAATCAGCAGCACCGTCTGACCGTCAGCGGCATCGATGTGCCGGCAGGCATGAAAAATCCCACCTCCGGAGATTTCTCCGTAATGCTTAACTCTGTCATTGCCGGCCAGAGCAGGCATCAGTTCATCTACCGCACCTGGTCGGTGGAGACCAGCGGAAATCCGCTGACCCACACAATCCTGCGCGGCGCTGTGAACAAGCACGGAAATGCGATCCCGAATTACCATTATGAGGACCTGCAGCTCCTGCTCGAGAAGTATTCGGAGATCGATGTACAGAACCCGGCGACAATCATTGACGCGAATCACTCCAACTCCAACAAGCAGTACGAACAGCAGATCCGCATCGTCAAGGAAGTGCTCCACAGCCGCCAGGTATCGCCGGATATCAGCCGCCTCGTAAAGGGCGTGATGATCGAGAGCTATCTCGAACCGGGCGCACAGAAGATCGGCTGCGCAAACCATGTTTACGGAAAGTCTATCACAGACCCGTGCCTGGGCTGGGCAGAGTCCGAAAAACTTGTCTATACAATCGCAGATATGTGCTGACATATACACAGAACAAAAAAGTATAATAATTTATTCTTTTTCCTTACTTTTTAAGCACTCCGCATATAATAGCAAAGAGCTTAATTTGCAGGATCGACTTTTCTGGTCAGTTTTATATTTAGTTCAGTGATCGTACTGGGGAAACTTGTGAAGCCTCCAGTCCGGAAGGCTCCTGCGGGGGCCTTTCGTTATTT
>CAKNMY010000066.1 GCA_930989745.1 uncultured Lachnospiraceae bacterium | reverse complement strand
GTTTTGACCAGTCGCTTCCCACCTTCGCGCGCAGCACGCCGCAGGGGCTTATGACAAGATTGCTGTACTCGTGCTCCGGACGCGTCGCTATATTCTCCTGAACCCAGCGCGCGGCCTGCTTCGGCTCCCCGCAAAAGAGACGCTTCTCCTCTTCAGAGAAATATTTTCTGATAAACGGCACATAGCTTGAGAGCTTCTCTCTGTCAATCCTCGGATTCAAAATACATCCATCGAATATCTCCTCCGGAATCTCCGGATTATTGTCATAGCCGCGTACAGCCGCGATATGATCCTTTAAAATCTCCGGATCAAGATCCCAGAAATCCTTTTCGGAAAGCTTCTTTAAAAGCCCCATCTTATACCGCCACAATGCAGCGTCATCTTCCTCCCAGAGCAGGAAATCGCGTACTGCGTCAAAATTCCCCCTTGCCATCTGCAGCATCTTTTCTGCCGTTTCCGGCTCCGGGCAGCGCAGCAGGGCACGCTGTGCCTCATCCCTGCGGCAGAACGCTTTGACACGCTCCTCGCGCATCGCATTGCTGGCTCTCAGCTTTGCCTCGCCCGCTTCCTTCTGCTCCTTTGTAGGCTGCGCTGCATTTACCGGGTAAGCGCCCGGCGCAAAGAGCTCCAGCTCCTCCCACTTGTTTAATACAAACGGCTCTTTCTTTATGGTTATACACAGTGCATCCTGATCGCGGACATCCGCATAAGCCTCTCCATAGGCTCCGTCCGCCCAGCACTCCGCGCGCACGGAACCAAGCCCCAGTTCCGCCTTTGCCTCGCCGTTCTCATCTGTGTGTACACGCGCGATTTCTCCGAACGCTCCGTAGTTGAGCACACTCAGAATTACCAGAGCGTCCTTCACCGGGCTGCCGTCTTCACGGCACACCGACAGGCGCAGCTTCTTTGTGAGAGCATACCGGTCAAGGTGGTTGATAATCAGAGACATACCTTTTCTGCCGACCACGGCATCCTCCGGTGCATCGCACCCGAGCCAGCGCGACTGCACCTGCATCGCGCGCGAAGTCGCGGCGGTAAACCATCCGCGGTTTAAGATTTCCTCCGGCTCACATGCGCCGAGGAATTTCCAGCCTCCATCACACCATACCTCCACCCATGCGTGGTTGTCATCACAGTGTGACCACAGCGGCACATAGACCTGACGCGCCGGGATGCCAATACTGCGGTATACCGTCACCGCATAGACTGACTCCTCACCGCAGCGGCCGAGCGCCGAATGATAGACCGTCTTTCCGCTTGCAGTTCTGCCGTCCGTTGTCTGATAGGAGGCCGTCTGTGCCAGCCAGTAATTGAGCGCGATCACTGCCTCTTCCATTGTCTTTCCCTCGATCACATCCTGCAGCTTCTCATAGAAGAACGCCCGGTCATCCGCCAGGTCTTCATTATTCGCCCGGTGATGCAGCACATAGTTGGCAAACAGCTTCTCCGGCACTCTCATCCAGCCGCGTCTTCCCATCTCCTGCTCCTTCCAGAGCTTTTCGCCGTGCAGCGCGTAATCGCGGTATACCTCATACGGATAATCGAAAATATCGCTGTCCGGCATGGACGCAAAGAGGAATTCCAGCGCAGGGCGCAGCGATTCTTCCTCCTCTGAAATACGCCGCAGAAGCTCTTCTCCTGTCTTGCCAATCCTTGCGGCAGTCTCCATAAAATGCGCGTGAATTTCTTCCGCATAGCCTTTTGAAAACATAACTTTATTCCTTTCTGAATCAGAGAATTTTTCTTTAAAAGTCCCGCCGCCGGATGGGCGGCATACAAACAGGGCTGCCATGGTCCCTGGACAGGCGTTCGCCTTTTGGTCCAGACAACATGGCAGCCCTCAGGTCTATCTTATCCTCTTTCAGTGAAATTTGCAATAGCCAGTGCGGCATTATCCTTTGACCGCACCGATCATTACGCCCTTTACAAAATATTTCTGTACGAACGGGTAAATAATCAAAACCGGGACAGACGCAACCACGATTGTCGAGTATTTCAGAAGCTCTGTCATACCCTGCAGTTCTGCAGCAGCACCCACATCAGTGAGCATCGTGTAGTCAATCTGGTTCTGAATAAGAATTTCCCTTAATACGATGGTCAAAGGCTGCAGGCTCTGATCATTCAAGTACAGCATGGCGTCAAAATAACTGTTCCATCTGCTGACACCGTAGTACAATGTCAGAACAGCAAGGATCGGTTTACTAAGAGGCACAATTACTCGGATCAGATATTTAAACGGCGTACATCCGTCCATCTGCGCAGCCTCGTACAACTCATCCGGAATGGAGTTGACCATGTATGTTCTTGCAATAATCATATTGTAAGTGGACATTGCGCTTGGGATAATCATGGCCCATCTTGTATCGATCAGGTTTAAATTGCTGACAACCATGTAAGTCGGCACCATACCGCCGGAAAAATACATTGTGAATACAAAAAGCGCCGCAATCTTATTTCTGTGAACAAACTCTTTTCTGGAGAGCGGATATGCACAGAGTACAGTCATTACAATATTCAGGATCGTACCGACTACCATATAGAAAATGGAGTTTCCAAATCCGGTAATAATTTTGTGATTCTTAAATACCGCTTTGTATCCTTTCAGTGTCACATCCACGGGGAGCAGCTTTACTCTGCCGCTGATAACCGCCTGGGAGTCTGAGAAAGATGCCGATACAATATAAATCAGAGGATACAGGATAACAAGGAATACAGCGATCAGGAACACGTATACCAGGATAATAAATATTTTATCCCCTGTGCTTGAGTTCTTAAATTTATAATTCATACGTGCACCTCCTACCACAAACTTGTCTCAGCAACCTTCTTGCTCACCTGGTTAACAATTACCAGGAGAACGAAGCTTACTAAGGACTGGAATAATCCTGCTGCTGTGGAGAATCCAAAGTTACCGCTTACGATACCTACCCTGTATACGTATGTGGAAATAACCTCAGACACATCCATGTTCAGGTTATTCTGCATCAGGAATACTTTATCAAATCCGATATTTACAATATTACCGCACTGAAGAATCAGCATGATAATAATGGTGGGAAGAATACACGGAATATCCACATGAATAATCCTCTTGAGACGGCTTGCACCGTCCATAACCGCTGCCTCTTTTAACTCAGGACTGACGCCCGCAAGTGCAGCGATGTAAATAATTGCCGAATATCCGGCCTGCTGCCACAGGTTACTCCATACATACAGATGCCTGAAAATTTTCGGCTCTCCGAAGAAATTGATCGGATCAATTCCAATGTTTTCAAGAAGTACATTAATGATACCGGTACGCTGATCCATCATCTGCATCATCATGCCGACAAGTACTACGATGGAG
This sequence comes from uncultured Lachnospiraceae bacterium, assembly GCA_930989745.1. Classification (GTDB taxonomy): domain Bacteria; phylum Bacillota; class Clostridia; order Lachnospirales; family Lachnospiraceae; genus Egerieimonas_A; species Egerieimonas_A faecigallinarum. Next base: position 12,238 of record CAKNMY010000066.1, on the reverse strand, counting down.
ATAAAATACGGGGCATATGTAACCATTTGTACGGACTTCTTAAATCTCTGAGATCCGATCTCGTTGATCGCCACAGCCAGGACAATCGGAATCGGGAAGTTTACCAGAAGATTATACGCTCCGAGAATAAATGTATTTTTAATAATATTTACGCTTGATCTTGACGTCAGAAACTGCTCGAAATACTTCAGACCCACCCAGTCACTTCCGAAAAAGCCCTTTCTCGGACTGTAATCCTCAAATGCCATCAGGATACCTGCCATAGGCACATAAGCGAATACAAACGCATAAATCATGGGCAATGCAATGATTACCCAGAACTGCCAGTTGGCGCTCTTAATTTTATTCTTTTTGTTAGGGGTGTAAACTTTTACCTTGTCTTTTTTCAATTCTTTCCCCTCCTGTAATTATTGAAGCAAAAGGGTCAGACCGGCTTTGCCAGCCTGACCCTCCATCTAGTGCCTTATCCAGCATTATTCTGCACTGTCACCATACTGTCTGTCATAAGCGGTCTGATACATATTTAATAATGTAGGAAGGCCTGCTTTGTCCAGAGCATCCAGATAGCTGTCCCAACCACTGTCAATATCTTCCTGTCCGGTAATAAATCTTACGGAAGTCTCATTGATCGTTTTTTCAACTTCAACTGCGATGGTAGATACTTCACTCAGCTCATCGGATGTTACCTTTAACTGCGGAAGCATATCCAGATCGGAGTTCTCCGGAGTCGGCTTGTAAGGCTCATAATTGTTCTGTGTTTCCTGGAAAAGTAACTTCTCCAGTCCTTCTGCAGAGTGCAGGTCAACATCCTGATCTACAGCCTGTCCCAGACGATATTCTTCCGGAGCCACACGGATACCAACGTCCTGCCAGTCATGATTCTGCGGCTCAGCACTGTAAGAATTTAATACCTCATACAGAGCCGGCTCACCGTTCAGGCCATACTTGCCTTCCGGATTGAGTACCCAGTCTTTTCCTTCATCTGCACCGTACTGTGAGCAGAGGTCACCAGTCTCGCTGTAGAAGAAATCCACCCAGCGAAGCGCTGCTTCTACATTCGGGCATGCCTCTGTGATACAGAAGTTTCCATCACTTGCAAGAGAATATTTGAAGTCAGATGTAAGTCTTGTTCCATCCGGACCTTCAAGCGGTGTAATTGTTTCAAATTTAGAGTACAGCTCCGGATTTGAAACAGAGTCGATATAGTCTGAAATCGTACCTGCCGGAAGGAAGAGCACCGGAGCGTCTGCCTGATTTACGATTGTTTTTAACTGCTCAGAGGTCTGTGTAAAATCACCATCGTAAATTGCACCGATATCATACAGAGATTTGCAGTATTTCAGAAATTCTTTGTAGCGGTCATCTGTAGCAATACATTTAACCTCTCCGTCCCATGTTACATTCATCTTATCATGAATCTTTGTCAGCGTATAGGAAACGCTTGGCGGAAGCAGGAAAGATCCCATCAGGAAATACTCAAATTCTCCGTACCATCCCTCACCAATAGAGGTACCTGCAATTGCGATGCCGTCCGGTTTCCACTCCATAAATTTCTTGCAGACATCATAGAACTCCTGCGTTGTCGTCGGTTTCTCAACGCCCATCTCTTCCAGATACTCGGTATTTACCCACATCTTACGGCCGAATTCGCAGTGATAGCAGTTATTCTCTGCCAGAAGGGAATAAATCTTTCCGTCCGCTTCACGGCTCTGATCCAACTGATCGCCATACATTGCCATATAGTTCGGCATAATGTCTTCGGTGAGATAGTCATCCAGCGGAATGACGATCTGCTCGTCAACACCATACTTTGCCAGGTCGGGAGATACGCCAAGAATGATGTCCGGATAATCACCGGAAGCCAGAATCATATTCAATTTATCCTGCCAGTCATCACGTCCTCCTGTCTGGAATTCAATATGAATACCTGTCAGTTCCTCCAAATACTTCGTGAAATCGTTCGTTGCAAAGTCTTCTACGTTCGGCATGCTCATAGTGAAGCAGGTCAGCGTCAGATCCTCTCCTTCAGGAACAATCGGATAACCGGATTCGGTCAATTCCATATCTTTGGCAGCCTCATCAGATTTCGCTTCTCCGCCGCCGCCGCATGCCGCCATACTGAGCGCCATAGCAGACGCAAGCGCTAAAGCTGTGACTTTTTTGATGTTTTTTTTCATTTTCAACATGTCACTTCCTCCTTTATAAAATTTTTCTGAACTTGTGCAAAGGTACAATGCTGCTTCTCCGCCGCTGTCGGAGATGGTTGTGCAACATGTTGTTTGGCTCTGCACTTCTCACGTATCATTCTGCCATTTTGCACATACATTTTCAACGAACACTTTCCATTTTTGCCATACATTTTTTCACTTTGTCATTATTACCATAAAAAACATCCAAAAAAGAAAAGGAAAAACCGATACACATCGCCTGCATGTCAGTCTTTCCTCTTTCTTTCACTTTTCTTTTTTCTGATATTCGCTCGGCGCCATACCGATTACACGTTTGAACGCTCTGCGGAAGGAGTAATCGCTCGCGTATCCCGCCTTCTGTGCCACATCCTTGACCGCCATGTCTTCTGTCAGCATACGGCATGCATTTCTGATACGCACTTTCTCAAGATAGTCGCTGAATGTCTGCCCGACACATTCCGAAAACTCCCTGTACAGCCTGCGCTGCGGAATACCGGTAAGGTCAGAAAATTCCGCCAGGTTAAATGAAGCGTCAGAATACCGATCCTCCACAACCTCCTCAAAATAAGCCTTCCTGCGCGCATCCTGCGTCTTCTCGGTCTGCCGCTGGTACTGAAGGAAGCAATCCTGAAGCCAGCGGATCGCACCAAAAATTTCCTCCTGCGTCCCCGCTTCCTGCAGCCTCCTGAGAATCTTCTCCTTATCATCCTCTTCCTTCAGCTTCTCGACCGCACGCATAGCGATTCCGCGCAGGAGCTCCAGGTAATACTGCAGCATTGCCAGGCGGGATGAACCCTTGAGATATCTCTCTCTGATCTCACCAAGCATTTTTTCCAGTTCTCCGGCGCTTCCATGTAAAATTGTCTGCTCCAATTCCAGCTCTACATCGATCGGAAATGAAAAATTCTCTGTTTTACCCGGCAGATCTGACCGGCAAAGCGGCAGACGGATACTAAAAAATCTGGCGTATGCGCATACGCTGTACGCTTCCTCATATGCCTTTTCAAGTTCCATCATAGATGCAGCTCTGCTGCTGATACCGGTGTAGACAGACAGCGAGTCTTCGCGATAGAAAGAATAATTCAGCCGTTCTACTGCATGCTTGAGAACATCCGGCTGCATTGCTTTATTCTCATCCGCAAGGATCAAAGCATACGTCAGACGGCTGATTTCATAAACCCAATAACGCCCGCCGATACACTGGCTGAAATTTTTACGTATCTCCTCCGCAAGGCGGCGATGAGGGCATGCCTCCTCTCCATCGCCCGGGTTCACATACTGAAAAACCATCAGATAGTAACCGTCTGCTTCAGGCATCCCTCCCGCGATTTCTTCAAAATCTTCACGCAGCTCCTCTTCCGAGTCGTACCCGCCGGAAAGCACACGGCCGATAATTTCGCGCTGCAGAATCTCCTTCCTCTCCTCTTCGTTATCCTTCAGATTCTGTACGCCGTCAAGAAAGGCATTGAGGCTGTGCCAGAAACCTTTGGAAACCTCACCCTTTGCCAGTTCCTTCCCAAAAGAATAATATCGACCCACAACAGGCTTTCTCCGATACCAATACAGCAGGCAGAGAAAAATACCAATCGCGATAGAGGCCACACACAGCAGTATAATAATGTATTTTATCGCTCCTATCAAGTGAATCAGAGAATTCAATGGGGTAATAGATATAATTCTCCAATTATACCCTCCTCCTGTCATTTTTTCATATTTGATATAATCCTCAGAATGCTCCTGATAAGTGTCCAGATCCGTCTGTTTGGAGCCGTATCTTCCAACCAGATTACCTTCTGCATCCGTAATCAGAACCGCGCTGCTTTCATCCACCATACTGTTTTCCATCAGACGTTTCACCGTATTCTCATTCAACGAGAAAATAACCGCTCCGATCACATCTCCCTTGCTGCGAGAGACAATGCTGTGTACCACAACATAGGGCGAATCTTCATTTCCCGGCAAAAGCTGTACAAGATCCCCGTCATAACGCTGCGCACAAACAGCATCGAGCAGATCTTCATATTTTGAAAACCCCAGTGTCTTAACAGAATGAAATCCCCTGTCGCTGATGGGAGCCACTGTGGGAAGCTGCATCAGATAATGCTTTCCTTTCATTATAATATGTACATCATCAATCATTCTGTTCGTCAGCGTATAATTGGGAAGTTCCTTTACCAGCTCAAACATGCTGTAAAACTCCGCATTGCGATCCACGCTGACGCGCTCCGCAAGCACCCGCAAACGGTCATCCTCAGCAAGATAACCCGACAGATTCTGCAGCTCATCAATCTGCTGTTCAAAAACCGCTGCGTTCTCCGAGAGCAGGCGGTAAGCGCGTTCTTTCTGTACATCCAGAAGCGCATCCGACGCCGTGATATATACGATTCCCACTGCAATGGCAGGCGCAAGCATAATTGCAAAATATGAAAGCAAGAGCTGAAGCGAGATTCTGTGAAGCCCCGTCTGCGCACTCTTTGAAACCATACATTTTTTCATTTTATCAAACTTATTTTTCATCCACATTGTCATTTCTTCTTCCGTGTACTATGATTAGCATAAACAATCAGCGAATAGCCGCTGAAATTTATAAGGAGTTATTGTTCATGTTTTTCAAAAAGAAAAAATCCATTCTCCCGACTCTATCCCTCTTTCGCAAAACGGATGCGCTATATGAAGGATACTTAAAGGATCTTCCTTTAAAGGAAGAGATCATTCTCGAAAAGAGCATACAGTTTTTCAGCGATCCGGAGCCATGTCACATACACAGAAGCGCTGTCGCGCTGCGGCTCACAGAGGAACTGTATCAGAAGCGCACAGACACGGCAGAACTGCTCCGCCTGCTGAATGCATGGGCGTCCTGCGCTCCTGTCGACCGTTTTGTTCTGATCTCATCCGAAAATCAGAAAATAGAGGGCAAAAGCTGAAAACAGCAGACCGTTCAACAGCTTTACCAGATCCATCCTGCGCAGCATAAACTCGGAAATCCGGTTGATACTGCGCGTTTTTGCAATAATGATCAGGAAAATAACTGCTGGTATACACATCGCTGTCACGTAAACCAGAAACGCCGCGCTGATGTAAAATACCGGAGCACTGCCCTGACGCAGCATATACAGGATAGACGCCATATAAATCTGACCGGTACAGAAAAATTCACCGATTGAAATCACAACGCCAAGCCCAAATACTACCAGCGAGAGCAAACCGCCGGAAAGCCCCTGCGCCCGGCGGATCAGGCTGTGATTCCATCGCCGCAGCCCGGATGGGAGCTGCATGCGTATTTTACCAAAATTTCCCCTGCGGACATTATACAGATCCGTGAAATTAAGCGCAGCAGCGGCAAGAAACAGCACAGCAAGCACAATCTTTACGATCCCCATAACCCGGTCAAGTACGGACTGCGTCACCACGGACGCAGCAAAATAAATGCCCAGCCCAAGTCCCAGATATGTCAGATATTTCCCGCCAAGATACAAAAGCCCGTTTTTTCGCACAGATGCCTGTCCAGTCAGGATAACCGAGAAAAGCATTAAAAGCATGGAAACAGAGCACGGATTAAAACCCGCAAGCAGGCCGCTTCCGAAGAGAACCGCAAAGTTTGGAAGCTCATCTGACAGATGCGGCGAGCTGTAGTCCTCAAGCTGCCCCTGCATTTTGTCGGAAGCGTTATCTGTGCTGTCCAGAAGAGCTTCCAGTCCGCTGCTGATTTCCTCCTCCCCACTCAGCCATTTGTCTCCATAAAAAACGATCGGCACCTGCTGTGAGCTGCTGTCTACGCCGTATGCCCGGAACCACGCGCGGATCATCTGCACATTGGTTCCCTCAGCAATATTGTATTCCAGGACCGAGAGTTCTCTCCCCTCCGCAAAGTCATCAATACAGGCTTTCACTGCAGCGCATGCCTCGCAGGAGTAGGTCGTAAACAGCACCAGAGGGGATTTGCCAGAACGGAGCGCCTCAGAAAGCCCGGACGGGATCACCTCATAGTCCGCTTCCTCCTCCGGCACAGAGGAAGCGTTCTCTTTTTCCGATCTGTCATCCCCTGTCATCCCGCCGTTCTCTATCAGAAGCGCTGCCTTCTCCCCGATTTCATCCGTTCCATACAGCCAGCTATTGCCTACATTCAGAGCCGGCAGTTGCATTCCCTGCGGCGACACTCCGCTCTGCGCACAGATCTCCTCGAAAGTTTTACGGTTGCTCTCCTCAAAGATATTATACAGCCGAAGCTCAGACCGTTCTCTTAATTCCAACGGTACACTGTTCCGGTAAAGCTCCTCAAGCTCCACATCCTCCCTGCACGCCGCACAGGCATTCTCGTAGAAAATGGAAACCTCCGTCTCCTCTTCCGCGCGCACCGGCGCTGCTCCAAGCAAAACTGTGGCTATACAAATCAATACGGTAACAACCATTTCAATCCAGACGCAGTTCTTCCGTTCTCTGCTCACTGTTCCTCGACCCTTCCCATGTGTCACTTCATATTTTTTGATATTGAGGGCAAAAGCTTTTTGTCCCTGGTATCATACTTTATTATACTTATTTTTTCAAAAAGTTCAAGAAAAACGTTTCTTTTTTGGGGCAGGATTTGCCCGAATTTCCCTCTGTCACAGCAAATAAGAGGACTCATACAGGCTTTTTTTCACAGTTTTTTCTTCAGGATCAGAAATATTTTCAGCACTTTTTGGCTTGAGTTCTGCCAAGCAGAGTTTTACAATAAAAGGTAAATTTGGTAAATTAAAGACTGGAGGTACAAAGACTTGGAAAATATTATGATTACATTTCTGCGAAAGTTTACAGATTATCCGTTTAAAGTTGTGCTTGACGGCAAAGAGTATCTCATCGGCGAGGGAAAGCCGGAATTTACCGTGCACTTTAAAAAACCAATCCCAAAGACAACGCTTCTGACCAGCACCTCTCTTGCGCTCGGCGAAGCCTATATGGATGGCGATCTGGAGATCGAGGGAGATCTCTACTACGCTCTGGATCACTTTCTGGGACAGCTCGGCAAGTTCTCCACGGATGAATCAGCGCTCAAAAAGCTCATTCACACTTCCGTATCCAAGAAAAACCAGGAGAAAGAAGTCACTTCCCATTACGATATCGGAAATGATTTCTACAAGCTGTGGCTGGATGAGACGATGAGCTATTCCTGCGGATATTTTAAAACCCCCGAAGACACTCTGTACCAGGCACAGGTCAATAAGGTGGATTATATCCTTCAGAAGTTAAATCTCAAAGAAGGCATGACCCTCCTCGACATCGGCTGCGGATGGGGATTTCTGCTGATCGAGGCAGCGAAAAAATACAAAATTAAGGGCCTCGGCATCACACTGAGCCATGAGCAGCATGAAGAGTTCCAGCGCCGCATCGAGGCGGAGGGGCTGCAGGATCTTCTGAAGGTAGAGCTCATGGATTACCGCGACCTGCCAAAGAGCGGCTATACGTTCGACCGTATCGTAAGCGTCGGTATGGTGGAGCATGTGGGACGTCCCAATTATCAGCTCTTTATCGACTGTGCAAGAGACGTCTTAAAGGACGGCGGCGTTTTTCTGCTCCACTTCATCAGCGCCCTCAAAGAGCATCCCGGCGATGCCTGGATCAAGAAATATATCTTCCCGGGCGGAACCGTTCCGAGCCTGCGCGAGATGGTCTCCTGCATGGCCGAGGACGATTTCCACGTTATGGATATTGAGAACCTGCGCCTTCACTATAATAAGACCCTGCTCTGCTGGGCAGACAACTTCCATAAGCATATGGAGGAAGAAAAAAAGATGTTCGATGAGCGCTTTCTGCGTATGTGGGATCTGTATTTGAACGCATGCGCGGCTACCTTCCACAACGGCATCATCGATCTGCACCAGATTGTTGCCACCAAAGGAATCAATAACGATTATCCGATGGTTCGCTGGTATTAATAAATTTTGGGGACTGCCGCACACGGCAGTCCCCGTCTCTTACAGTTCTTTCAGATTATTCTGCATCCAGCCGTAGATTCCGAGTTCCGGTATCCCGACATGGATCCACTCCCCGTCTCTTCTTCCGTCCACCTCGATCAGGCCGCCTTCTGCGAGCTGTCCCCTGATTGTGCCGCCCGGAGCGCTGCGGATATTGATGTCGTTTGCAGCAGCCCGCATAACGCCCGTCGCTTTCCATTCCGACACAGCGTCAGCCGGCACCCAGCCATAGACGCCGATCGCGGGCAGCCCCACATGTGCGTACCCGTCCTTTACGATTCCGTCCGTCTCCACCATGTCGCCCCCGTTCAGCGTGCCGACCTGCTCGCCGCCCGGAACGCCAAGCACCGCCACGCGGTCCCGCAGGCAGATCTTCACGTCCGTTCCCTTCCAGTTCACTTTCGGTTCCCCCCATGTCTTCTTAAAATTATCCACATTCCCATAGAGCTGCTTCAGCTTTGCCGGAGTGCTGCCCCAGTCCGCAAGCTGCAGGTGCGGCTTATCCACCGGAGACGTCCAGTCTCCGCCCCACTCCAGCCCGAGCGATTTGCCGATGGCTCCCACCCGATTAAAGAAAGAAATATCGTCATATTCATGGCCAGATACATTTTTAAAAAAGTCGAATGCCACACCCCACTGATGCATGGAGCTGTAGGAACTTCCCGGCGCGTTCGTCACGATGCTTCCCGGCTTCGTACGCCCCTGGGCGTAGAGCGCGTCCTGCTCCTCCTTTGAGCGGAAACATTCCCCGATTTTGATATTCAGCCCCTGTGCCCTGCACTGCTCCTGCAGCTTTGCAGCCGCCTCCTGCAGACGGGGATGGCACTGCGTGATGTCTCTTCCCATAGTTCTTCACCTCCGCCCTTTATCATATGCCGCCGGGAACCTGCGTGCGCCTCTGTCGCACAGGTGCAGTTTTCGGTCTCTTATGTCCCCTGTCTTGTGGTAGGGAAAAAAACATAATATAATAAACTCACCAGAAACCAAAACCGAACGAAAGAGAGGTGTTCTCTATGCTGCTCTGGATCATAACTTTTCTGTTTCTTCTGCTGTCCGTACTCCTGCTCAGCGGCAGGGGCGGATTTCTGATCGCCGGCTATAATACCGCAGACAAAAAGACGAAAGCGCAGTATGATAAAAAGAAGCTCTGCCGCTTAACCGGCGCAGGTTTCGCCGTCATCACCGCGATGATGTCTCTCCTCGCGGTCTTCCAGGACGATCCCCCGGATATTCTGATTAACGCTTCCGCCGTCGTCGTTGCCGGTACCTGTCTCGTCCTTGTGATCGGCGGCAATACATTCTGCCGCCGAAAGGATATTCCCGCATCCGATGATGGCAGAGATGCGCCGTCGTCTGGCAGTCAGCGGACACGGAGGATTCTGTACTGCGGATTCTCCGCTGTGCTCATCGTCCTGGTTGTCGTTATTCTGTTTACGGGAAGCGTCACGGTGCAGTTCAATTCTTCTTCCATGGATATTCAGATCTCCTACTGGAAGGATCACTCCGTTTCCTATGACGAGATCACCTCCGTGGAGCTGACTGATCAGATGGATGTGGGCAGACGCACCAACGGGTTGGGTTCCCCGAAGCTGTTCGGAGGAAATTTCCGGAACGAACAGTTCGGAGACTATCTTCTGTACGCCTACGCGAAATGTCATACCTACATCGCGCTGCACACGGACGGCAAGACTGTCGTGATAAACGATTCTACCCAGGAGAAGACAGAGGAGCTCTATAAACAGATTCTCGAAAAGCTCGATGCTCAGTGATTGGCCGCGAGCAGTATGCTCAGAAAGAGCACGGCGCAGGCGGTTGCCGTACCTGCGAGTATATTGATGATCCAGTGTGTCTTCTCTTTGCAGACAGCGGCAAGTATCCTGTAGATACCGATTCCGGCAGCGGCTCCCGCCGTATTGGAAATCAGGTCTGTGATATCTGTCGCTCCGAGCGCGAGCGCGTACTGCAGCGCTTCATATGCCAGACTGACGCACGCTGCCGGCAATAATTTCTTTAAGAACGGCGCTCCAGGTTTCATCACGCTCATATAGACGCCAAACGGTATAAACGCGATCAGGTTCTGTACAACTTCCGTGTAATCCGCTTTTCCATTTACCACCAGCGCCCCGGCAAACGGGATCAGGTTCAGATTTCTCAGATGCGGCAGTACATCGCCCGGCAGGCACATCTTAAACAGAATGATCCAGCTCAGAAACACCGCATAGATCAGAAAGAGTCCTACCGTTATCATCTCTCTTCTTCTCTGGCTTCTTTCCATAACCAAAACCTCCTCTGTGATATTTGGTATGTATACCTTACCACAGAGGAGGAGTGTAAATTCTTATGCAAATCTTAGAAGTTTCTTAATTTCCCGGTGTGTCCGTCTGTTTTTCGTTCATATAAATCATCGCCGCATTCGTATTATTTTCCTTATTCCTATAAATGTACCTATAATTGCCGCAACGATTAAGAGTCCGATAAGCCATGGAGTACTTGTTGCTGTACTTTTATGCGTAGTTATTTCATAATCAAATATTGTACATCGCTCAATTACCCCTCTCTCTCCCGTTACTGTGTCTACAACATCAATATCTTTATCAAAGGAAATTACATATTTTTCATCCCCATAAATAATTAGTGCCATTAGAAAATTATAAAATCCTGGGACTTCCTTAAAAAAATAGACTTCTGATTCCATCAGAGGAATATTATTCTTATTTAATTCTTCTTCTACAACCTGCCGATAGTCTATATAGTGATCTATCATCTGTATAACCTCTATAGAAAAATTTCCCACCTCTTTCTGTTTTTTTTCCAGTTCATCTTCTGGAACTCTTCCGCTCTTTATCTCATTCTTAATTTTGCTGACATACGCATCGCTCAATTCCGGTACTTTTCCGACAGATGCCATTTGTGTCTGATCGCCTGAGTAAATTGGTATTGTCCATTCGTAATTAGACTTCTCCATCTCTTCATAAAATTCATCTGTGGTCAAATCATCAAACATATTGATATCCCTGTAAACTTTTATCGCTTTGTCGTATGCAATTTCACCATTTGCTCTTTTTAATAGTTCCTGTTCCCACGCAGTTACTTTCTCATAATCCTCCGATGCTAATAAGTCGCTGTCCTCAAAACCTGCAGCCAGTACACTATTTCCTGGTATTGATATCATAATCATAATCACAATACACAGGCAGTAACTCCTCTTTTTTCTCATACTCTTCTCCCTTTGTTCTAATCATTCCTGTAAAAAAGCGCTATCTCAATTTACTTAACATCATTCAAGAACAATATCACCAGATCTGCTGGCTTATTCTTTTCATCTGCAGATATATCCCTCTCAGGCAGTGGACCCACGATGAACCCCTCAGCCCCAAATACCAGAAATTCCTTACCGACAAACTGCCTATCATCAAACCATTCGTCAAGCAGGATTGGCAGCTCTGGAACGAGTACTACCGGCTACGTTATGGAAAAGCTGTGAAACCGGTCAAACCTCACAAGGGCAGGCCCCGTACGGTTCCCGAAGATACTGTCTGCCCTCTCTGCGGCGCACCCCACGAGTATATTTACGACAACTCCGGCGGTCGCGGCCAGTTTAAGTGCAAGATCTGCGGGCAGACCTTTGTGACCGGGGAAAAAGTGGTGGCCCCTCTCAAGCTTCTATGCCCTTACTGCGGGCATGCGCTCCAGCCGGTAAAAGACCGCAAACACTTCCGTGTCCATAAATGCGTCAATGACAGCTGCTCTTACTACAAGCGTAATCTGAAAAAACTGCCCAAGGATCTCCCGCCATCGGAATATTGGAAATACAAGCTCCGCTACCTTTACCGGGAGTTCTCCGTCAACTTCTTCGACATGGATCTGAGCCAGCTTCCCAAATGGGCAACCTCCTTCAAGTACAAAAAGAACAACGCCTACATCATGGGCTTATGCCTTTCCTACCGGATCAACCTCAAGCTTTCCCTCCGCCAGACCGTCCAGGCCCTGAAGGAGATCCATGGGATCGAAATCTCCCATACAATGGTCAATAACTACGCTAAGACTGCCGCCGTCATTATCCGCCCCTTCGTGGATTCCTATGATTATAAGCCTTCC
>CAKNMY010000065.1 GCA_930989745.1 uncultured Lachnospiraceae bacterium | reverse complement strand
ACAGACGCCGTATCTGCCCGCACCGATGCGGGAGAGGATACGGTAATTTTCAGCTCTGCGAAGCAGCGTCACGGCGCTTTGACTCCGCACTCCGGGCAGAACCGCGCGTTAGCGGGAAGCGGCTTCCCGCAGTTTGTGCAAAAAGGAGTGGTCTCTATTTTTGCGCCGCAGGACAGACAGAACTTGGAGCCGGCGGGAACAGCAGAGCCGCAGGCGGGGCATACGCCGCCCGGACGCGCTTGAGAGTGCGGCTGGCTGTGCGGGGGAACCTGTGAATAGTTGTTCCTGCCGTGAGCGCGGCGTTTTCCGGAAGAACTGGAAAAGCTGCCGAAATTTTTCATATTCCCGAAGAAGCCCTTTCGCTGATAATAAGAACTGCCCTGGTGCGGGTTGGGACGGCGCCCGCTGCTGCTTGAATAGGAAAATAAATTAAACATAAGAACATCTCCCTTCCGTTGATCTTGCAAAATTCTATAGATATAGAATATCACGGGAAGATTAAAAGAGGATTAAAAAATGTATGAAACAGGTAAAAACTATGTTAAAAACAGCGAAAGGAAATAAAAACACTCCGCGGTGAAGCTGAAAATGCGCGGGCGGATTGCGAAGAGCGGAGACTTTATGTATAATATAGCAGGGCAAAGAATTCTGTTCGGGAAATTATCAGAAGAATCTTGTGCGGAGAGGAAATGTGCGGCAGCAAAACGCTGCCTTGTAAAGCATCCGCAGAAGGTGTATAGTTTAGGAAAGCAGGTAATCCGGCGGCGGTCAAAGCCTGCTGTGCAAAGGAGGAGACACGAGCATGGACTGTAAGGAAGCGCAGGCAAAAATTCCGAATTACATCAATGGCACACTCTCATCACGTGAGATGGAGAATTTTATCGCGCATATCCGGGCATGTCCGGTCTGCTACGAGGAGCTTGAGACGTATTTTACCATCCATCTCGCCGTAGCCACACTGGATGAGGGCAAACCGGATTTCTATAATTTTTCCGGAAAGCTGGAGAAGGATCTTCAGCAGAAGGAGCATATGCTGCGCCGGGGCAGGGCGGCAAAGCACTTTCTGATCGCGCTGGGACTGATCGTTCTGGCGGTCCTTGTTGTCGTGGTGCTTGTGACCTATGAGTTTTTGCCCTGGCTGTGACAGCAGCCGGGCAGCGACAGCTGTATCTTCAGCAGCGGATTTTCAAAATAAAAAGGAGTTTATACAGACATGGGAAAAAAGATAGTACTGATTGACGGACACAGCATACTGAACCGGGCGTTCTACGGATTGCCGGATCTGACGAATTCCGAGGGACTGCACACGAATGCGGTATACGGTTTTCTGAATATCCTGTTCAAGATCCTCGAGGAGGAGAAGCCGGATTATCTGACTGTGGCGTTCGACCTGCATGCTCCGACGTTCAGGCACAGAATGTATGAGGCGTATAAGGGTACAAGAAAGCCCATGCCTGAGGAGCTGCGCCAGCAGGTGCCGCTGATGAAGGAGGTGCTCTCCGCGATGGGGATCGAGATCGTCCAGCAGGAGGGCTACGAGGCGGACGATCTGCTGGGAACTCTGGCAAAGCGCTGTGAGCAGGAGGGAATGGACGTCACGATCGTATCAGGAGACAGAGATCTGCTGCAGCTTGCCACGGAGCACACGAAGATCCGCATTCCGAAGACAAAGGGAGGCAGGACTCTGATCGAGGACTATTATACCAAAGACGTTATTGAGAAGTATCAGGTGGAGCCGTGGCAGATTGTGGAGCTGAAGGCTCTGATGGGAGACACGGCGGACAATATTCCCGGAATCCCCGGTGTGGGCGAGAAGACCGCGACGAAGATGATCGTCCAGTTCGGAACCGTCGAGAATGCCTATGCGCATCTCGAGGAGGTGAAGCCGAATAAGGCGAGGGAATCTCTGAGGGAGAATTATGACAAGGCTGTGCTGAGCAGGAAGCTGGCCGCAATCAATGTGGATTCTCCTGTGGAATACAGTCTTAAGGATGCGGAAGTTGGAGATTTTTATACGGATGCGGCGTACGAGATGTTCCGCCGCCTGGAGTTTAAAAACCTGCTGAGCCGTTTTTCGGATACCCCTGCGGGAGAGCCGTTTGAGCCGGAGATTGTCACGGAGCTTCTGACCGCGGAGGATATTTTTTCACAGGCAAAAGGGCAGCTTACCATAGGAGCGGCAGTCCTTGAGAGCGGCAAAAAGCTCCTCGGCGCCGCGCTGTCCTGGGGGGAGAAGCATGTGTACTTTCCGGCGGAGGGGTTTGTGACAGAGGCATACCTGGAGCAGCGGCTCAATGAGCTGGCAGAGAGCGTAACTGTCTGCAGCATGGACATCAAGGGGCTCCTGAAATGGGCGCCGCTGCTGAAGCCGGAGCGCGCGTTTGACGCCTCGATCGCCGCGTATCTGCTGAATCCGCTGAAATCGGCGTACCACTATGAGGACATTGCAAAGGAGTTTGCGGGAAGGCTTCTGCCGTCCCCGGAGGATATTTTCAAGGCGCCCAAGCTTCCCGCACCGGAGAAGATGGAGCAGGAACAGGCTGCGCGGTATCTGTGTGCCGGAGCGTGCGCAGCCAGAGCTTCGCGCGACGAGATGCTGCGCAGGCTGGATGAGACGGGCATGAGGAAGCTGTTTGACGAGATCGAGCTTCCTCTCGCGTTCACGCTGCACGATATGGAACAGGCAGGTATCCGCGTGGAGGGCGAAGCGCTCAGAGCTTACGGGGAGCAGCTCGAGGTTCGGATCAGGGAGCTGGAACGGATCATACACGCGCAGGCGGGGGAGGAGTTTAATATCAGCTCTCCGAAGCAGCTTGGCGTGATTCTGTTTGAAAAGTTGGGACTGCCCGGAGGAAAGAAGACGAAGAGCGGCTATTCCACAGCGGCAGACGTGCTCGACAAGCTCGCCCCGGATCACGAGATCGTGGCAAATGTGCTGGAATACCGTCAGCTCACAAAGCTGAAGTCCACGTACGCCGACGGACTGGCAGCGTATATCGGTGAGGACGGACGAATTCACTCGAATTTTAATCAGACAATCACGGCGACGGGGCGCATCAGCAGCACGGAGCCGAACCTTCAGAATATTCCGATCCGCATGGAACTTGGCAGACTGATCCGCAAGGTGTTCGTGCCGGAGGACGGCTATGTGTTCCTGGATGCGGATTACTCTCAGATCGAGCTGCGCGTGCTCGCGCATCTGTCCGGCGATGAGAAGCTGATTGAGGCATACCGCGAGGCAAGGGATATCCACAGGATCACGGCAGCAGAGGTATTCCATGTGCCTTTTGATGAGGTGACTCCTCTGCAGCGGCGAAACGCCAAGGCAGTCAACTTTGGGATCGTCTACGGCATCAGCTCTTTTGGACTGAGCCAGGACCTGAGTATTACACGCAAAGAGGCGGCGGAATATATAGAGAAATATTTCGAGACGTATCCGAAGATCAAGGGATTTCTCGACGGCTGCGTGGCGCAGGCAAAGGAAAAGGGATACGCGGTGACGCTGTTCGGCAGGAGACGCCCGGTTCCGGAGCTTTCCTCAAGCAATTTTATGCAGCGTTCGTTCGGGGAGCGCGTGGCAATGAACTCCCCGATTCAGGGGACTGCCGCGGATATCATCAAGATTGCGATGATCCGCGTCAACGACCGGCTGAAATCAGAAGGTTTCTCCTCACGGCTGGTTCTACAGGTGCACGATGAGCTGCTGATCGAGACGAAGCGTGAGGAGACTGCTCAGGTGGCGGCAATCCTCGAGGAGGAGATGAAGAACGCAGCCCATCTTAAAGTGAACCTTGAAGTGGATATGGAAGAGGGCGAGAACTGGTACGAGGCGAAGTGAGAAGGGAGGACAAAAGATGAAGATCGTGGGAATTACCGGAGGAGTGGGTTCCGGAAAGAGTGAGATCCTCACATATATAGGAAGAAATTTTGACGCCGCGGTGGTAAAGGCTGATGAGGTGGCGCATCTTCTGATGGCGCCGGGCAGAGCCTGCTACCCGGAGATTGTTCAGCTGTTTGGGAACGCGGTTATGCGGGAGGATATGACTATTGACCGCAAGCGGATGGCCGCAATTGTATATCAGGACAGGGAGCAGCTTGAAAAGCTGAATCAGATTGTGCATCCGGAGGTAAAGAAATATATCCTGCGTGCGATCGAGCGCGAGAAGAAGAATGAGACCGAATATTTTTTTATTGAGGCTGCGCTTCTTTTGGAAGATAATTATGATGCAATCTGCGATGAGTTGTGGTATATTTATACCGATGAGGATGCGCGCAGGGAGCGCTTGAAGTTATCCAGGGGGTATACGGACGCCAGAATCGATGAGATTATGGCGAATCAGCTCTCTGAGGATGAGTTCAGTGAACGGTGTGACTTTGAGATTGACAACAGCGGCGACTTCGCGCATACTATAGAACAGATCAATCAGAGGATGAGCAGATTATGAAACTTTGCAGCATAGCCAGCGGCAGCAGCGGAAATTGTATTTTTGTGGGAAGCGACAGCAGCAGCCTGCTGATCGACGCGGGTATCAGCGGTAAGCGCGTGGAAGCGGGCCTTAAGACACTGGACCGTTCAGCGAAGGAGCTGGATGGGATTTTAATCACTCATGAGCACTCCGATCACATTCAGGGACTCGGCGTTCTGGCGAGAAAGTACGGAATTCCGATATACACCACAAGAGGAACTGCCCGGGCGATCCTGGACGCGGGCAAGATCGGAAAGCTTCCCGAGGGTATTTTTCGGGAAGTGCGGGAGGATGAATTCTTTTCAGTGGGCGATTTGAGCGTACAGCCGTTTCGGATTTCCCACGACGCCGCGCAGCCGGTGGGATTCCGCGTACATCATGGGGGCCGCGCAGTAGCGGTCGCAACAGACATGGGGATTTATGACGATTATATTGTGGAGAACTTAAAGGGGGTCAACGCCCTGCTTCTGGAGGCGAATCACGATGAGAGGATGCTTCAGGCCGGAGGATATCCGTACTACCTGAAGCGCAGGATTGCCGGAAGCAAGGGACACCTCTCCAACAGCACAGCGGGCAAGCTCCTGTGCAGGATTCTGGGCGACCAGCTGCATACGATCCTGCTGGGCCATCTGAGCAGGGAAAATAATTACGAAGCGCTGGCGTATGAGACG
The DNA here is from genome assembly GCA_930989745.1 of uncultured Lachnospiraceae bacterium. Lineage (GTDB taxonomy): Bacteria > Bacillota > Clostridia > Lachnospirales > Lachnospiraceae > Egerieimonas_A > Egerieimonas_A faecigallinarum. The sequence goes on along the minus strand of CAKNMY010000065.1, from coordinate 10,829 downwards.
GTCTGCGCGGAGGTGACGATGGGAGATACGCCCTATAAATCGGGCGATTTTCATATCGCAGTCGCCAAGAGGGACTGTGTATCAGAATTAATCAGCGTATAAGGAGAAGAGAAAATGAAGAAGACAATTATTACCGTAGTCGGCAAGGATACCGTGGGGATTATCGCAAAAGTATGCGCGTATCTGGCAGAGAATCAGGTTAATATCGAGGATATCAGCCAGACCATCGTGAAGGGATACTTCAATATGATGATGATTACGGACGCGTCCCGCAGCGAGAAGGATCAGGGCGTGATGGCTGAAGAGCTTGAGAAGCTGGGAGAAGAGATCGGTGTGAGCATCCGCTGCCAGCATGAAGATATTTTCAATATGATGCACCGCATCTAAAGGACTTCGCGGAGAGAAAAGGAGAACTGACGGAATGATTAATTTATTCGAAGCAAGAGAGACCAATAAGATGATCTCTGAGGAAAATCTGGACGTCCGTACCATCACCATGGGTATCAGCCTTCTGGATTGCATAGATTCCAAGCTGGACAAGGTAAATGTAAAAGTCTACGATAAAATTACCACTATGGCGAGAAATCTGGTTCAGACCGGAGAAGATATTTCCAGAGAGTTCGGAATCCCGGTAGTAAACAAGAGGATTTCCGTGACTCCGATCGCGCTTGTGGGCGGCGCGGCATGCAAGAGCCCCGAGGACTTTGTATCGCTTGCGCGTACACTGGACCGCGCGGCAAAGGAAGTGGGCGTCAACTTTATCGGCGGATATTCCGCGCTTGTGAGCAAGGGCATGACAAAAGCCGATGAGAATCTGATTCGCTCCATTCCCGCGGCGATGGCTGAGACTGAGCGTGTCTGCAGCTCCGTGAATGTGGGTTCTACCAAGACCGGAATCAACATGGACGCTGTAAAGCTCATGGGAGAGATCGTAAAGCAGACTGCTGAGAACACCAGAGAGCAGGATTCTCTGGGCTGCGCAAAGCTCGTGATCTTCTGCAACGCGCCGGATGACAACCCGTTCATGGCTGGAGCTTTCCACGGCGTTACAGAAGCGGACGCCATCATCAATGTAGGTGTATCCGGACCGGGCGTGGTGAAGCACGCGCTGACAAAAGTGCGCGGCAAGGATTTTGAGGTGCTCTGCGAGACGATCAAGAAAACTTCATTTAAAGTTACCCGCGTGGGACAGCTCGTGGCACAGGAAGCGTCCAGAAGACTGGGCGTTCCGTTTGGAATCGTTGACCTTTCTCTGGCTCCGACACCTGCGATTGGCGACTCTGTGGCTGAGATCCTTGAGGAGATCGGTCTGGAGTCTGTGGGAGCTCCGGGCACAACGGCAGCTCTGGCGCTGCTGAACGATCAGGTGAAGAAGGGCGGCGTTATGGCGTCCTCCTATGTCGGCGGATTAAGTGGAGCATTCATCCCGGTCAGCGAGGACCAGGGAATGATCGACGCGGTGAATGCCGGCGCGCTGACACTGGAAAAGCTTGAGGCGATGACGTGTGTCTGCTCCGTGGGACTGGATATGATCGCAATCCCGGGCGACACAAAGCCGACGACGATCTCCGGAATCATTGCCGATGAGATGGCGATCGGAATGATCAACCAGAAGACAACAGCGGTGCGCCTGATTCCGGTAATCGGCAAGGGCGTGGGCGAGACTGTGGAGTTCGGAGGGCTTCTGGGCTACGCTCCGGTTATGCCGGTCAACCAGTTCAGCTGCGACGCTTTCGTCAACCGCACCGGAAGAATCCCGGCGCCGGTACACAGCTTTAAGAATTAATGCAACAGAATATAACATACGGCAGGACGGCGCGCTTCCGGTTTTGGAAAGTGCGCCGTTTTCCTCTGCTTTCCGCGGCTTCAGTGGCAAATATGGAATTGCCATGCTCTCGAAAATAGAGTAAAATAGTAAGAAAAGAAATGCATCCGGAAGCGGGAAATTACGCGGCGGAAGGTGTGCAGGAAGAGGAGGATTGCAGATGAGGAGAAGACGACAGTGGCTGGCGGTTTTGCTGGCAGGGATGATGCTTGCGGGAAGCGCCCTGCCTGTGTATGCGCAGGAGGAAATGCTGGAAGCTCCGGTGGAGTCCGGTTCCGCGCAGAGCGCGGCGGCAAGCTACGCGCTCGCGGCGGATGAAGAAGGATGGAACGGAACCTGGCAGAGAACTCCGCAGGAGATTATGGACTATCTGAATGAGCTGGGAGACGCTGTGTACGGCAGCTACGAGATGACCTTTGACGAGGAGCCGTCCACATCTGTGCCGTACGCGCCGGGAAAGCTTTCGCTGGAGACACAGCAGCATGCGCTTGATACGCTGAACGCAATCCGCTATATTGCGGGAATTCCGGCGGATGTGACTTATAATGAGTCGTATGCCGAGCGGGCGCAGGCAGGCATGCTGGTAAATTATGTGCTGGATGAGCTGGCGCATGAACCGTCGAAGCCGGCAGATATGGATGACGCGCTTTATCAGCTGGGATTCTCGGGAACGAGCAGTTCCAATATTGCCTGGGCGTCCTGGAGCGGAAGATCCCTGAGCGAGACACTGATCTACTCCTGGATGGAGGATGGCGATATGGATAATATTCCCATGGTGGGACACCGCAGATGGCTGCTGAATCCGGATATGGGCCAGACGGCGTTCGGAATGGTGGACGGAGACAAAGGTACATACAGCGCGGTATATGTATTCGACTACAGCGGAACTTCAACAGAAAATTATTATGATGTGGCGTGGCCCGCGCGGGTGATGCCTACAGAGTTTTTCGGGGAGGATTTTCCGTGGAGCATCAGCACGGGAACGTATCAGGATGAATCACAGGTTCAGGTCAATCTCGTTCAGAACCGCACCGGACAGGAATGGAACTTCTCGGCGTCCGGCTCTGACGGAGAGTTCTATGTGAACAACGGCGGATACGGCCAGACAGGCTGCATCATCTTCCGTCCGGACAATCTCTCCTACAAGCCCGGCGATACCTTTCAGGTGACGGTTACGGGCCTTTCCGGAGGAAGAACGCTGCAGTATCCGGTGCTGTTTTTTGACGCTGAGACCGGAGCCGGCGCAGACGGCACGGTAAAAGAGGGATGGATCCAGGAAGACGGCGAGTGGCACTTCTATGAGAACGGAACCCAGGTGATGAGCGGCTGGGTGAGTGTGCAGGAGGAAGATCCGTACAACGGAAATCAGATTGGAAAAGTCTGGTATCACATCGGCGCCAACGGAACGCCCGGAAAGATGGATACGGGATGGATTGAGGACGAGACGGGATGGAAGCACTACTATCTCGACACCAACGGAAGAATGATGCATGATGTCTGGGCCAACGCACAGGAACAGCCCGCGATCGGCATGCCGGAAGGCCTGTATTATCTCCAGAGCGACGGCTCCGTTCAGATGAATGGCTGGGCACAGTTCTCGGAGGGCGCATGGCTCTTCTGCCGTCCGGGCGACGGACTGGTGCAGCTGGAGAATCCGGATAACTGGGCATCCCGGAAGCTCTGGTAAATATTTTGAAAATCGGGACTTCATAGTCCCTGCCATACGGCGGTCAGAGGATTACCACTGGCCGCCGTAATTCGTGCCTGAATTCCTGGCCCGTTTTTGCGCAGCGCACGGTCTCATAAAAGTTGGCGGCATAGACATCTTTGGAGAAGATATCGCCTGCCGGAGGGCAGAGCAGTCTGCCGGCATCCGCGGCTTTGGAAATCAGCGGGATTTTGGAACTTTTTTTCAGCTCGGACAGAAGGGGCGCAGCCTCCCGGCGAAAGCCGAGAATCCGGGCATAGGGACAGTTTGCGGGCGGATGCTGCCGGATGTCGAGCAAGAGGCGCATCAGTGCCCGGGAAATGCCGGTGTATGTGCTGTCCTTCGTCTTCAGAAGAGAGACAAAGGAGTCAAAACTGCGGCAGGAGAACCGGTGCTTCCAGATTCTCTGCGCCAGTGCCGGGGGAATATCGGCATAGCTGGAAAGACTTTCGGGTGTCTGATCCAGAAGCCTGCAGGCGAGCAGAAGGGAATAGTCATCTGTGCGCTGCATTCCCTGCTGTGCGGCGAGCAGAAAGGCACTGCGCGCCTGTTCTGGGATCTGACTGAGAAGCGCTTCGGAAATGTGAGAAGGATTTCCGGCGTCGAACAGCTCCCTTCGGATCCCGCTGGCGGACGCGAAGCCGTCCAGGATTCCGGACTCATGGTATCCCTTTCCCGCGCGCCTGACGGTAAAGGGCGTGATGGCACTCTGGAATTTTAACAGCGCCCTGCAGTACTCGACCGCCAGGATATTGTTGGGCTGTCCGAGGAGCTGCCGCAGACTTTCGGGAGAAGCGGAGGATTCCTGAAAAATGGAAGTTCCTGCCATATAGGATTCCAGGGCCGCCGCGCGGGCGCCCGGGTAGGAAGCGCCTGCCTGGAGGCTTTTTCTCAGAAGCTTTCGGAAAGCTTCGGGTTCCTCACAGAGGATCTGCGCGATCTCCATAAGCATTCTGGTATTGCCCAGTTCGCTTCCGAAGGAGAGAAGCTCCACACAGCCAAGTCCATGCAGCAGCGACACTGCGCCTGAGGCGAAGAACTCCGCGCTGGCACATGCATAGACAGCCGGGAGCTCCAGCACCAGATCTGCTCCGCCCAGCAGCGCGGCCTCTGTCCGCAGATATTTGTCAAACACAGCAGGCGCGCCCCGCTGCACAAAATCCCCGCTCATGACCGCAATCACATACTGCGCGCCGGTCTCCTGCCGCGTCCTGGAAATCTGATACGCGTGTCCCTGGTGAAAGGGGTTATACTCCGCAATAATTCCCGCAATTTTCATTCTGATGCCTCCTCTTTTTCCAAGTTCTGAGTTGTCTCTGCTATCTTACCATATCCGGAGTCTGTGCGCCAGCAAAAAAGGCTGAGTTCACGCAGCGCGCTCTTTCGTATTGCACCGAAAAAAATACAAAGTGAATTCCCCTGCCGAATCCCCGAAAACAGCGGAAGTACGGGCTTTTCCCGTATACCGGAAAATAATGTTAAAAATTTAACTAATCTTGAGATACCTTATAGAATAGGTGTATAATTATAAGCAGTGATTATTACCAAGGAAAGGAGTCAAAGAATCATGGGATTTATTGACGTAATCAAAGCAAGAGCAAAAGCAAATAAAAAGGTGATCGTACTGCCGGAGACCGAGGACCGCAGAACGTACGAGGCGACAGCGCAGATCTTAAAAGAGGGAATCGCTGATATCGTCCTGATCGGAAGCGAGGAGGCAATTAAAAAAGGCAGCGAGGGCCTTGATATCTCCGGAGCAAAGATTGTGGATCCGGCTACCTCTGAGAGAACACAGGCTTATATCGACAAGCTGGTAGAGCTCAGAAGCAAGAAAGGTATGACACCGGAGCAGGCAAAGGAGATCCTGCTGAATCAGTATTTATACTACGGCGTTATGATGGTGAAGATGGGCGATGCAGACGGTATGGTATCCGGCGCATGCCACTCCACAGCAGACACCTTAAGACCGTGCCTGCAGATCTTAAAGACAAAACCGGGCACCAAGCTGGTTTCCGCATTCTTCCTGATGGTAGTGCCGAACTGCGAGTACGGCGCGAACGGAACCTTCATTTTTGCTGACTCCGGTCTGAATCAGAATCCGAATCCGGAAGAACTCGCAGCAATCGCCGCATCTTCAGCAGAATCCTTCAAGCTGCTGGTTGAGGAAGAGCCGATCGTCGGAATGCTGTCCCACTCCACAAAGGGAAGCGCAAAGCACGCGGATGTAGACAAAGTTGTGGAGGCTACCAGAATCGCGAAGGAAGAGCATCCGGAGCTGAAGCTGGACGGAGAGTTCCAGTTAGACGCTGCGATCGTTCCGAGCGTAGGCGCATCCAAAGCCCCGTGCAGCGATGTGGCAGGCAAGGCGAACGTTCTGGTATTCCCGGATCTGGACGCAGGAAATATCGGATACAAGCTGGTTCAGAGACTTGCCAAAGCGGAAGCATACGGTCCTATCACACAGGGTATCGCAAAACCGGTGAACGACCTGTCCCGCGGATGCTCCGCAGAGGATATCGTTGGTGTGGTTGCGATCACATCCGTACAGTGCCAGGCACAGTAAGAACAGATTTTTAACAGCCGCCCGCAGGGGCGGCTGAATAAGTAGATGCGGCTGCTGCAGGCCGCGAACACGAACAATAAGAGTTGGAGGATATGGAAATGAACGTATTAGTAATCAACTGCGGAAGCTCATCCCTGAAGTATCAGCTGATCAGCTCCGTGACAGAGGAAGTTCTGGCAAAAGGTCTCTGCGAGAGAATCGGTATCGACGGAAGACTTGTATACCAGAAGGAAGGCTGCGACAAGGAGATCACAGAAGCCGCAATGCCTACTCATAAAGAGGCTATCCAGATGGTTCTGAGCGCCCTGACAAATGAGAAGACAGGCGCAATCAAGAGCCTGGAGGAAGTAAACGCAATCGGACACCGCGTGGTACACGGCGGTGAGAAGTTCGCGTCTTCCGTAATTATCACAGATGAGGTGATCCGGGCAGTGGAAGAGTGCAACGACCTGGCTCCGCTTCACAATCCGGCAAACCTGATCGGTATCCGTGTATGTGCGGATCTGATGCCGGGCGTACCGCAGGTTGCAGTATTCGATACCGCATTCCATCAGACCATGCCGCCGAAAGCATACCTCTATGGTCTGCCGCTGGAGTTCTACCAGAAATACAAAGTGAGAAGATACGGTTTCCACGGAACCTCCCACAGCTTTGTATCCAAGCGCGCAGTAGACTTCCTCGGACTGGACAAAGATAACTCCAAAGTAATCGTATGCCATCTCGGAAACGGTTCTTCCATCAGCGCTGTAGTGAACGGCAAATGTGTGGACACCACAATGGGCCTGACTCCGCTTGAGGGCGTTGTTATGGGAACACGTTCCGGAAATATTGACCCGGCAATCATGGAGTTCATCGCTCACAAGGAGAACCTGGATGTGGAAGGCGTTATGAACATCCTGAACAAGAAGTCCGGCCTTCTGGGACTGTCCGGCGGACTTTCCAGCGATTTCCGTGACCTGAACGACGCTGCTGAGAGCGGAAATGAGGCTGCTGCGAACGCGATCGAGGTTCTGTGCTACGGTATCGCGAAGTTCGTAGGCGGTTATGCGGCGGCAATGAACGGCGTGGATGCGATCGTATTTACCGCAGGTATCGGCGAGAACGCGATTCCGGTTCGTGAGAAGGTTGTCAGCTATCTGGGATACCTGGGCGTGACCCTGGACAAAGAAGCGAACAGCAAGCGCGGCGAGGAGATTGTAATCTCCACAGCAGACTCCAAAGTAAAGGTATGCGTAATTCCGACAAACGAGGAGCTTGCAATCTGCCGTGAGACAGTAGCGCTTGTAAAATAAAGCAAAGGCTGAACTGTTGCCAAAAACACTCCGTGAGACAAAAAAATGTATTGACAAACGCGGAATGTGTCTGTATAATAACATGAGTGTGGTTAGGAGAATATTATGCTGATTCAATTATCCAGAATTTTATCCCAGGACGGGAAGAGAGAACAATTTGAGATTCCGATCGAGATGGACCGGTTTTCCTGCCGTGTCGGAGATTTCGCGATTGTGCGGAAGGATCCGATGCAGCTTACGATTGCCAATACCGGCAGGCGTGTGCTGCGGATCGAAGGGGAGGCAAAGCTTGTGATCTCAATTCCATGCGCCAGATGTCTGGAACCCGTGAATACGGAGTTTGACATTTCCATTGACAGGGAAGTGGATATGAAGCTTTCCGAGGAGGAACGCCTGGAGGAGCTGGATGAATGCGGCTACATCAGCGGGACAGAGCTTGATGCTGAGCAGCTTCTGTATAATGAGATCCTGATCAACTGGCCGATTCGAGTGCTGTGTAAAGATGACTGTAAAGGAATCTGCAGCCGTTGTGGTGCGAACCTGAATATTCAGGAGTGTGGCTGTGATACCACAGAGCTAGACCCGCGAATGGCTGTAATTAGTGATATATTCAGCAAGTTTAAGGAGGTGTAACGCAATGTCCATCTGCCCAAAGAATAAAACATCTAAAGCAAGAAGAGATAAGAGAAGAGCAAACTGGAAAATGGCTGCTCCGAACTTAGTAAAATGCAGCAAATGTGGCGAGTTAATGATGCCGCACAGAGTCTGCAAGGCTTGTGGCTCTTACAACAAGCGCGAGATCGTTTCTCAGGAAGCGTAAGAAAAGAACAGCAAGAGGGGCTTTCACAGTTGTGGGGGTCCTTCTTTTTTTGAATGTATACATGCGAAACTAAGGTCTGTAGAAAAATATTTTGCTTTTTTTCAATCTTATGATATAATATGAAAAGATACCGCAATACTATCGAAACAAAAATGTAATATTTAAGATGCTTTCCCGATTCCGGACAATGGCTTTGCAGGGCAAATCCGGGGCGGGGCAGATCTGACTAGAAAAGAGAGAAGGAAGTATACGCCATGAGAAAACGGAATACAGCATTTTGGCTGGCGATCGGACTGGGATGCATGACGTTCCTGTCAGGATGCTCGGTGACGGAAACTATGGATAAGGTCATAGGAACCACTGTGGAGGAAGTGCCTCTGGAGCAGGAAGAACAGACAGATGTGATTGACAAGGAAGAAGTAAAGGAAGTGGACTCCAGTGTGGAGCAGCCCGTGTTTACCACGAATCTCGAGGGGAATCTGACCTGCGGCGTGAACGCCGAGGTGCCGGCGCTTCAGGTGGCGGCGGAGGTGTCCGACGGAGGCACTGTGACCTACCAGTGGTATCAGAACAGCACGAACTCCAACGGCGGCGGCGTACGTCTGGAAGGGGCTACCGCGGCGGAGTATACGCCGGATGTCTCAGCTGAAGGTACGTCATATTATTATGTGGTTGCGACGAATACAGTGGACGGCAAGATCAATATGACTACGAGCAATACCATGGAGGTAACGGTTCGCGAGGGTGAACAGACATACCTGAACGGCGAGCTGGTAGGAGCCGGCTGGGTGAAAAACGACAGAGGCTGGTGGTATCAGAAGGCGGACGGAACCTATCCGGCAAACTGCTGGATGGAGATTGACGGCCAGTGGTATCTGTTCGACCAGGACGGTTATATGCAGACCGGATGGAAGCAGGTTGACGGCGGCTGGTATTATCTGAATGAGGACGGCAGCATGGCTGCGAATACGACGATTGACGGCTATGTACTGGATGCCAGCGGGCGCATGATTGAATAGTCTCAGATTATGGCAGAACGGAGTGCGGCATTGCTCTGTTCTGCTGTATTTTTGTGATTAAACAGGGCGGAAAAGTAGCCTGAAGACAGACTCTTTTTTTCTTCCGGCGCGGGTTTGACAGACGTATTGAATAAATAGTATTGCATTTTCCCGCGTTTTCCAGTATATTATGTTTAGTAAGATGCCGGACACGTTCTGACGCAGTGTACGGCAGTCCATACTGGAGGAAGAAAATGAAGGAATATGTAAAAGTTGCAGTGGACGCAATGGGCGGCGATTACGCTCCGGTGGAACCGGTGAAGGGCGCCGTGGACGCGGTCAATGCAAATGAAGAGATTTTCGTTTATCTGGTAGGCCAAAAAGCGGTCATTGAAGCTGAACTCGCAAAGTATACTTACCCCCGGGAGAGAATCTCCATCGTGGAAGCGTCTGAGGTTATTGAGACCGGAGAACCTCCGGTGAACGCGATCCGCGGAAAGAAGGATTCCTCTATGGTAGTCGCGCTGAATATGGTGCGCCGCCAGGAAGCGGACGCGATCGTATCTTCCGGAAGCACCGGAGCGCTTCTGGTCGGCGGACAGGTCCTGGTAGGAAGGCTTAAGGGTGTAGAGAGGCCTCCGCTGGCACCGCTGATCCCGACAGCGAAGGGCGTATCCCTGCTGATCGACTGCGGAGCCAACGTGGATGCGCGTTCCTCTCACCTGGTGCAGTTCGCGAAGATGGGTTCCATTTACATGGAGCATGTGGTGGGAATCCGCAATCCCAAAGTCGCGATTGTGAACATCGGCGCGGAGGAAGAGAAGGGCAACGCTCTGGTGAAGGAGACATATCCGCTGCTCAAGGCATGCAGGAATATCAACTTCATCGGAAGCATTGAGGCGAGAGAGATTCCCGAGGGCAAGGCGGATGTGATCGTCTGTGAGGCGTTTGTGGGAAACGTCATTCTGAAGCTGTACGAAGGCGTGGGCGCTACGCTGATCGGGAAAGTAAAGAGCGGAATGATGAGCAGTCTGCGCAGCAAGATCGGCGCGCTTCTCGTTAAGCCGGCGCTGAAGGCGACACTGAAGGATTTTGACGCAAGCCAGTACGGAGGCGCGCCGCTTCTGGGACTGAAGGGGCTCGTGGTGAAGACGCACGGAAGCTCCAAGGCAGTGGAGTTTAAGAATTCCATTCTTCAGTGCATACAGTTTAAGCAGCAGCAGATCAATGAAAAGATAAAAGAGTACATTTTACCAGATTCAGAAGATAAAGCAAAGGAGGTGGAGTAGAGTGGAATTCGAAAAATTACAGGAGATTATTGCGGAAGTATTAAATGTTGACGCCGCAGAGATTACCATGGACACCACATTCGTTGATGATTTAGGCGCTGACTCCCTGGACGTTTTCCAGATCATCATGGGCATCGAAGAAGAGTTTGATATCGAGATTGCCCAGGAGGATGCAGAGAAGATTGTCTGTGTGGGAGATGCCGTGGAACAGATCAAAAAATCCATCGGATAAGAATCACCCCAAAAGGCTGTCCGGTTCCCGGGCAGCCTGATTTTTTATATTAAAGGAAAGTTCTCCGTCTGGAGCCCTTAGGGTTGAAAAATGCCCGCTATC
>CAKNMY010000064.1 GCA_930989745.1 uncultured Lachnospiraceae bacterium | reverse complement strand
CAAACCGCCTGCATCAAAATCGTGGCAATCCATGACCCCGGATAGGAGATAAACAGAAAATACAATGATCTGTGCTGCGGGAAAAATACATAGATCCACAGCGCCCTGGTGCCGACTGTTCCGATCACGGACAGGATCATGGGGATTGCGGAGTGGCCCATTCCTCTCAGAGATCCCGGAAGCAGATCCATAATTCCGCAGAGGAAATACGGAACGGTCGTGATTGAGAGGATCTCAAGTCCGTACTGGATGACGTCAGCGTCTGAAGTATAGATCCCGAGAAGCTGCGCGCCGAACACATACGCTCCTACGCCGAGCGCCAGAGACACTCCGGTGGACAGGATCATGCAGTCAATGAGGACTCTCGTAATACGCTTATATTTTCCGACGCCGAAATTCTGGCTGGTAAAGCTCATGCATGCCTGAGTGACGGCGTTGACTGACACATACAGAAAGCCCAGAATATTATTTGCGGCCGTATAGCCTGCCATCGCTGTGGAGCCGAAGGAATTTACCGAGGACTGCAGCATGGCGTTGGAGAAATTGATAACCGTACTCTGTATGCCGGCCGGTATGCCGACCTGAAAAATACGTATCAGATAAACGCTCTTGATGGTCAGCTTTGAGAAGCGGAGCTGATAGCTGCTCTCGGTTTTGTAAAGGCACCGCAGGACGAGGATACAGGAAATCATCTGGGAAGTCACGGTGCCGATCGCCACGCCCGCCACGCCGAGCGGGATTACAATGACGAGCAGCAGATCCAGAAATACATTGGCAAGTCCGGCAACTGCCAGGAAGAGCAGCGGGCGCTTCGTATCGCCTACCGCGCGCAGAATTGCAGCCCCGTAATTGTAGAGCATGAAAAACGGCATTCCCACAAAGTAAATCTTCATATAGAGCGCCGACTGATCGATCACATCAGCGGGCGTATCCATCAGTTCCAGCGCAAACCGGGATGCGCCGAGCCCCAGGAATACCATCAGGATACCGCTGATCAGAGCCAGCATGATCGCCGTATGTACTGCCTCAGACATCTCCTTATCTTTACCGGCAGCGTAATACCGGGCTGAGAGAACGTTGGCGCCAAGAGAAATTCCGATAAACAGATTTGTAAAAATATTGATCAGCGCAGTAGTGGAACCCACTGCAGCCAGCGCCTGGCTGCCCGTGAACCGGCCTACCACAATGATGTCCACCGCGTTAAACATGAGCTGCAGAATACTGGAAAGCATCAATGGAAGTGAAAAGGAAATCAACTTATCCATGATGGAACCGTTGCACATGTCTATTTCATATTTGTTCTTTTTCAATGTCCGATCCCTCCGTCTTATGTTTGCATAGATTATCTTACTGCATTCTAAATCGTTCGTCAATAAAGCGGTCAGGAATTTCCGCTTTGTATGAAAGAGTGTCTCCAGTCATCTCCCCGGCATAAAATAAAGCGGGATCTTTCCCGTTAAAAGAAATGAGGAGGCAGCTAGATGGGTATAACAAATTCCAATAAACAAATTGATACAGACATCATCGACTGCGGCGGGACGCTGAAAGTGACGATTGCGCTTGCGGCAGCGCCGGATATCTCATCCAATCCCACGGACATCGTTCTGGTGCTGGATCGTTCCGGCAGTATGGCGGGCAGCCCGCTGGCAAATATGAAGCAGGGCGCAAAAACCTTTATCGATATCATAGATGAAGCGACGGACGGCTCCAAAGATGGGAACATTGGTTACGGAAGCCGGATTGGCATTGTCAGTTTTGCCAGCACTGCGGTGGACAACACGCAGCTGATCACTTCAGTAGACGCGCTCAAAAGTGCGGTGGACAGTCTGACAGCAGGGGGCTCAACCAATCATGCGGACGCTTTTTCCAAAGCAATACAGATGTTTGATCCGCTCTCGTCAAACGAGAAGGTGATTGTTATGTTCACAGACGGCAGAACCACAGCCGGTCCGCCGCCGGAACCGGTTGCGGCAGCCGCAAAAGCGGACGGTATCATTATTTACTGTATCGGCCTGGTTGGATCAAATGGAATTGACGTGAACACTCTGAATGAATGGGCGAGCGATCCGGACGCAACGCATGTGGCGGTAACTCCGGATGATGCTGAGCTGGAGAAATTATTCGAGGATCTGGCGGCGAATATTTCAAAGCCGGGCGCCACGAATATTGTAATTGATGAGGTGATAAATCCGGATTTTGTGATCACGAGCGTAACCCCTCCGACAAAAGGAAACGCTATGATGACGGATTCCAATACAATCCAGTGGAAAATTGACAAACTCGGCGTTTCCTCAAACGAGAGCGCGTGTCTGGAGTTCTATATTAAACACATCACGCAGGATTCCGGTGAAAAGCTGGTGAACCAGTCCATCACGTATTCTGATGATGAAGGAAATGTGGTGGATTTCCCCGATCCATCTGTGACTGTGCAGTGTGATATTGTCGTCAATCCTGAGCCATGCCCGGCGCCGATAGAGCTGACGCTCGACGGCTGCCAGGATTCTGCCGTTATCGATGTGGGGGACACGTATCTGGAATCTCAGGGCCGGATCCTCCAGCTGGATGTGACGGTGAAAAATGTCTGTCCCGGAAAACGCGTCGCCCTTGCGGTGATACTCACGGAGGTTGACTGCAAAGGAAAGGAGCATTCGCGGGGCATGAAGACCATAACCATTCCCGCGCATAAGTATTCGGGGTGCCGTGACGTGCTGGTCAAATGCATCAAATTTGTGCTTCCGGAAGATCTGGATGTGTCGGGAGGAAAGCCCAAAGCCATGTGCAACGCGAGGTATTTTAAAGCGCGCTTTATAGCCCATAATATTGACACAGATTTCCGGTGCTGTGAATCTGTAATCACCGTTCTGTAACAAAATACCGGCCGCAGCCGCGCTTTCCGGCAGATTGCGGCCGGCAGACAGAGAAAAAATCTCACAATAATTGTGCAGAATTCACAAAGAATGAAAAGATCGGAAATATACCTTTACAAAAAGAAACCGCAGCAGTATAATGACACTCAAGAAAAGCAATTCATTTCCTTAGTAGTCAGTTCTGACTGCAGTTTCCTTTTTTATGAATGACATATTGAAGTACAGAGAGGAGGGTTTTTGTGTCCGGATGGCTGGCACTTATCGCCGCCGCGGGTGCTGTCTGGATGGATCTGCGCATGCAGAAGGTCAGCAATTGGTTTATCCTGACAGGGCTTGCCGCAGGGGCTGTGTACCGCCTTTTCACAGAGGGAGTTTCGGGAATCGCAGCATTCGCGGCGGGAGCATTCTGCCCGATCCTGATCCTGGGGATTCTGTTTATCTTTGGGGCATTGGGCGCGGGAGATATTAAACTGTTTGCCGTGCTGGGCGGCATGATGGGAGTCCGGCAGGTAATGCAGTGCATGTTATGGGCGTTTCTTCTGGGAGGAGCGCTGTCATTTATCATTCTTTTGTCATGCGGAGGAATCCGCAGGCGTCTTGCATATTTCGTGCAGTATTTTCAGTTATTATTTATCACAAAACAGATACGCCCGTACAGGGAGGGAAGCGGCCGCGGAGCATCTATTCATTTTACGGTTCCCGTGCTTATGAGCGTACTGCTCTATATGGGAGGAATTTACAGATGAAAAATCAGAGACACGTATTCGCGGTATGCGATCTGGAACTTTCCTATGCATGCAGTTTTATGGAATATATGAACCGCAAGAGAAATATTCCTTTTGAAGTTCAGGCATTTACCAATGTAGAAGCGCTGATGGAATTTGGCAAAAATCAGGAAATCGAGATACTTCTGATATCGGATAAGGCGATGTGCGCGGAGGTAAAGGAACTCCCGGCAGGACAGATCGTGATTCTGTCGGGCGGCAGTCAGATACCGGAAATGGATGAGTATCCATCCGTTTATAAATACCAGTCTTCCGACAGCCTGATCCGGGAGGTGATGGCGCTTTATGCCGCCAAACAGGAACCGCTTCCCGTGCCTGAGACTGTGAAAAGGAAGACTGCGGTCATAGGCGTTTATTCTCCGGTAGGGCGCAGCCAGAAGACTTCGTTTGCCCTCACGCTGGGGCAGATCATGGCGCGGGAGCGTGCGGTTTTATACCTGAATCTGGAGGCGTATTCGGGGTTTGAACAGCTTTTCGAGACACAGTATGAGCTGGGGCTGAGTGATCTGCTGTATTACATCCGCCAGGAGAATACGAACCTGATCCATAAGATGAACGCCATGGTGAGAAGTATCCAGAATCTGGATTATATTCCGCCTGCCGCGTCTGCCACGGATCTTCAGAATATGGATGCTCAGGAGTGGATCAGGCTTCTGGATGAGATCAGCCGGTTCAGCAGCTATGAAACCGTAATCCTGGATATCGGGGATGCTGCCGGAGATGTATTTCCGCTGCTGGAGGCGTGCAGAAGGATCTATATGCCGGTTCGGACGGATCTGATCTCCTCCGCGAAGATCGCCCAGTTTGAGAACCAGTTAAAGGCGTGGGGAAGCCAGCAGGTACAGGAGCGTATCCGAAGGCTGCGCCTGCCGTATCACAACAGTCCTCACAGCGGAAAGGATTACATTGAGGGACTGGTGTGGAGCGAGCTTGGAGATTATGTGAGACAACTTCTCAGAGAGGAACAGGTGCATCTATGAAGGATTTTGCGGAACTCAGAAGAGTTCTTATGGACCGCCTCGACACGGCGCGGGAGCTGAAGGATGAGGAGATACTGGAACTCATCGATGAGCTGGTCATTCAGAACGGAAGGGGAAGAAGCCTTCTGGAGAAGGAGGAGCTGCGGCGGGAGTTATTCTATTCTGTGCGCAAGCTGGATGTGCTGCAGGACTTGATGGAGGACGCCCGGGTCACGGAGATTATGGTAAATGGCTACCGGAATATTTTCATAGAGCGAGAGGGAAGGCTGTCACGGTATGAAAAGCAGTTTACCTCGCGCGAGAAGCTCGAGGATGTGATCCAGCAGATTGTGGGGAGATGCAACCGTGCGGTAAACGAGCAGAATCCCATTGTAGATGCCCGGCTGGAGAACGGCGACAGGGTAAATGTAGTGATGAATCCCGTAGCGCTGAACGGTCCGATCCTTACGATCCGGAAGTTTCCGGCAGAGCCGATCACGATGCAGAAGCTTGTCCGGGGAAAGAGCCTGACCGGCGAGGCGGCACAGTTTTTGCAAAATCTCGTGACAGCGGGATACTCCATTCTGATCGGAGGAGGAACTTCGACCGGAAAGACCACATTTCTGAATGCGCTGTCCAATTATATTCCGAAAAATGAGCGCGTTATCACCATAGAGGACAGCGCGGAGCTTCAGATCCAGGGAATAGAGAACTTGGTGCGCATGGAGACACGCAGCGCTGCCCTGGAAGGGATGCGGGAGATCACGATGAGGGATCTGATCAAAACGGCGCTGCGAATGCGTCCGAACCGCATCATTATCGGGGAAGTACGCTCCGCTGAGACTGTCGATATGCTGCAGGCATGGAATACGGGTGCATCGGGAAGTATGGGAACCGCGCATGCCAACAGCACGAGAGATATGGTGAGCCGGCTGGAGACCATGGTGCTTATGGGGCTGCAGATTCCGCTGGAGGCTGTGCGCAGGCAGATCGCCTCGGCGGTGGACATTATGATTCATCTGAACCGTCTGCGGGATGGCATGCGGATCGTGGAGGAGATTGCCGAAGTCTGCGGGATGGAGAATGGAGAAGTGAAGATCAAGCCGCTGTACAGGTTTGAGGAAGGAGAGGGATTATGTCAGGTAGGAGAATTGGAAAACAGAGAAAAGCTGGAAAGATACGCGCTTCCGGAAAACCGGGATATGACCGTTACGAATGGAGTTTGAGAGAAATTCTCCAGTGGAGCGCGGAAGGTACATTGATCTGTGCTGCTTTGGATTTTCTGTTTTACCGTTCACTGCTGCTGTGCGTGCTTTTCCCTCCTGCGGTTTATCTGTATCTGAAATGGAGGCGGCAGGGAAGGCTTAAAAAGCTGAAAGAGGAGATGAACCTGCACTTTAAGGACTTTCTCCAGGCGCTGGAGACTTCCATGAAGGCCGGCTATTCGCTGGAAAACGCGCTGGGAGAATGTGAGAAGGATATGAGGGCCAGGTACGGGGACAGAGAACCGTTTGTACGTGAGCTTCGGTTTATGAGAGGGCAGCTTCTGGTAAATGTGCCCGCGGAACAGCTGTTTGAGGACTTTGGAAAACGCTGCGGCATTGAGGATATACGCAATTTTGCGGAAGTGCTGACGATTGCGAAGCGAACCGGGGGAAGTATGAAGATGGTTCTCGAACAGACGGCGAGGACACTGCGCGGCAAGCTGGACACGAAGAAAGAAATTGAAGCGGCGGTCGCGGCAAAGAAATACGAGCAGACGATCATGAGCGTGATCCCGGCGTGCATTATCCTCTACATGAACGTGACATTTCCGGGATTCCTGGATGTGATGTACACAGGCGCGATGGGAAGAATTGTCATGACGGGATGCCTGATGGTATACGCGGCTTCCTGGTACATGGGAAGAAAGATGGTGGAGATCGAGGTGTGAATATGTGGGTACATATACTTGTATGGATTGGACTGGCAGCAGGGGCATGGATGCTGCGGAAAAAGAGAACCAGACTGAATACGGCAGTGCTTGTGCTTCTGGCGACAGGAAATCTCCTGGGAAATATTCTCTCATTTGCGGAGTGTCGGGACGCGCAGGCAGAGGAGACACAGGTGGCGAGAAATGAAGATCAGGATACGGCATATACGGAAAAGTTTCACGTTTCTGTGGAAGGCGAATCGGGGGAACGTACGGTTCAGCTTTCGATCCCTGACAGAATTTATTCAGAGGAGGAAAGCGAGCGTATCTTCCGGGAAGCCATGGAGGAACTCGATACGGTAATCCTGGGCGAAAATCCGTCTTTTGACAATATCTCCCAAAAGATGGAACTCGTGACCGAGCTTCCCGGGAGTCCGGTGAAGATCCAGTGGAACACCAGTGAACCGACGGTTCTCGACTGGGAAGGGAATCCCGGAGACAATCTTCCGGAGTACGGGAGCGAGGCGGTTCTTGAGGCGCTGATGAAGCTTGGTTCTTTTACCAAGGAATATGTCAGACTCGTGAAAGTATATCCCGGAGAAGTTTCGCAGGAGGAGCAGTTCCAGCGCCAGATGCAGGAGGCGGTGGAGGCTGACGATACAGATTCCCGGTATGTGACGCTTCCGGAATACTGGGAGGGGAAGAAGCTCACCTGGAAAAAGAGCACAGAGCATACGGGAATCCTCATCCTGGGACTCTCGGCGGTGGCGGCAGCGCTTCTGGGGATGAAAAAGAGACAGGATAAAGCGCTTGCAAGGGAAGTGCGGGAAGAACAGCTTGCCCTGGATTATCCGGAGCTGGTGAGCAAGATGATACTGCTGCTCGGAGCGGGCCTGAATACCCGCAGAACATTTGAGAGGATCGCTGCGGATTACAGCAGAGAACAGAAGGAGGGGAAGGCAAAGAAACGCTGCGCTTATGAGGAAGCGGTGCACACCTATTATGAGATGGAGGGAGGCGTTCCGGAAGCGCAGGCATATGAGAATTTCGGCGAGCGGTGCGCAGCGCCGTCTTACCGGGCGCTCTCGGTACTTCTGGTGCAGAACCTGAAAAAGGGGAACAGTTATCTGCTCCCGCTTCTGGAAAAAGAGGCCGCGGAGGCATTTGAGGACCGCAGGAGGGCTGCGAAAATCGCGGGGGAAAAGGCGTCCACAAAGCTTCTGCTCCCCATGGCCATGACACTGGGCGTTGTGCTTACGATTATTATCGTTCCTGCGTTTTACAGTTTTTATTAGACAGATATGCTCATAAGAAGCTGCGCGCCGGTCCGGGCGTACCGCCGGCGCAGAGAACGCGATGAGAAAGGAGGTGGACAGTATGGGACTATTACGGAAGTTCTTACGGGAAGAGGATGCGGTAGGAGTTGTTGAGATCATCCTGATTCTGGTCGTATTAATCGGACTTGTCATCATTTTCAAAGAACAGCTTGTCAGTCTTGTGAACGATATTTTATCTAAAATCACAAGCCAGAGCAACAGTATCTAGTCCTTCACATCGAAAGATTCTCACAGTATGTAACTATTAATCACAATTTTACCTGAAGAGGAGGCTGTATACCTTGGAAAAGAAAGGAAGCATCACAGTGGGGCTCTGTCTGGTGCTGTCGCTGATTCTGTCACTGACCGCAGTCAGTATCCGGTCGGTGCGGACAGCCGGGGCCAGGGTGCAGATCGCTGCCGGCATGGAGCAGGGGCTGTATTCCGTATTTGCCCAGTACAACAGGACGCTTCTGGAAAAGTACGACGTGTTTTTTGTGGACAGCAGCTATGGTACAGACGGCTTTCATCCGGAGCAGATGTACAATACGCTGGAGACGGTGATGCAGAAGGTAGTGCATCCCGAGAGGGACAGGCTTCTGCCTGTAAGCGCCGATCTCTGGAAGCTGAACCTCACCGGGGGAGGAATTACGGGATATGCCCTTGCCACAGACGGACAGGGAGCATTTTTCCGGCAGCAGGCTGTTGAATACATGAAGGAGACGTTGGGAGAACAGGGTATACAGCGCATCCTCGAACGGCTGGAAGGGGGCTCGGCGGACGGCGAAGAAGGCGACAGCGCGGTAGATGATCTGATGGAGGAATTTGACCGGGAGAAAACAGAGGCGGAATCAGATGCCCAGACTGCTGAAGCGCAGCCGGGGTCAGACGCCCCAACCGCAGAAGCCCCGCGCAAAAATCCCATAGAGGTCATACGGGAAATCCGGAAAATGGGTGTTCTGACACTGGTGCTGAAAGACAGCGGGAGGTTATCCTCTCTGGAGCTGGATACGGCATCTCTCGCTTCGAACCGATCTCTGCATTCCGGCATGGGAACGCTTCCGCTTCCTGAAAGCGGAGGGATTTCAGACAAAGCGCTGCTGATGGAATACGCGATGACACATTTTCCATGCTATACATCGGGGGAGGGGACAGGCCTGAACTGCCAGGCGGAATATCTCCTGGAGGGAAAAGGCAGTGATACGGAGAACTTAAAGAAAGTTGCCGCAAAGCTTCTGGCAGTGCGCGAGGCGGCCAATCTGCTGTATCTGAGTACCGATCCCGTGAAAAAGGCAGAAGTGGACGCAATGGCGCTGGCAATCACAACCGCGTTCGGGCTGCCTGTGGCGCAGCAGCTGGTGAGCGCGCTTCTGATGGCGTGCTGGGCATTTGCAGAAAGCGTGCTGGACGTCAGGGAACTGCTGGACGGAGGGAAGACGGAACTGATCAAGAGCGCTGCGGGATGGCAGCTCTCCCTGGAAAATCTGCCCGAACTGCTGAACGGGCTGGACAGCTTTCGGAAGAGTCCCGAAAGAGGAATTACCTATGAGGATTACCTGAGAATATTTCTCCTGGCAGAGAGCGAAGAAACGCTCTCCATGCGGATGCTGGATATGATCGAACAGACGATGTGGCAGGAGGGGGAGGCAAATTTCCTCGCTGACCGGTGTGTATGCTGGATGGAAGCGCAGATGAAGGCGTCGGAGGGAACTATGGAATTCAATATCACAAGAAGCTATGGTTATTACCAGTAAGAGGGCAGAGGAGGGTATCTTTTATGCGGCAAAACATAACGCAAATGCACATCAAACCGGCGTTCCCTGCCGGCACAAAATCTAAAGAAAGGACAAATCAGCCGGATACGGCAGGCTCTCTTCAACAATTTCTACACAAAATCCCCCTGAAACGAGCCGCACAAAGGATACTCTCTTCTGCTCTTTTGCAGCCGCCCCGCGCCTCACTGACCGTGGAAGCCGCTGCGGCCGTGCCGATATTTCTGATGGGTATGGTCATGCTGCTGAGTGTGCTGGAGCTTTACAGGATGCAGGCGCTGCTGACAGTATCCGCGCAGGAGAGCGCAATGCGCGCCGGGATGTACGCGTACCTCTCCGGTGATGCCGGGGAGGGGAATACGGGAGTTCGGGCAGCTGAGAGTGCGGCGGCAGGGCTTTTGGGAAGCCTGAATATTCCGGATGAGGTGAGGGCAAACGGAACTGTGTCCACTTTGGGAAGCAGCAGCAGCGGCAGCGAGATCGATATTCAGGTTACGTATCAGATGCCTGTATGGTTTCCGTTTTTCCCTGTTCCGGAGCTGCGGACTGCCAACCGTGGGTATGTATATCCGTGGACTGGCTGGAACGGAACCTGGGAAGGCGGGAACGGCGAAAATACGGACACGGCGGAAGCTATGGTATATATGGCTGAAAACGGAAGCGTATATCACACATCGGAAGACTGCACGCATATCCACCTCACGATTCTGCAGACATCGAAGGATCAGGTGGGAAGTCTGCGCAATGATTCCGGCGGAAAGTATCACGCCTGTGAAAAGTGCGCACGGGGTGCCGGCGGGGAGATTCTATATGTGTCTCCCAGCGGAGATAAGTATCACACCTCCCGGGCGTGCAGCGGACTCAAAAGAACGGTCATGCTGGTAAAACAGTCGGAGCTTTCCGGAATAGAAGCGTGTGAGCGGTGCGGAACAAGGGAAGGGTGAAAAAAGAATGGAACAGGCGGCGGCAATTCTGCTTTTGGGAGGGAATGCATGGACAGATTTAAGAAGACAAAGAATCAGTATCATGCTGACTGCCGGAATTTTTCTGGCGGCAGTGATCATGAGGGTCCGATACGGGGAATATGCGGCGCTGGCAGCAGGGATGATTCCGGGAATCCTTCTGCTGTGCCTTGCGTGGCTGACAAGGGAAGCGTTAGGCTATGGGGACGGTCTGGTGGAGATCGTTCTGGGAGCGCTTCTCGGCTGGAGGACAGCGGTGGAAATCCTGATGGGAGCATTCTTTCTGGCTGCTGTTTTCTCCGCGGCAGCGCTGGCAGCCCGGCGCATGGGAAGAAAGAGCCGGTTTCCGTTTCTTCCGTTTTTCCTGGGAACGTATGTCATAGTTCTGCTGTTTGGCTGAAGGGAAGCCTCACAGTGGAGGCCGCGGTTGTAGTGCCTCTGGTCTGGATTGTAATTTTTCTGGTGCTGTCTCTGAATTTCTATGTGCATCAGAGAGCGTGGTATACCCAGATTGCGTGTGAGGCGGTGATTACCGGAAGCGGCCAGGGGGCATATAAAGGAAGAAACGCGGCGGAGGAAGCGGAGAAAGTGATGAATAAGAGACAACAGGAATATGAATATCCGTTTTCCGGAGCGGAATGCGGAATATCCGGAGGAGAAGACGCGGCAAGCGCACAGATTTCGGGAAGTATTCTCTTCTTTCTGCCCCAGGGATATGCTGAGAGAAGCTACAGCGGCAGAGTGGAGGCAGAGGTTGTCCGTCCTGTGGAATTTATACGCCATCTCCGGGCATTGGAAGGGATTGGAGAAGTATGGAAGTAACTGCGGAATATAAGAGAGATTTGAATCATAATTATATGATTATAAAGAGCCCCTGCGATGTGGACATGGATTCCTTTCAGATCCGCATGCTTGTGGGAAATGTGATGAAAGGCTTTTTGAGCTGCAGGCTTCATATGCTGGACAACCAGGCTCTTTTTTACTATGAGATCACCTCGCGGCAGTCTCTGGCGGTACTGTATCAGAATCGTATGATCAACGCGGAAATTCTGGAAAAGCTTGTGACCGCAGCGGCAGAGGCGCTGAATGTACTGGACAGTTACCTGCTGGACGGACAGGGGCTGGTGCTCCGGCCCGAATATATTTATCTGGACGCGGGGAACCAGGAGATATCATTTTGTTATCTGCCCGGCTACGGGGGAAATCTGGGGGAAGAGTTCCGCGCTCTTACCGAATACCTGCTGCCAAAGATTGATCATACCTGTCAGGAAGCTGTGGTTCTGGGGTATGGGATCTACAGAAAGGCAATGGAAGAACCCTTTGACCTGACTTCGGTGCTGACAGTCTTTCACAGGCGTGGGCAGGAGAGTGCGGCGTCTGACTTCATATCTTCCAGAAAGAGCTCTTCCGCAGATTTTCCGGATATAGAGCAGGAGAAAAAAGACGCGGTTCTGCAGGAATTTCTGGAGGAAGAAGAGGGTGAGGAGGAACAGGCGGTATCCTGGCTGGTCCGTGTGATCCCTCCTGCGGCGGCAGCAGTGCTTTTGGGCATTCTCATACTCCTGAAATGGGTAACGCTTCCGATCTGGGCATATCTGGCTCTGGTGGGGATTCTTCTGGCAGGAGCTGTGTGCGGCGGAGTATGGCTCTGGCGCAGCAGAAAGGCTGAGGAGGAGAAAGAGATTGAACAGGAATTTCGAAATGTGGAGAAAAAGGCAGAGCTTCATATACGTGGAAGGTCCTGCGCTCCATCCGTGCGTTTTGAATCCGGGCCTGAGCAGGAAAAACCAGAGGAAGAAAAACGCGGGGATGTTACCGTATGCCTGGGATACGGAGGAGTGGGAAATCCGTATCTTTCCGGTATACAGCCGCCGACGCTTCCGACGGTTACAGCTGACCGCGAACTGATCCTGGTCGGAACGCTTCCGCAGGCAGTGGACGTGGTGCTGCCCTCCAAAGCCGTCAGCCGCATGCATGCAAAAATTGAGAAGAGAGAAGGAGAATGTTATCTGACAGATCTCAATTCCAGAAACGGTACGTTTGTGAATGAACAGCCTCTGGTGGGAGAGGAGGAGCGCAGGCTCTGCGACGGGGACAGGGTGAGGTTTGCGGATTTGACATATCAGTATTGCAAGTAAAAGGGGAATTTTCTATAATGGACAAAAAGCAAAGTGCTGTTTTTGCGCTTATCTGATGAAGGCAGGCTTTGAGTCAGAGAGGAAGATTCCATGAGAAGAGAAGACTATCAGAATATGGATATGGTGGAACGGCTGATCTACGGACCGAAACACTGGGCCAATCTGGGAATGGCGGCGGCAAATATCCTCGTATTTGCGGTCACGGCGTATTTTGGGCTGGATACCGCCCGGATGCTGGAGTACGGAGCGGCATTTACCCCGTACATTCTGGAGGGGGAATACTATCGGCTGTTTACGAGTATGTTTCTGCATTTTAACCTGCAGCACCTGGTCAGCAATATGATTATGCTGGTTTTTCTTGGAGATTATCTGGAGCGGTTTGTGGGAAAGGCGCGGTACCTCGCCATTTATCTGATCGGAGGGCTGGGAGGGAACTTGCTTTCCATGGCCTGGGAGCTCAGGACAGGAGAAATGGCAGTATCAGCCGGAGCTTCCGGTGCAGTGTTTGCGGTGGTTGGAGGAATCCTGGCGCTGCTTATAGTACACAGAGGGAAGCTGGCGGATCTGACGCTGCGGAGAGTGGCTCTGATGGCGATTCTCTCGGTGGCATATGGTTTCTCGAGCTATGGTATTAATAACGCCGCGCATATCGGCGGACTTATCGCGGGATTTCTTACAGCGCTTCTGCTATATCGCAGAGGAAGCCGCAGATACGGGGAAAACTGTGTCAGCGAACGGGGAGCCGGATGGTAAAGTCCGTGCCCTTTCCGGGTACGGATTCCGCGGAGATACTCCCATGATGGGCGGAAATAATCTCCTTCGATACGGCAAGTCCGAGACCGGTTCCGTTGCGCTTGTGCGTCACAAAGGGATCGAAGATGGAGGAGAGCTGTTCCGGCTCAATCCCGCATCCCGTATCCGTAAAATGAATTGTGATGGAGTCCCCGTCGCTTTCGATGGAAATTGTGAGCGTACCGCCGTTGGGCATTGCTTCCACAGCATTTTGGATGAGATTCAGAAATACCTGGCGCATCTTTCCCACATCTTCCAAAATGGATGGAATGGCGGAATCCTTTTTGAGTACAAGGGATACAGACGAGGGACAGAGCCCGGAAGCGGCATCCGAGGCCATCGCTGAGAGCAGACGGTATAGATTTACCATCTCCAGATGCAGCGTGTGTGCATTATTATACTCAGACAGATCGGAGAGCAGATGGCGCAGGGCCTTCATATTCTCCTGAGCGTGCAGCCAGTTTACAGAAGAGGCGGCCTCAGGGTGTTCCTGCTCGTAGAGCTGGAGAAAACTGTTGATCAGTGTGACAGGATTACGGATTTCGTGCGCAATCCTGGAGATGGCATAACGATGAGTATCCATAAATTTTTCGTAGAGCGTATGTAATTCTGCGTTTTCGCTGCACAGTTCGGCAAAGCGCAGTTTTTCATTTTCAGTCAGCATAAAATAAAAACCTCCCTTTGGGCTAAGTGTAGCATCCGCGCCGGAAAAAGGCAAATAATTTCAGGTTGCAAAAAATGACAAAATAAGCCAAAATAGATAGAGAGCGAAGACGCCGGAAGGCAGCACTACTAACGTGATGAAAATCGCAAAAGGAGGAGAGCATTATGTCATGTATTTTTTGTAAAATTGCGAACGGAGAGATACCATCAGCGACGTTATACGAGGACGCGGATTTTCGGGTGATTCTGGATCTGGGGCCGGCGAGCAAAGGGCACGCACTGATCCTGCCCAAAGAGCACTACGATAATCTCTATGAGATTCCGGAGGAGCTGGCGGCAAAGGCCATGAAGGTGGCTAAGAAGGTAGTAACCGCAATGACCAAGGTGTTGGAATGCGACGGATACAATCTGGTGCAGAATAACGGAGAGGCGGCAGGGCAGACCGTATTCCATTTTCATATGCATCTGATTCCGCGCTATCAGGGCGATGGTGTCGGACTGAACTGGAAACCCGGGAAACTGGAGGATGAGACAAGAGATGAGATTCTTGCAGAGATAAAGAAATATTTGTAAGTTCTCAGGGCAATCCTTATGCAGGACAACGAAAAGATTAAAGAAATATATGATAAGCACTGGAAGAGGCTTATGCGGACGGCGTACAGAGAGCTCGGAGATTATGACATGTCACAGGACGTAGTGCAGGATGTGCTCCTGAAGTTTGCCATGATGACCAATGTGGACAGCAGCAAAGAACAGGGACTTCTGGTATCCATGGTGAAGAACAAAGCCCGTGATTATCGGAGAAAATACTGCAAAGGGAATACAGTTTCCATGAGCGGGGAGGAACTGGAATTGGAAAAGCACGGAAATTTTGGCGGACTGGAAGAACGGCATGGTCTGGAATACGACTGTGAGGAGCTTGGCTCCCGTGTGTTTCAGGAGCTGAAGAAGAAAAATATTGTATGGTATGAGATCATGGCAGGACTCTACATATACCGGGACGAACCCGAGACTGTTGCCGAGCGGCTTGGGATGTCTCTGCCTCATATGAGGACATCGCTCAGCCGGGCAAGAGCCTGGGTTCGCAGAAAATTCGGCAAAGAATATCAGGAGATGGGAATTATTTCTGACAATCCTGAATCAAAGAAATAATTCGCTCAATGGAGTCTGTGTGCTGCCCGTTTTCCATTGCGTGAATGTAAGACTCGCGGTTCCGATACAGATCCTGAATGGCGTGAAGAAGTTTTTCATTTGTGATTTCCTCTTCTTCCATAACAAGGCTGAAGCCCTGCTTTTCAAAGGAGCGGGCGTTCAGGATCTGGTCTCCGCGGCTTGCGCGCGCAGACAGCGGAATCAGAAGATTGGGCTTTTTGAGCGCGCTGATCTCGCAGATTGCATTCGCTCCCGCGCGGGAAATCACCAGGTCGGCGAGCGCGAACAGATCGGGGAGCTCCTGCTTGATATACTCATACTGTACATAACCGTTCAGATTATTCAAAGTAGGATCCAGCTTTCCCTTGCCGCAGAGATGAACGACCTGGAAGGTCTTGAGCAGTTCGGGAAGAATGGAGCGGACGGCTTCATTGACAGCCACAGCGCCAAGGCTGCCGCCGATGATCATGATAACCGGTTTGTCGCTGGAAAGCCCTGTAAAATGAAGCGCGTTTTCTCTGCTTCCGTGGAGCAGCTCCTGGCGGATCGGAGTTCCTGTGAGAACCGCTTTGGAAGCCGGGAGATGTTCAGCCGCCTCCGGGAAGTTGCAGCATACTTTTGTCGCTGCGGGAATACATAACTTGTTGGCAAGTCCCGGACTCATGTCAGACTCGTGGATAATTGCCGGAATCCCGCACATTTTCGCTGCGAGAACGACCGGGACGGAGACGAATCCGCCTTTTGAAAATACGATATCCGGTTTGAGCCTTTTCATAAGCCGTTTGGCTTCAGAGAACCCCTTCAGAACCTTAAAGGGGTCTGTAAAATTTTTCGGATCAAAGTAACGGCGCAGTTTGCCGGAAGAAATTCCGTAATAGGAAATCCCAAGCTCCTCGATCAGCTTCTTCTCGATGCCGTCATAGGAGCCTATGTAGGAAATTTTATATCCAAGTTCCCTGAGACGGGGAATGAGAGCAATATTCGGGGTAACATGCCCGGCAGTTCCGCCGCCGGTGAGTACAATATGTTTCATATGAATCCTCCTGAATATACACATTATTCACAGTTTATATACATTATTATACCCATACGGAAAAAAGTCAAGGAAAGTTGGAGATAGTATGGAGAAAAGAAAATTTGAGAACAATCAGAACACCCAGACACCGAACACTGATTTAGCCGACCAAATCCTGGAACATGAACTGCTGAAGGAAGCCGCCAGAATCGAGGAAGAAACCAAAGATACAGAGGTACCGTTTCAGGAGGGCGATGAAGAGCGCCTGTTTGCAAGAATCATGGAGCAGGTGGAAAAACAGAAGGAACAGGGAAAAACAACCAGTAAGATAGAGGAATTTACGATAAGCGCGGATGAGTATGAAAGAAAACGGAAAAGAAGATTCCGCACGGCAGCGCGCGCAGCAGCGGCGGTTGTG
>CAKNMY010000063.1 GCA_930989745.1 uncultured Lachnospiraceae bacterium | reverse complement strand
GAATAGCATATTTTGTTGAAGTTTTTTATATCAACTAGCACAACAAGTTAAATTAATGGCGATTTTTAATTCTTTTGCGGGAATCGGCTGAACAGGCGCAAGCGGTCTGTCCAACATTCCGTTATATAACAAAATCGCGTCAGATAAATCTTTGCTCAATGCTCCCGCAGAATCTAATGTGCTGGCTATCGGAATAATTCCGCGCCTGGACAGGGCGCCAAACTGCGGTTTCAAACCTGCTATTCCATTTTCCGCCGCACATGCCACAACGGAAAAAGAGGTGTCAGTCCCCACTGCCATGGAACAAAATCCGGCTGAAACAGCTACCGCTGAACTTGTGCTTGATCCTCCCGGATTTTTGCTGCAGTCATAAGCGTTTTTCACCGTACCGCCCCTGGAGCTGTAGCCGGGCGGCATACCTTCGGTCGTAAAATTGGCGAACTCTGTCATATTGGTTTTGCCTAAAATAATGCCGCCGTTACGTATAATATTTTCCACCACTGCCGCATTTGTCTCAGCTCTGTTGTCAGCCAAAGCCAGACTTCCTGCTGTTGTATGAAGTCCGGCTACATCTATATTATCCTTTATAAGCAGCGGAAGCCCAAATAATATGGCGTCACGGCCTGTTTTTTGAGAATCTAGTTTTCTCGCCTGTTTCAAGGCCAATTCGTTTATCTCAGATATCGTGTTCAGCGCGGGGTCATATTTCTCGATGCGCTCAAGATATAAACGTGTTAATTCTTCAATGCCGAGCGTTCTTTTTTGAATTTCCGCTCTGAGTTCCATGGCAGTCATCCTGCACAGTCCGTCCATCTCGTCCTCCTTTGTCAATTATCCTTTCCGTAATCAGCATCATCGTACTTGCGATTTTTCTTCTGCAAATCCCCAAAATTCCCGGGTGATGTCGTCAATTTTCATTTTAATTAACTGTTCAAAACAAAATGCACTCAACGCATAGTATGTTATTACAATGTTATAGCGACTTCATCACATTCAATAAGTTCTGGTAACTATCCACATCATGATATTTTACATTACTTGTAGACTCGTGGTATCCCTGTCCCTGGAACACCTTAACAACAGCATCGACAGCATCTGTTTAATATTACTGTATCTTAAAATTAAACTTCATCCTTGCGGTTCACCTCCTGTTCCAGCATAAGGAAACGGTCAAAATCACTCTCATACAAGCGGTCCTGAATAATGCGGTACTTTTCGTATTCCGTTTCCGCATGGAGTTTCGCCTGTTCTGCACTGATTTTGCCCGGACCGGTCAGCAATTCATTTCCGTTGAATTCCAGGAAACCATCCAGCCGCTTCGCCCAGTCTTCCATACTCATGGGAATTTTGCGCTCTGCCTGCAACTCTGCATAATCCAGATAAAGCGACACAATGCGCTCCAAATAGTTCATTTCTTCTTTGCTCAAATAGTTTTTTGCAATCGTCACATCGGCTTTCAGGATTTTACCGTCCGGGGCGTTCTCCCATGTGGTCAGACCCATGTGTTCCTTATTGGCGTCAGCACGCTCCACGATCAGTTCTGCCGCCGTGTGGCGGTGGACGGCAAAGTGCATCTTATTCTGAACCGTCTGGAAAAACAGACGGGTGGTTTTTGCATTTTTGTCATAATCAAACGCCGTAGCGTACAAATCCGTTACTTTCTGATAAAACTTACGCTCCGACAGACGGATTTCACGAATCTGCTGTAACTGGCGTTCAAAATATTCATCCGTGAACATATGACCTTTTTTCAGGCGTTCTACATCCATCGTCCAGCCTTGAATAGTGTGGTCTTTCACAATTTGCCCCGCCCACTTGCGGAACTGTACCGCCCGCTGGTTATTCACCTTGAACCCAACGGCAATAATCATCTGAAGATTATAGTGATCTTGCCTGCGACTAACTTGACGATTTCCCTCGGTTTGAACTGTCAAGTATTTCTTGACAGTTGCCTCCGGGGTAAGCTCGCCATCCGCATAGATCCGGTTTATGTGCTGAGAAATTGTCTGCTTGGTTACATCATACAGCGCCGCCATCATTTTTTGAGTCAGCCAGATATTTTCGTCCTCATAGCGCATTTCAAAGCTGGCATCGCTCTCCCCGGTGGACGCCACAAAGGTCAGATATTCTGCCGCCGAGCTGCGAATCGCCAATTCTTTTTTCTTTTTGTCCGCCACATTATCCATTTTCTTCTTCCTCCGTTTTCCCAAAATGATATATTGGATATTTTGTGTGCTTATATTATAGCAGTCATATATGAATTTTTCTATCATTTCCCGATGTTAATATGAAATCGCAGCTAAAACCAAGAGGGCGAAAGCCCCGAATGCTTTCGCCCTCTCACAGGTTCAAATTCTATTGTTTATTTCTTCAGCTCTCTCTCCATGATGTCCTTGCCGGAAATACCCGGTTCTGTCATGGAATATGGGTCGAGAATGACATTTAACTCTTCCTCTGTCAGAAGCTTGTCTCTCAAAATCAGCTCACGCACAGACGCTCCTGTCGCGATTGCCTCCTTTGCCACCTCGGCAGCGCGGTCGTAACCAACATACGGGCAGATCGCTGTGATGATTCCAACGCTGTTCTCCACCATCTGACGGCAGCGCTCCACGTTTGCCGTGATGCCGGTGATGCAGTTGTCAACCAGCGTGCGGACTGCGAATGTCAGCGTCTCGATGGACTGGAACAGGTTATAGAAGATGATCGGCTCGAACGCGTTCAGCTCAAGCTGTCCTGCCTCTGCGGCCATAGCGATTGTCATATCGTTTCCGAAGATGTTGAATGCCACCTGGTTTACAACCTCCGGGATAACCGGATTTACCTTGCCGGGCATAATGGAGGATCCGTTCTGTTTTGCCGGCAGATTGATCTCACCGAGTCCGGTACGCGGTCCGGAGGACATCAGTCTTAAGTCATTGGACATCTTGGACAGGTTGACTGCACACGCCTTGACTGCTCCGGATACGGAGGTATAACCGTCGAGGTTCTGTGTCGCGTCAATCAGGTCAAAGGACTGGATCAGGTCCAGGCCGGATACAAGCGCGATGTTGCGGACAACCTTCTGTAAGTACAGCACATCGGCGTTCAGTCCGGTACCGATTGCCGTACCGCCCAGATTCAGAGCGCACAGTTCATCCTTTGCGTTCGTGAAACGGTTGATATCGCGGCGGATCGCCATGCTGTAAGCGCGGAACTCCTGTCCCAGGCGGATCGGCACTGCGTCCTGAAGCTGTGTTCTTCCCATCTTGATGACGGAGTCGAACTCTTCAGCCTTCTGTGTCAGCGCTTCATACAAACGCTCAAGCTGCTTCTGCGCCTTGTTGATCAGCTTTAATGCGGTAATGCGTCCGCAGGACGGGAATACGTCGTTTGTGGACTGACCGTAGTTTACATGGTCGTTCGGGTTTACGATGGAGTAGTCTCCCTTCTCTCCTCCAAGGATCTCGATCGCACGGTTTGCGATAACCTCGTTTGCGTTCATGTTCAGGGATGTTCCCGCTCCTCCCTGAATCGGGTCTACTATAAACTGGTCATGGAACTTGCCCGCAATGATCTCATCGCAGGCTTTAACGATTGCGTCCGCGCGCTTTTTGTCAAGTGTTCCCACCTCAAAGTTGGTGATCGCAGCAGCCTTCTTAATCTGCGCTACGCTGACAATCAGCTCCGGGTGCATATTCAGGCCTGTGATATAAAAGTTCTCCGCCGCACGCATTGTCTGCACTCCGTAATAGGCGTCCTTCGGCACTTCCTTCATTCCGATTGAATCGTGCTCCATTCTCATTTCTGCTGACATTATTCATTTCTCCTTGCTTATGTATAAATTTTCAATTTCCGGGACTGCGCACCTTCCCGCTCTTTCTGCTTTCATTATACTCCCCTGTGTGGTACAATCAAATATATATATTTGTATAAGAGTTATAATTGTTAATTTATACTAATGAAGGACAGGAGGACTTCCGTATGTTTGAGGGGAAAGAATATATTTATGAAGTGTATAAGACCAGAAGCTTTTCGAAAGCTGCCGCAAATCTGTATATCTCCCAGCCGGCGCTGAGCGCCACAGTGCGAAAGATCGAACGCAGGCTGCAGACACCGATCTTCGACCGCAGCACCAGCCCGATCCAGCTTACCGAATGCGGGCAGCGGTATATCCGCGAAATCGAAAAGCTGATGGATATGGAAAACGATTTTGAAAACTATCTGAATGATATGGAGCATCTTCGGGTGGGGAGGCTCTCCGTGGGAGGAAGCAATCTCTTCGCGTCCTATATTCTCCCCCCGATGCTGGCGGAATATATGAGAAAATACCCGTCCATCGACATCAGTCTCTCAGAGGCTAGCACCAAGGATCTGGAGAAAAAGATGTTCGACGGCAATCTCGATTTTGTGATGGATAATTACGCGTTCTCCCCCACGCTCTATGAGCGCCACTTTTTCCGGGAGGAGCATCTGCTGCTGGCAGTTCCGGCCTCCTTCTCATCCAACAGAGGGTTGGAGCGCTTTCGGCTGTCTGCCTCTGAGATTCGAGAGGGCCTCCACCTCCTGGGGGATGCGGACTGCCCTCCGCTTTCTGCCTTTGCCGCAGAGCCCTTTCTGCTGCTTCGTTCCGGCAACGACACCAGAGAGCGTTCTGAGCGGCTGTTTGAACGCGCGAAAATCTCTCCGCACGTGCTGCTGAAGCTGGACCAGCAGGTAACCGCTTACCGGATTGCCTGTTACGGAATGGGCATCTCCTTTGTCACAGACACGCTGGTGCGGCAGGCAAAGGATGACGGGGCGCTGTGGTTCTACCGGCTGGACGAGGATCTCTCCCGCAGAGAAATCTATTTCTATCGAAAGCGGAACCGCTATCTGACGCGGGCGATGGAGGAGTTTATCCGTATGTTCGAGACGCAGCGCTGCAGTTGATTTCCCATAACGTAAAGAGGCTGTCCTGCACGTTCTGTACAGGACAGCCTGTTCTCTTTCTTCAACTTAATCTGCCAGAATAAACACGAGACACTTATGAACCCGCTCAAGCTGCTGGTCGCCGCGGATGAACCGTTCCAGATCATTGATGGACGGACCGTTCTTGAGCATCCCTTTGCTGTCATAGATTGATTCCGGATCTTCATTGATTCCATGGCTTGCATAAAGCTCTGTGATTCTCTGCTCCAGAGTTGCCTTCTCCATAATGTTCAGCGGAGCGACCCCGCACTTCTCCATGATCATATTTACGGTCGACACGATCGCCTGCTTCTTCTCCTGAAAATTAAACTCTGTCTTTCCGGCATTACGAGAATGTTTATTATCCAAAGTCATGTTTCCACCTCTTACAATATTGGCAGCTGCTGTCTGCGCAGCTGCCGATGTTCTTTCTTTTCTATTCTATTTTCTATCATACACCTAAACCCACCATTCGTCTACACTAAAATCATTTTCCATGCAATTTTAACACAATTTTTAGGAAAATTCCGTCATTATGATAAATTCACACGGTCCCTCCTGTCCTGCTCTCATCGCTTATGATTTATTCCGCCGTCGGTTCTTCAGGATCATCCCTCTGAAACTCGAGAATATCTCCCGGCTGACAGTTTAAAATATCACAGATGGCATTCAGTGTGGAAAATCGGATAGCTTTGACCTTTCCGGTCTTCAGGTTCGAGAGATTGACGTTGGAGATACCGACCTGCCGGGCAAGCTGATTCAGTGAGATCTTCCGATCCGCCATCACACGGTCCAGACGCAGGATAATTGCCATTACAGTCTCCTCCTTTCTATTCGCCCGTTCAATACCTGTACAGCGCTGTCAGGGATTTTGTCATATCAGATCGTCTCATCAGCGTCCTGCTGAAGCGCACATCCTCTGCGGTAAATGCCAGCGAACAAAAGGATGAGCAGCCCTCCAAAGAGCCCAGGTATACTGATCGGATTACTGATAATCACACGGCCGTAAATCACTAATCCCATCACAGCCTGTTCAATGATTCCCCTGCATACAGCAACATATACCATCGCCGCGCCCGCCGTTTTTATATCGCGGACAGCGGCTATATTCAATGGAGAATGCCCCTCTGCGATTTTGCAGAGCATCCGGCGGATGGATTCAAAAAAGATCAGATAAGGAAGCATTGATGTAAGAAACTGCACGGCAATCCAGACTGCCGCAAAAGTTTTGGGATTAAGTCCGTCTGGAATATGCCCGCCAATCGGCGTATAACTATAACCGTTTGTGACTGAAAAGTACAGATAGTTTCCGATCTCCCCAACCCAGAGATCCTGCGGTGTAAGGAACACCACCCGTATGAAGTCAACAACGGAGAGCACTGCACTGATTCCCGTAAGAAATTCAAACAAAAGCACCAGCAGCGTACAGCCCTTGTAATATATTCTCTCCCTTTTCTCAAGTTTCTCCGTCTTCTGCATAAGATCTCCTCCTCCCTCTATGGAAATCCGTTCCCTGTTTACACTTTTAACATATCACCGAGCTTCAGGATTGTCAATGCTTTTTTAATGATAAACGATAAAAAATTATTGTTTTTCGCAAAATTCAAGGAGAGACTCTTCTGAGCTCTCCTCTACTGCAGACAGCGCGGCCTGTCACACGTCCAGCGCGTTCGGATAAATCCTCTCCATTACCTCATCCCCGTAATACGTATCCATCACACGTTCCCAGGCATATTCCGGTTCTTTCCCCTGGCTGCGGGTATCGTAGCGAATCAGGGCAAGGCCGGAACAGATCATATTTGCGGCCATAAAGACCACCAGCACCCAAGTCACGAGCTTGCCGCCGATAACAGGAAGTTTCTCGATCAGACTGGACAGCCTTGGATAAACCAGCTTGATCCACAGCACTGCGGCAATTCCCCAGAAAAAACAGTACAGCAGGTTGACTCTTCCGCCGAGATTAAACGGTATCTTACTGTAATCCCAGAATACTTTTCCGAATACGAGCTCTGAGAGCACGCTGCAGATATATTCATATGCGCCGCCCAGAAAAGTTCCGATAAAGAACAGGTATCGATCCGGCTTCTCGCGGTCCTTATAGAGCAGCACGGTCGCAAGAACCAGCGCCATACCCCAGACTATGCTGAACGGTCCCCATACAAGGCTGCTCCTGCTCATCCACACGCCTGTGGTAATCCGGCAGAAAATCGTCTCGACAAGATCTCCCAGCAGTGATCCCAGAAAAAAGATCCAGAACAGCTTATAAAATCCGCATCCCTCAGCGAATCTGCCCTCACTGGAGAGCTGCTGTCCCGCTTCTTTAAGCACCGGGTACGCCTTTTCCATACGGCGCTGCACACAGCCGACGATCCCCAGGCCCATGCGCCGCGCCACAGCGCCCAGGCTTCTGTTCCAACGGTAAACCGCCGGCATCTCTCTGTTCAGTTTGAAGCGGAAAACCGCTGCCAGGGACACCGAGAGATCGATCAGCCCGATCACGATCAGAACACCGCAGAGAATTTCCTCCGCGAGTTCCGGAAGGAAACCGAACAGCGCAGTCAGCCATTCGTTGGCAAACTTCACGCATATCGTTCCGAGTACGCCCCAGAGAAGGGAATACTGCAGACAGATATAGCCGTCAAAATTCCATTTTTTCTTCGAGTAGTCCCACCATTTGTGCCGGTTCATTCTCTCCAGCAGCTTTCCGGTAAGCCATTCCGTCACAGTTCCCAGAATCGTGCATCCGAGAAACAGAAAGAACCAGCTTTCCTCCAGCTCCCACAAAATCACCGTCATCAGTACGGCAGCGATACCGTACACAAAACAGAACGGTCCGGTGAAAAAGCCGCGGTTTACAAACTTTCGCTGCTTGACGGTACCCATCACGGTCTCCATCACCCAGCCAAAGAACGAATAGACAAAAAACAGCCATATCAGTTCAAAACCAGTATAATTCATGTCTCAAATCCCTCATAAAATCATAAACAGTATGTCCGGTGTTCCGCTAGGAAAGCGCCTCCTTATTTTTCAGCCTGTAAGTGCCGCGGCGGTTCTCCCCGCCTTTCTCCTCTTCGCTGAGTCCCGTCTCCGACAGCTGCTCCTGCCGGTCCGCCATCACATTCATCACCAGCATCTGCAGGCGGTTTTCGATATTCGCAAAGCTTACATCCGGATCATAGTCCAGAGGCAGAATCTGGGCATCCGGATAACGTTCCTTAATCTTCTTTGAGATTCCTCTGCCTACTACATGGTTGGGCAGACAGCCAAACGGCTGCAGAATCACAAAAGCGCGGCATCCGTGCTCCGCGTGGTGCAGGATCTCCCCCGGAATCAGAACGTCCTCTCCTGCGTCAAACGTGTGGTGAATGATCGGATCGCTCTCCTTTACAAGATCCTGCATCCGGCACGGAGGCTCGTAGAGCGGATGCGCGGACGCGATTCGGTCGGTCAGATTATGCGCCAGATTAAATACCTGATTCACGATGTGGAACCATTCATTTTTTATCAGTCCGCGGTCAATATGGTACTCCCGGATCTGGCTGTCCTGATAAAAATACGTCTTTCTTATGACATCCGTCATGCGCGCCTCGATAATCTCAAATCCGTTCTTCTCCAGATACGCTTCGATGTCATGGTTCGCTCCCGGATGGAAATTCAGGAGATACTCTCCGACAATGAGCACGCGCGGCCTTGGCTTTGAGCGGTCGCAGCGCACCTGCCGCATCAGCTCGATGCCGCGGGCAAATCCCTTCTTTGCACCCCGCACGCCGGAACGCTCAAGCCCCTCCACAAGGGCATCCATCGCCTGCTCAAACGCCCGCTCGGCGCTTCCCTTCTCCAGCTCGTAGGGACGCGTCTTTCTTAACAGCTCTTCGAGAGCGTCGATCATCGGAAGCGCGAACGCGATCCTGATCGAAGAGACAAGGCTCAGTTTAAAGCCCGGATGAAGGCGGTGAGAATCAACATCATCGTTTGTCAGAATTGCCGTCTCGGAAAATCCCGCGTCATCCAGCGCTTTTCTCAGCAGCGCGCTGTAATGTGTCAGGCGGCAGTCTCCAATATATTTTCCCATTCCGATCACCGTCTGCGCGGGGTCGTACTTTCCGGAAGCCAGCGCCGCAAGCGCTTCCCCGATTACGATCTGGGCCGGAAAACAAATGTCGTTGTGCACATATTTCTTGCCCATGCGGATTGCTTCTTCACGGCCAACATCCATCGGAACCGCACGGAGGCCCTGGGCACAGAACGCTGCGGACATCATCCGGCAGAACGCATGGGAGGTATTCGGCACCAGAACGGTTTTCACCCGGCGGTCCTTTTTCTCAAATTTTACCGGATAGGGTTCCCCGAGAGGCTTCGGCGTATGCAGGATTCCCTGCTCCTTCTTCATGGCGATCGTCTCGAGGAATGACCGCACGCGGATGCGCAGCGGTCCCTGCACATCACTTTCGTCTACCTTGAGAATCAGCGGAATTTTCCCCGAGATTTCCTTCATCATGCGGACAATCTCATCGGAGAGATACGCGTCGTGCCCGCACCCGAAGCTGACGAGCTGCACATATTCCAGATGTTCACTGCCTGCTGCCAGGACGGCCGATCCGAGCATCCTCGCGTGGTAATTGTTCACAATATCCAGCCGGCTCCGGCTCAGATCCACCTCGTTGACTTTTGGCAGAGAATCCGCGGTCAGTACCGGGATCCCCATGGATGTGAACAGTTCCGGAAGTTCGTGGTTCACCAGGGAGTCATTCTGGTAGGGACGGGAGGCGAGCACTACGGCGAAAGAACCATCCTCCTCGACCTTTCTGAGCACCTCTGCACCGGCGCTTTCCAGCGCTGTATGGAACTGTTCCTGCGCCGCTTCGCCGGCTCTTACCGCCGCCTCGGTCTCCGCCCTGGAAATCCCGAAGGTGCTTTCCATATACTGTACGAGCTGCCGTCTTCGGTCTTCCGCGGTATACCAGTGGAACAGCGGAGCGTCGTAGGGGATATCCCAGTTCTTCTCCGGATTGTCCGAGTTGCCGACAACGAGCGGATAGCCCTTTACTACGGCGCACATCGACTGGCTGGTCGACTGCACATTTTCCGTCGGAACCGTTGTGACGGCGGGCATGAAAATGCGGTCCACGCCCTTCTCTCTCAGGTTGCGCAGATGCCCGTGCACGAGCTTTGCCGGAAAGCAGACCGTATCCGAGGTCACCGCTGAGAGGCCGTTCTCATATATCCTGCGGGTACTGAAATCCGAGAGCTTTACATCAAACCCCAGGCTCCTGAAAAATGACGACCAGAAAGGCATTGTCTCCCAGAACGCCAGAACACGCGGGATGCCGATTGTAATGCCGCGCTTCTGCGCCGGTTCGCTGACGGGATACCTCTGAAACAGCAGCTTTTTGCGCACCTGAAACAGATTCGGGACTGTCCGCGCCTGCTCTGCCTTCTCCCGAAGCTGCTCTTTTACGCTTTCTTCGCCTGGATCGCCGAGCACCTCGCCGCGTTCGCAGCGGTTGTTCGTGATCCACGAATTTCCGTTGGAGAACGTGAGCACCGTCCTCCTGCAGTGATTGGCGCAGAACGGACAGGGCATATTGGCATCCTGACGGTAGGAGAAACTGTCCAGGCTGTCCAGGTCTATGAATGTATGGAGCTCCGGCTCCTTCAGATGGCGTTCCCGGGCAGTCAGGGCAATGCCGATGGCTCCCATCAGACCCGGGTACGGGGCGCGCACGACTTCCTTTCCGATATACTCTTCCAGGGCCCGCAGCACCGCGTCGTTCTCAAACGTACCGCCCTGCACCACGATTCGGTCTCCCAGCATATCAATGTTTGAGAGACGCACTACCTTGGTGAACACATTTTCAATGATGGACCGGCACAGTCCCGCCATGATATCCTCCCCGCGCCTGCCGTTTCTCTGCTCCGTGATAATGCTGCTGTTCATAAATACCGTGCAGCGGCTGCCCAGCACCGCCGGGTGCTTTGTGGAAAAGGCTGCGTCCGCAATCTTCTCTGTAGGTATATGCAGAGAGGACGCAAAGTTCTCCAAAAAGGATCCGCAGCCCGAGGAACACGCCTCATTCACGAGAATATTCGTGATGATGCCGTTGTCCAGCCAGATCGCCTTCATATCCTGTCCGCCGATGTCCAGGATAAAGGTCGCGTCTTTTACGTACTTCTCCGCGGCGCGGGCATGCGCGACTGTCTCCACCGTATGGTATTCAGCCTGAAACGCCTTCGCAAAGAGCACCTCGCCGTATCCTGTGGTTCCCGCTGCCAGAATATGAAGCCGCGCGCCTGCGCTCTTATAGCGGTCCCGCATCCGGATCAGCGCGCGCTTTGCCACCATCAGGGGCTCACCCTCGTTCGGCGCGTAGAATGAATCCAGGATCTCCTCATTCTCATCTATGAGAACGAACTTCGTAGTCGTGCTGCCTGAGTCAATGCCCAGATAGGCGTATACATCCGTACCGGGCTCTGGCTCGGCAAACTGGCGGGGACTTCTTCTGTGCCGTTTCTCAAACGCCTCTCTCTCCTGCTGCGAGGCAAACAGCGGCCTGGACTGTACGCCTGTATTTTCCTCGCCCGCGGCTGCCGCAGCTTCTCTCTGTGACAGCTTCTGCAGATAATCCTGCGCTGTCCCGGCCTTACCGTTCTCCGCGAACATGGTATTCAGGGAGAGTGCGGCTCCGTACGCCACCATCAGCTCCGGATGCTCCGGGATCACAATATCCTCCTCGGAGAGATTCAGTCTCTGGGCAAAGACCTTCACCAGCATGGGGTTAAAGGTCAGAGGACCGCCCTCAAACGCCACGGGAGGCTTAATCTCCAGGCCCTGTGCCAGGCCGCCGATGGTCTGCTTCGCGATCGCGTGAAACGCGGAGAGCGCCAGATCCTCCTTCGCCACACCCTGGTTCAGAAGCGGCTGGATATCCGTCTTGGCATACACGCCGCAGCGCCCCGAGATATCATAGACACAGCTTCCCGCTGACGCCAGCTCATTGAACTTCTCGACCGGCACCTTCAGCACGGAAGCAATCTCGTCCACAAAAGCCCCTGTTCCTCCCGCGCAGCTTCCGTTCATGCGCATGTCCGCCACGTTCAGAGCGCCTGTCTTCTCATCCTTCTGGAAGAAGATCATCTTCGCGTCCTGCCCGCCCAGCTCCACAGCGCTTCCGATAAAGTGATACTTCCTTCTGAGCGCCGCCGCGTTCGCGGCCACCTCCTGGATAAAGGGCAGGCCAAGCGCCTCCGCAATGGGCTTGGCTCCGGAGCCCGTCATGGCAACACGCAGCCTCTCATGCGGAAATTTCTGTGCGAGAAGCTCCATTACATATAAAATACTCCTGATCTGATTTGAGTGATGCCTCCGGTAATCCGAAAACATCATTTTTCCGTTTTCCGGGTCCGTGACTACCGCTTTCGTGGTGGTACTGCCCACATCAATTCCTACAAGATATTCCTTATTTGTCATATTCTCATCCGCTTTCCCTGCTTCCATTTTTTGGTTCATGGAGCTTATTGTAACATATTGTCGATTTCAGGACAATAGATACTTTTTTTGCAAAAACAAGATTTTTCATTTCCATATTGACAAAATTTTTCGCATATGCTATGGTAATCACCATAAAGCAGGCAACGACGTCTAATCGCAAGACGCGTTGCCTGCTTTTTTTGTATTCACCGCAGCGGAAGGCGCATTCTGCGGACGTTCCGCTGCCTACTAAGCCGAGAAGGAGGTTCACAACATGAGACTGACACCCAAGGAACAGGAAAAGCTGCTGCTTCACCTTGCCGGAAATCTTGCAAAGGAACGGCGGGCGCGCGGACTGAAGCTGAATTACCCTGAGGCTGTGGCGTACATAAGTTCGGAGCTGCTGGAGATGGCGCGGGACGGAAAGGAAGTCACGGAACTGATGCATCTGGGCACAAAGCTCCTCTCAAAGGACGATGTGATGGACGGCGTCGCTGATCTCGTCGCGGAGGTTCAGGTGGAAGCCACGTTCCCGGACGGCACCAAGCTTGTCACTGTACATAATCCCATTCAGTAAGGAGGACGAAGCATATGAAAATCGGAGAAATCATGCCGCTCGACAGGAAAATCACACTCAATGAAGGAAAACACGCTCTCACCCTTCTGGTGGCAAATACCGGAGACCGCCCGGTGCAGGTGGGTTCCCACTATCACTTTTTTGAGGTGAACCGCTGCCTTTCCTTTGACCGGGAAAAAGCGTACGGCTATCACCTGGACATTCCATCCGGAACTTCTGTCCGCTTTGAGCCGGGCGAGGAAAAGGAAGTGGCGCTCACCGCCATGGGAGGCACGCGCAGAGTCTTCGGCCTTAACGACCTGACCTGCGCCCAGGTATCCGACGCCTCAAAGGGAGCAGCCCTCGAAAAGGCAAGACAAAAAGGATTTATCAGATAGGGAGGGAAACACATGAGCACAAAAATATCCGGAGCACATTATGCAATGATGTACGGTCCCACAACTGGAGACAAAGTCCGCCTCGCAGATACCAGCCTGGTGATTGAGGTGGAAAAAGACTATACGGTCTACGGCGATGAATGCAAGTTCGGCGGAGGCAAAACGCTCAGAGATGGTATGGGACAGTCGGTGAAGACGACCAGCGCGGACGGCGATCTCGACCTTGTCATCACCAACGCGCTGGTGCTGGACTGCACCGGTATTTACAAGGCAGATATCGGAATCAAGGACAGCAGGATTGCAGGAATCGGAAAGGCCGGAAATCCAGCGGTTATGGACGGCGTGACGCCGGGCATGACGGTCGGAGCCTCCACAGAGGCGCTCGCCGGCGAAGGACTGATTCTGACAGCGGGCGGCATCGACACCCATATTCATTTTATCTCTCCCCAGCAGATCGACTGCGCGCTCTACAGCGGAGTTACCACAATGATCGGCGGGGGCACCGGTCCCGCCGACGGCACCAACGCAACGACCTGTACGCCCGGACCATGGAATCTCGAGCGGATGCTGCAGGCAGCGGAGGAATATCCGATGAATATCGGCCTGCTGGGAAAAGGCAACTGCTCAGATGAGCGCGCTCTCGCAGAACAGATCCGCGCCGGAGCCATGGGCCTCAAGATTCACGAGGACTGGGGTTCCACACCTGCAGTCATCGACCACTGTCTGAATGTGGCCGATGAGTACGATGTGCAGGTCGCGATTCACACCGACACGCTGAACGAGGGCGGATGTGTGGAGGATACGCTGAACGCGATTGCCGGGCGCACGATCCACACTTACCACACCGAGGGAGCCGGCGGAGGCCATGCGCCGGACATCATCCGCGCGGCAGGAGCCCCCAACGTACTGCCCTCCTCCACCAACCCCACGATGCCTTATACCGTCAATACCCTGGATGAGCATCTCGACATGCTGATGGTATGCCACCATCTCGACAAGAGAATCCCGGAGGACGTCGCATTTGCCGATTCCCGCATCCGTCCGGAGACGATCGCGGCCGAGGATGTGCTGCACGACATGGGCGTGTTCTCCATGATGAGCTCTGACTCCCAGGCAATGGGACGCGTCGGCGAAGTTATCACCCGCACCTGGCAGACCGCCAGCAAGATGAAGGACGAGCGCGGCGTCCTTCCCGAGGACGAGGGACACGGAAATGACAACTTCCGCGCAAAGCGCTATATTTCCAAATATACGATCAATCCGGCGGTCACACACGGAATCTCCTCTTATGTGGGCTCTGTGGAAGTCGGAAAGTTTGCGGATCTGGTGCTGTGGAACCCCGCATTTTTCGGGAGCAAGCCGGATATCATCATCAAGGGCGGCATGATCATTGCATCCAAAATGGGCGATGCCAACGCCTCGATCCCGACCTGCGAGCCGGTCTGCTACCGTCCGATGTTCGCTGCGCACGGCAAGGCAAAATACGGCTCCTGCCTGACCTTTGTCTCCAAAGCCGCGGCCGCTGAGCATGTCAAAGAGAAGTATCATCTGGAAAAAACCGTAGTTCCGGTATCCGGCTGCCGTTCGATTTCCAAGAAAGATATGAAATTCAACAGCGCTCTTCCCGAGATCACAGTCAACCCCGAGACCTACGAAGTGCGTGTGGACGGTGAGCACATCACCTCCAAGCCGGCAAAAAAGCTGCCGCTGACCCAGATCTACAGCCTGTTCTAAAGGGCTTTTGCGGCGGGCAGGGCGTCCCGGTCCGCCGCCATATAGTATGAGGAGGAAAATTATTATGTTAGGAGTCTGCCTGTTATTCGTGGGTATCGTGCTGATCAACAACGGCATGTGTACCCTTTACAATGTAAACGGAAAGTCCGCGGCTGTGATGAATATCCTGACCGGAGGCCTGTCAGTCTTTATCAATGCGGTAAATCTTGTCCAGGGAAATTACTATGCGGCAGGGACCGGCCTGCTCTTTGGCTTTACCTACCTGTTTGTAGCATTTGTAAAGCTTCAGAAATTAAGCCCCATCCCCTTTGCCTGGTTCTCCACATTCGTGGCCGTCAACGCGGTGGTCTTCGGAACGATCGAGGGCATCACGGGAAGCGCCGCGCTCGGCATCACCGCCGACTGGCGCTGGGCCGCAATCTGGTATCTCTGGGCAGTCCTCTGGGGAACGTCCTTTGTGGAAGATATCTGCGGGAAAAAGCTCGGAAAATTCGTACCCGTCCTTCAGGTCTTCGAAGGTGTGGCGACCGCCTGGATCCCGGGCCTTCTGATGCTCATAGGCGCCTGGTAATACTGAAAAAGGAGAAATACGATATGATTTGTGAAAAACTTGTCGGCACCCTGGACACGCTCGACGTATCCGGAAAGACCGTGGAATATATTGATCTGGAATGGTATGACGCATTTAAAAAAATATACCGCGCCGTCACAGACACCGGAAGGGAGATCGGCGTGCGTATGGACGACTTTGTACTGACCCGCGGACTGCACGAGGGGGACGTCATCTATATGGACAGCGATCTTGTAATCGCCGTTCACACCCCTCCCTGTGAAGTCATACGCGCCACCGTGCAGGCGGACCACCCATTTATGGTTCCGAAAGTCTGCTACGAGATCGGAAACCGTCACGCGCCGCTCTTTTACGGAAAAAACGAACGGGAATTTATCACTCCATACAACGCGCCCATGCTGGAGATGCTCCAAAAGCTGCACGGCGTGGAGACTGCAAAGGAACTTCTGCAGCTGGACTTTGACCGCCGGATTTCCGCCAGCATCCACAATCACCAGCACTGAAAAAGGAGACTGCCCATGCACACAACAGAATGGAAAAATCAGTTTCTGCTGCTGCAGATTAATGATTCCCTCTTCCCTATCGGCGGCTACTCCCACTCTTACGGACTGGAGACTTATATTCAGCGCGGCCTGGTTCACGATGCCTCCACAGCGGAGGAAT
The DNA here is from genome assembly GCA_930989745.1 of uncultured Lachnospiraceae bacterium. Taxonomy (GTDB): domain Bacteria; phylum Bacillota; class Clostridia; order Lachnospirales; family Lachnospiraceae; genus Egerieimonas_A; species Egerieimonas_A faecigallinarum. The sequence goes on along the minus strand of CAKNMY010000063.1, from coordinate 764 downwards.
ATCTGAGAAACCGCCTGCGGTACGGATTTCTCTATACGGATCTGCTTGCGGTGCGCCTCGCCTACGACGCCGCCCGGAAGGAAGATCTGGAAAAAATCAACGATCTGGAAGAAATTCTCGAGGCGTCCAGAATCCCCTGCGAGCTGCGTGAAGCCTCAAAAAAACTGGGGAACCGTTTTCAGAAAACGCTTCTTTGTATGAACCCTGAGCTCAGGATGGGATTTTTCGGCCGTTATCTTTCCATGCGCCGTGCCGGGACCACTTCCCACCCCTGTGTCTACGGCGTATTCTGCGCCTGCGCCGGGATCGGCCGCAGGGACGCCCTTGCCGCTTTCCTCTATGCTCAGGCGTCCGCATCAGTCACGAACTGTGTCAAGGCAATCCCCCTGAGCCAGTCCGTGGGACAGAAGCTGCTGTATTCCCTCTTTCCTCTCTTTGAGGAAATCCTGCAGCTTGTCCTGACCGCGGGCGAGGAAATGCTCTGCGCCTCTGCGCCGGGCTTTGATCTGCGCAGTATTCAGCACGAGCAGCTCTATTCCCGTCTCTACATGTCATAAATTACAAGGAGGACTATACTATGTCTTATGTAAAAATCGGAGTCGCCGGACCAGTCGGTTCCGGAAAGACAGCGCTGATCGAGGCGCTGACCCGCCGTATGGCAAAGGATTACAGCATTGGCGTAATCACCAACGATATCTATACGAAAGAGGATGCGGAATTTCTCGCAAAGAACAGCGTCATGCCCCGTGAGCGCATCATCGGCG
>CAKNMY010000062.1 GCA_930989745.1 uncultured Lachnospiraceae bacterium | reverse complement strand
TACCTATGTGGACCTAAACGGGGGATTTGGAGCGCTGGGACACGGCATCAGCGATATCGATACCGGAGATATGCTGACGCTGAAATGGGGCGAACTGTACAATGCCCAGATTCTCTCCATCGTAAAGGGAACAGACGGCAATCCCGGAGAACTGCAGGGCGTTATCCGCTATGACGAGAGCGAGAAGATCGGGACGATTCTGGACAATCAGAGCATGGGGATCTACGGCACGCTCGACTACGGCTGCGGACAGGGCGTGCGCCTGCCAGTCGGCTATAAGCAGGAGATGCAGGAAGGCCCGGCAACCATTCTCGCGTGTGTCGACGGCGAAGTGCGGGAATACAGCATCGAGATCACGGCAATCGACATGAATAAAAAAGACACGAACAAGAGCTTTACAATCAAGGTGACCGATCCGCGGCTTCTGGAACTCACAGGCGGAATCGTACAGGGAATGTCCGGGTCGCCAGTAATTCAGAACGGAAAGCTCGTCGGGGCTGTGACGCATGTATTTGTGCGGGACGCCGGGAGCGGATACGGCATTTTCATTGAAAACATGCTGCAGCACTGAGTCAGGTCCTGGAAAATGAGGAAAAATCACGCAAAACTTCCGGATTCTGTACAGAAAATGCTCGATCCGTGTCGAACGAAATCGAGCGAAATTCCAGATTTTACCAGTCCTCTTCTTGATTTACCATAAGTCCCTAACATATAATAAAAAAGTGTTCGATATGGGAATTTATGTATGGCAATGGAACGACCGCGCGCGTACGTTCCATCGTTTCAGAGGGCCCTCCAATTTCCGTAACATCATCTTTAACGAGGAGGAAAAAGAAAATGGAAAAATTAAATGTCGCCATAGCAGACGACAATGAGAGGATGCTGGAGCTTTTGCATGCAGTGATCGAGTCTGACAAAGATCTGACGCTTGTGGGGAAAGCGGACAACGGTCAGGACATTTACAAGATCATCAAGGAAAAAGAGCCGGATGTAGTGCTGCTGGACATTATTATGCCCAAGATGGACGGACTGACCGTGATGGAAAAGGTCAATCAGGACAGCTCGATCAAAAAGCATCCAGCATTTATCGTTGTATCTGCTGTGGGACAGGAACGGATTACGGAAGATGCGTTTCACCTGGGAGCTTACTACTATATCCTGAAGCCTTTTGACAACGAAGTAGTCTTAAGCCGCATCAAACAGGTCAGAGGAGATACTCTGAGGAAATTTAAGGACGTAAGAAAAACAGGATCCTATGAGAACAACGGGGAGTACAAAGAGCGGAATCTGGAACGTGATGTGACGGATATCATCCATGAGATCGGAGTCCCGGCGCATATCAAGGGATATCAGTATCTGCGCGACGCCATTATCCTGTCAGTGGACGATATGGAGATGCTCAATTCCATCACCAAGATTTTGTATCCCACGATAGCCAAGAAACACCAGACAACCCCAAGCCGCGTCGAGCGCGCGATCCGCCATGCCATAGAAGTGGCGTGGAGCCGGGGAAAGATGGATACCATAGACGAGCTGTTCGGATATACCGTGAGCACAGGAAAGGGCAAGCCGACGAATTCAGAGTTCATTGCTCTGATCGCGGATAAGATACGCCTGGAGTATAAAATAAAATGACCGCGGTGAAATAACACTTTCCATTTAGCAGAAAAAGGAGTATAATAGATTTCGAACATGTAGCCCTGCAAGAGGGAAAAATAAGTTACTGATATGAGAGAACAGTAACAAGAAAACAGGGGGTTTAACTGTATGAAGAAAGTGTTATTTGTCGCTTCAGAAGCTGTTCCGTTCATTAAGACAGGCGGTCTTGCCGATGTTGTTGGTTCGCTGCCCAAATGCTTTCCAAAAGAATACTTTGACGTGAGGGTCGTAATTCCGAAATATCGGGTTATCAAAGATGAATTTAAAAATCAGATGCGCTATATTACGAATTTTTATATGGACCTGAACTGGAGACAGCAGTATGTCGGAATCTTCGAGATGGAGTATGAGGGAATCAAGTTTTACTTTATCGATAACGAAGAGCATTTTTCCGGAGACAAGCCTTACGCGGGAATGCCGTGGGATCTGGAGAAATTTGCGTTCTTCTCCAAAGCGGCGCTCTCTATCCTGCCTGTGATTGATTTCCGTCCGGATATCATTCACTGCCATGACTGGCAGACGGGCCTGATTCCGGTTTATTTAAAAGAGAGATTCCAGGGAAGCGATTTTTACCGCGGAATCAAGTCCATCATGACCATACATAATCTGAAGTTCCAGGGAGTATGGGATATTAAGACAATCAAGAATATTTCAGGACTTCCGGACTATTATTTTACGCCGGATAAACTGGAGTTTAAGAAAGACGCGAACTACCTCAAAGGCGGCCTGGTATACGCTGACGCCATCACTACAGTGAGCAAGACGTACGCGGAAGAGATCAAGATGCCGTTCTACGGCGAGGGCCTGGACGGCCTGATGAGCGCGAGAGCGAATGACCTGAGAGGTATTGTCAACGGTATTGACTATGATGAGTACAATCCGGAGACAGACAGCTTTATCACAAAGAATTACAATGCGAAGAATTTCCGCAAGGAAAAAGTGAAGAATAAGATTGCTCTGCAGCAGGAGCTGGGACTGGAGCAGGATCCGAAGGCAATGATGATCGGAGTGGTATCCAGACTGACAGATCAGAAGGGATTCGATCTGATCGCCTACGTCATGGATGAGCTCTGCCAGGATAATATCCAGCTGGTAGTCCTGGGCACAGGAGAAGAGCGGTACGAGAATATGTTCCGCCATTTTGCATGGAAGTACGATAAGAAGGTTGCGGCATGCATCTATTATTCAGAGCCGATGTCACACAAGATCTACGCGTCCGCGGACGCGTTCCTGATGCCGTCTCTGTTCGAGCCGTGCGGCCTGAGCCAGCTGATGAGCCTGCGCTACGGCACGGTGCCGATCGTGCGTGAGACCGGCGGACTGAAGGATACCGTGCAGCCCTACAATGAATACGAAGGAAGCGGAACCGGATTCAGCTTTACCAACTATAACGCGCATGAGATGCTGGGAACGATCCGCTACGCAGAGAGAATCTATTACGATAGAAAACGCGACTGGAATAAGATTATCGATCGCGGAATGGCTCAGGATTACTCCTGGAACAACTCCGCGAGACAGTATGAAGAATTGTATAACTGGCTGTAAGACGAATGAGAAAGCGCCCGGAGCGGGGCGCTTTCTTTTTCGGAAAAATATCTTGACGGGGCTGGCAAAGGGTGTTACTCTGAAGATATCCAAAAGTCAGTTCTGAATCAGGCTGTTCAGCCAAGCGATCCCAAACCGAAATGAAACATGAAGATACAGGCATATTGTGAGCTCCCTCCCGCCCATTTTGTGCTTGACAAGCAACTGAAAATAGAATAGTATAGTATCAGATTCGAACATAAGTTCTTATAAAGGAGAGTACCCTATGGTAAAAGAAGAGAAGATGCGTGCGCTTGACGCCGCGCTTGGACAGATTGAGAAGCAGTTCGGAAAAGGTTCCGTTATGAAGCTCGGAGATTCCGCAGCGAATATGAATGTAGAGACAGTTCCCACAGGTTCCCTGAGCCTGGATATCGCTCTGGGACTGGGAGGCGTGCCGAGAGGAAGAATTATTGAGATCTACGGACCGGAATCCAGCGGTAAGACCACCGTGGCGCTGCATATGGTGGCAGAGGTACAGAAGAGAGGCGGAATCGCGGGATTTATCGACGCGGAGCACGCCCTGGATCCGGCATACGCGGAGAAGATCGGCGTGGATATCGACAACTTATACATATCCCAGCCTGACAACGGAGAGCAGGCGCTGGAGATCACGGAGACCATGGTGCGCTCGGGCGCTGTGGACATTATCATCGTGGACTCTGTCGCAGCCCTGGTTCCCAAGGCGGAGATCGACGGCGATATGGGAGACAGCCATGTGGGACTGCAGGCGCGTCTGATGTCACAGGCGCTGCGCAAGCTCACCGCGGTGATCAGCAAGTCTAATTGTATCGTGATCTTTATCAACCAGCTGCGCGAGAAGGTCGGCGTGATGTTCGGCAATCCGGAGACGACGACAGGAGGACGCGCGCTGAAGTTCTACTCCTCCATCCGCATGGACGTCCGCAGGATTGAGACGCTCAAGCAGAGCGGAGAGATGGTCGGCAACAGAACGAGAATCAAGGTCGTGAAGAATAAGATAGCCCCGCCCTTTAAGGAGGCAGAGTTCGATATCATGTTCGGTCAGGGAATCTCCAAGGAGGGAGATATCCTGGACCTGGCTTCGAATATCGGCATTGTACAGAAGAGCGGCGCATGGTTCGCCTACAATGACGCGAAGATCGGACAGGGCCGCGAGAACGCGAAGCAGTACCTGAGAGACAACCCGGCTGTAGCCGATGAGATCGAGGCTAAGGTGCGCGCGCACTATAATCTGCCGTGTGATCTGGAGACTGCGGAGGAGAACGGCAGCGCTGCGGTTTCCGCGGAGGAAGATCAGGAATAAATATGGATCGTGACGAGAGCTTAGAACTGTCTCAGGAAGAGCAGCAGGAAAAGTTCACAAGGGAGGTGCAGCAGGCGAAGGCGTATTGCCTCCGCCTGCTGGTATCTGTGGACCGCACGGAGAGCCAGCTTCGCACGAAGATGAAGCAGAAGGGCTACTCCCGGCAGGCGGCGGACGAGGTTATTTCCTACGTGAAGCGGATGCGCTATCTCGACGACAGCAGGTACGCGTCCTATTATATCGCGTCAAAGAGCGAGACGCGCAGCAGAAGGCAGATTATCCAGGATCTGCAGCGCAGGGGCGTTGCGAAGGAGATTATTGACCGGCAGATGGAGGAGGCGGATGAGATCGACGAGCTTCCGATGATCCGCCGATGGATGGAGAAGAAGCATTTCGATCCTCAGCAGGCAGATGAGAAGGAGACGTGGAAATTCTTCCAGTTTCTACAGCGGAAAGGCTTTTCCAGCGCCAATATCCGCAGGGTTCTGCGGGATTTCGACCTGGAGTAGGCGCTTTTGACGCCCCGGAAGCGCAGAGGATCCGACGATATTTTTGTGGGAAATGTTTAAAAAAGTCCAGCCTGCGCTTGACAGGAGTGTGAAAACAGTATAAAATTTAACTGTTGTATTGAACAATGAAAATTGAATAAGGAGGTGCTCCTGTGACAACTGCAATTATTGCATTTGTTGCTGTAGTGATCGCGCTGTGTATTGCGGTTCCTGTTTCAAGCAAGAAGGCAGTCGCCAAGAAGGTCCAGCAGGATGCGGAGAAGATTGGGACAGCCGAAGAGAAGGCAAGAAACATCATAGATGAAGCATTGAAAACTGCGGAAACTAAGAAAAGGGAAGCTTTGCTGGGCATCCAGGAAGAATCTTTGAAGGCAAAGAACGACCTGGAACGTGAGACAAAGGAAAGACGCAACGAACTGCAGAAGATGGAGAAACGTCTCGTCTCAAAGGAAGAATCCTTGGAGAGAAAGGCAGATGCCATCGAACGCCGCGAATCTGAATATGCAGCAAAAGAAGCGGAATTAAAAAAGAAAGAAAAGAAAGTTGACGAATTACATGACCAGGGAATGCACGAGTTGGAAAGAATCTCAGGACTTACCTCCGAACAGGCAAAAGATTACCTGCTTGAAACGGTAAAAGACGAAGTCAAGATCGACACTGCAAAGCTGTACAAAGAGCTGGAGACCAAGGCGAAGGAGGATGCGGCTCGCAAGGCAAAAGAGTACGTTGTGACCGCTATCCAGAAGTGCGCTGTAGACCATGTGGCGGAATCCACGATCTCCGTGGTGCAGCTTCCCAGCGATGAGATGAAGGGAAGGATTATCGGCCGCGAGGGAAGGAATATCCGCACGCTGGAGACTCTGACGGGCATCGACCTCATTATCGATGACACGCCGGAAGCCGTAGTTCTGTCCGGATTCGACCCCATCCGCCGTGAGGTGGCAAGAATCGCGCTGGAGAAGCTGATTGTGGACGGACGTATCCATCCGGCCCGCATCGAGGAGATGGTAGAGAAAGCGCAGAAGGAAGTCGAGAGTATTATCCGTGAAGAGGGCGAGGCGGCGACTCTGGAAGTCGGCGTACACGGTATTCATCCGGAACTGGTACGTCTTCTGGGAAGAATGCGTTTCCGTTCCAGCTATGGCCAGAACGCGCTGAAGCACTCGATCGAGGTGGCGCAGCTATCAGGCCTGCTGGCAGCGGAAGTCGGCACGGACATTCGTCTTGCAAAGCGTGCCGGGCTTTTACATGACATAGGAAAGTCCATCGATCATGAAGTGGAAGGTTCCCACATCCAGATCGGTGTGAACCTGTGTAAGAAATATAAGGAGTCTTCCGTTGTCATCAACGCAGTGGAAGCCCACCACGGAGACGTGGAGCCGGAATCTCTGATTGCCTGTATTGTGCAGGCGGCTGATGCAATTTCCGCCGCAAGACCTGGCGCCAGAAGAGAGACTCTGGAGACATATACAAATAGATTAAAACAACTGGAGGACATCACCAATTCCTTTAAGGGAGTGGACAAGTCCTATGCAATTCAAGCAGGAAGAGAAATTCGGGTTATGGTGGTACCGGAGCACGTCACAGATGCCGATATGGTACTGCTGGCAAGAGATATTTCCAAACAGATAGAAGCTGAACTGGAGTACCCAGGACAGATTAAAGTGAATGTTATCCGCGAGAGCCGCGTTGTGGACTACGCGAAGTAACATCGGTTATGTAAATTTGGTAACAGGTAAACGAAGCAAAAAGTCAACTGAAAACAATCCCATGGTATGCGCGGCAGCTGTCCGCGTATGTCATGGGACTTTTTTTATCGGGAAAGCGGGGGAGAAAGCAAATGAAAAAATTCAGCAAAAAGGAGCTGCTGTCCATACCGAATATCATGGGATATTTCCGGATCCTTCTGATACCAGTGTTCTGCGTGATCTATATCGGCGCTGATTCCGCGGAAGATTATTATCTGGCTGCGGCGATCGTGCTGATCTCCACGATCACGGACTTCCTGGACGGAAAAGTGGCAAGGAAGTTCCATATGATCACAGAATTCGGAAAGTTTCTGGATCCCGTGGCAGATAAGCTGACGCACGCGGCGATTGCGGTATGTCTGATGTTCCGCTACAGCGGGATGCGCTGGCTGGTGGGACTGATGATCGTCAAAGAGGGCTTTATGGCTGTGATGGGAGCGATCAATCTGCGCCACGGGAAGAAGCTCGACGGCGCCAGGTGGTTTGGCAAGGTCTGTACCGGAACGCTGTTCGCCGTTCTGCTGATCCTGGTGCTGCTGCCGGAGATCAGCCTTAAGACGGCAAATATTCTGATCGGCGCGGAGACCGTCATTATGGCGGTGACGCTCGCGCTGTACGTGCCGGTATTTTACAGAATGAGGAAAGAATGGAACGACTGAGCTGCGGAAGCCGGATATTTTGCTTGTCCGGTTTCTGATGCTAAGAAAAACGTAAGAATTTATTTCCTGAGGAAAATTGTAATTAAAAATTAGGTATGTTATAATCATTCCAGAGCTTTTAGTAAACCATACAGTGATTCCCCCGTTTCTGACAGCGGGATGACGCGGCTGCGCGTTTCAGAAGCCGGACGGCGATTGAAGCGATGGCCGAATATAAGGGAGGTAATTAATATGAGACGAAAAGGAATGGCAGTTATGGCAGCGGTGCTTGCGGCAGGCATGTGTGTGCCGGCGGTAAGCGTGGCGGCGGAGCCGCAGGACGCGGTGCTGGACCTTGCATCATTCACGGAGCATACCCAGGTGGTAGAGGAAGTGACGGAAGATAAGACGAATGTGAAAGTGGAGGACGAGTCCGTTGTGACAGCTGCATTCATCATGGGGCAGGGTGTGACAGTGACCTCCGTCTCAGAGGGGACGACAGAAGTAAAGTGTACGAATGCGGACGGCGAGATGGACCGCTTTACCGTGACGGTCTCCGCGTCCGGTGAGATCACCATTTCCGGCTTTGTTCCGTGGGACGGCTGGTATGTCACAGAGAATCAGGAGACGAAGTACAACCGCGACGGCCTTCCGGTGACCGGATGGGTCGAGATCAATCAGGCGAAGGAATGGTACCATTTCGACGATAACGGCGTACAGGATGTGGGCTGGTTCGAGGACAGAGAGGACAATGACAACTGGTACTATCTGGATCCGGAGCAGAACGGCGTGATGCGCAGAGGCTGGCTGGTGGATACCACGGGCTGGAAGACGTATTACCTGGATTCCAACGGAAGAATGCAGAAGGGTCAGTGGATTCATGCCGGAGCCGACAACGAGCTGGGACGTCCCGCCGGACTGTATAAGCTGACGGATGACGGAGCGGTACAGATGAACGGATGGGCTCCGTCCGTGGACAACCCGAATATTGAATGGTTCTGCAACCCCGGCAACGGACTGTTCGAGGTGGATAACCCGAACTCCTGGAAGCAGGTGGGATAAGAAGCAACCGGAAGAACGATACTTCTTGCAGGAAAACTGCCGGATTTACAGCGAGTGTGAATCCGGCAGTTTTTTTCTTAAAGCTTAAAAATAATTGCGGGAATCGGCGGATGGTTCGGCCGGTTCCAGTATTGGCTGAGAACAACAATATACTTTTTATAGTCCAGATCCTTTAAAAAGGCGAGCAGGGCGTCCCTCTCCTCAAAGCCGGAATCTCCGCCGCTGTAGATACAGAGACTCATCATGCCTCCCTTCTTCAGCAGAGACAGCCCTGCCTGGATCGCGGGGATGCTCGACGAGGCGCGTGTGGCAAGGGCGTGGTCGCCGGAGGGAAGATAGCCGAAGTTGAACACAATGCAGGAGACTGAGTCCGGCTGCGCGTACTTCTCCATGTTCTGATGGCCGTCCAGTATCAGGCGCACCCGATGGGAGAGATCTTCCCGTTCCAGGCGCGCGCGGGTATTCTCAAGCGCCGTTTCCTGAATATCAAAGGCGAGCACAGTTCCCTCATTTCCCACAAGCCGCGCCAGCAGCGCGGTATCCCAGCCATTGCCCGCAGTGGCGTCAATGCAGAAATCCCCGGGCTTTACGTGAGTTTCCAGAAAGTGATGGCACCATTCTGTAATCTGATAAGTTTTCATCTGTGAGTTCCTCCTGGCATCATCTTATACCAGGGAGCGGGAAAAAGCAAGGTCAGAGCGCACGGCAAAAGTTTTAAGAAAAATAGGTTGAACGTTAAACTTCAAAGTGCTATAATACACAAAAAGAGAAACGCACGAACAGTGCAGGGCGCAAAGGAGAAGAACATGATGGAGAAAAAATGGTGGCAGGATAAAGTCGCATATCAGATTTACCCCAAAAGCTTCTGCGATTCCAATGGGGACGGAATCGGAGATCTGAAAGGAATTATCAGCAGGCTGGACTATTTAAAGGAACTGGGCGTGGACATAATATGGCTCTCCCCGATTTATCAGTCCCCGCTCGTGGACCAGGGATACGATATTTCCGATTACTACAGCATTGACCCTCGTTTCGGAACCATGGAGGATATGGATGAGCTGCTCGCGGAGGCAAAGAAGAGGGATATGTATATTGTCATGGATCTGGTTGTGAACCACTGCTCGGATCAGCATGAGTGGTTCCGCAGAGCGATGGAAGATCCGGACGGAGAGTATGGAAAGTATTTTTACATCCGCGAGGGAAAGGACGGCAAAGCGCCCTGCAACTGGCGCTCCTATTTCGGCGGAAGCGTCTGGGAACCGGTGCCGGGGCATGAGAATAAATACTATCTGCATCTTTTCGCAAAGGAGCAGCCGGATCTGAACTGGGAGAATCCGAAGCTTCGAAAAGAGATTTATAAGATGATCAACTGGTGGCTCGACAAGGGGCTGGCGGGCTTCCGCATCGACGCGATCATCAATATCAAGAAGGATCTGAGGTTCCAGGACTTTGAGACGGACCGTGAGGACGGGCTGAGTGATATCTCCCTGATGCTGCAGCAGGCGAGGGGAGTAGGCGAATTCCTGCACGAGATGAAGCAGGAGACATTCGCGAAATACGGCGCGTTTACCGTGGGAGAAGTCTGCAACGAGAAGCCGGAGGAGCTGCCGGAATTTATCGGGGAGGACGGACACTTTTCCACGATGTTTGATTTCAATGAGGCAGCATTCGGAGCCAGCGATAAGGGCTGGTATGACAGACAGATAATTACGGCCGAGGATTATAAGCGCTGCTGCTTTGAGGCCCAGCGAAAGGTAAGTAATATCGGCTTTCTGTCCAATATCATTGAGAATCATGACGAGCCCAGAGGCGTAAGCCATTACCTTCCTGCCGGTGAGGTGACGGAAGACAGCAAGAAGATGCTGGGCGGACTGAACTTCCTGCTGCGCGGCCTTCCGTTCATCTATCAGGGACAGGAACTTGGCATGGAAAACTGCGCGTTTGAGGATATCTCTGAAATCAACGATATCTCCACGCTGGATCAGTATCAGGTGGCTCTGGATGCAGGGCTTTCAGAGAAGGAAGCGTTCGAGGCGGTCAGAGAAATGACAAGAGATAACGCCAGAACCCCGTTCCCGTGGAGCGATGAAGAGAACGCCGGGTTTACTTCCGGTACGCCGTGGCTGAAGATCAATCCCGACTATGTGCGCATCAACGCAAGGGAACAGATGGGAAGAGAAGATTCCGTCTTCCATTTCTATCAGAAGCTGATCGCGCTGAGAAAGTCTGCGGAATACGGTGAGACCGTGGTGTACGGAGCGTGTGAGCCGGTACTCGAGGAGCAGAAGAATCTTATGGCGTATTATCGAAAGGGAAGCGGTCATACGCTGCTGGTGATGGGAAATTATCAGAAAGAAGGGCAGAGCGTACGGCTGCCCAAAGCGGTAAAGAAGGTACTGCTGAATAACAAAAAGGAATTCCGGCAGGAGGGGGACGTTCTGCTGCTGGACGGTTACCAGTTCCTGGTGCTGGAAGTGGAATAAGAACGCCCTGCGGCGCATAACCATGAACAATAGGGGGTATGCGCATGAAGCAGTGGACAAAATCGGAGAACAGCCTCTACTGGAGACTGTTCTTCTTTCTGTATCTGGGAGGATTCATCCTCGGAATCATTTTCTGCAATCTGACCTGGAGATATCATATCCGGGATGTGGAGAGCCTGAGGGAAGGCGTGGTCCTGGAAAAATTTGAGACGGGCGTGGAGAAAGGAAAATTTTTTGAGTATCTGCTCTTTGCGCGGGCGGGTATGCCGCTGCTTCTGATCTTTCTCGGCATTACAATCCTCGGTACCATTGCGGTGGCAGTGCTGCTGCTGTGGTACGGCTTCCTCGCGGGCATTCTGCTGACCGCGGCGCTCTTTCAGATGGGAATCCGGGGCGTGGGATATCTGCTGGTGGGCATGTTTCCTCAGATGCTCGTCTACGTTCCGGTCACAGCGGCGCTGCTTCTAATTGTCTGCCAGATGTCGCAGAAATTCTGGCGGCCCAGGGAGCAGACGGTGAAGCGGTATCTCAGATATTTTCTTCAGTGCTTTACGCTCTTTGCGCTCTACCTCTGGGGAATCCTGCTCGAATCCTATATAAACCCCGTAATTCTGAAGCATTTCTTCTGATTCTGTCGGGAAAAAGCGTCCGTGCCATAACAATATGTGGTAGACATAAGTAAGATAAAAACGATATCTGGTGATTTGGGAAAAACCGTGAAAAATCCGCGTAAATAAAGGGAAAATAGCGATTGATTTTGTGAAGGAACGCGATTATAATAAGGAATGCAAAACACAGAAAATACATACATTCAGCGGAACGGAGAAGTGGAAATGGACGGTACGATTGAGAACTTTGTCATTTATCTTCACGATGTGAAGAAGACATCGAAGAATACGGAAGTTTCATATGAGAGAGATTTGAAGAAGGCGGCAGCCTATTTTAAAGATCAGGGAATCGAGGACATGTGTGAGATTTCCGAGACAAATCTGAATTCCTATATGCTGTATCTGGAGAGGGAGAAGTTCGCGCCGTCCACGGTTTCCAGAAGCGTGGCTGCGATGCGTACATTCTTTCAGTATCTGATGAAGGAGAAGCGCATAGTACAGGATCCCTCAGAACATCTGCACCCGCCCAAGGTGGAGAAGAAGGTGCCGGAGATTCTGACGGTAGAGGAGGTGGATCTCCTGCTCAGCCAGCCGGATACGCGGACGGCAAAGGGGCTGCGGGACCGGGCGATGCTCGAGCTTCTGTACGCTACAGGAATCCGGGTGAGCGAACTGATACACTTAAGAGGCAGTGACCTGCATCTGCAGATGGGATATATCACCTGCTCCGACGAGGGCAGAGAGCGGATCATCCCGTTTGGGAATGCCGCGAAGCGGGCGCTGGAGTCGTACTTTAAGGGAGCCAGAGAGAAGCTCTGTCCCGGAGGGGCGTGTGAATACCTCTTTACGAACTGCTCCGGCAGCGTCATGAGCCGCCAGGGATTCTGGAAGGTGCTCAAGGGCTATGCGAAGGCAGCGGGCATCACGAAGGATATCACCCCGCATACGCTGCGGCACTCCTTTGCGGCGCACCTGATTCAGAACGGCGCGGATCTGCGCAGCGTGCAGGAGATGATGGGACATTCAGACATCGCCACCACGCAGATGTATCTGAACGCGGAACTTTATAAGATGAAGGATACGTACGCAAAAGCGCATCCGAGAAAATAAAATTTTTTATGACAGGAGGCAGTCCGCACAGCGCGCTGCCTCTTTTTGACGGAATAAAAGGTCTTCCAGGCGCATATAGTTTATCAGTATATTGCCAAGGGGGATCAAGATATGGATGCATTTGCTGTTTACAGAGATATACAAGCCCGCACCAACGGACAGTTTATGGTGGGGGTGGTGGGGCCGGTGCGCACGGGGAAGTCCACATTTATCCGCAGATTTATGGAAGTACTGGCGCTGCCGGGCATGGAGGAGGGAATGCGCGCGGAAGTCAGAGACCAGCTCCCGCTGTCCGGCTCCGGGACGCTGATCACGACCGTAGAGCCGAAGTTCATCCCAAAGGAGGCGGTGGAAGTATCGCTTGGAGATGAAGTCACAGTCCGGCTGCGGCTGATAGACTGCGTGGGATTTCTGGTGCCCCAGGCAACGGGAAATGTGGAGAACGAGAAGGAGCGGATGGTGAAGACCCCGTGGTTTGAACAGGAAATCCCGTTCCGCCAGGCGGCAAAGATCGGCACGGAGAAGGTTATCTCCGAACATTCGACGATCGGCCTTGTGGTGACCTGCGACGGTTCCTTTGGAGAAATTCCGAGAGAAAACTTTATTTCCGGAGAAGAGCAGACGGTGCAGGAGCTGAAAAAACAGGGAAAGCCGTTTCTGATCCTGGTGAATTCGCAGAAGCCCTATAAGGAAGAGACACAGCAGCTTACAAAGGAGATTGCGGAAAAATATCAGGCAGCCGCCATCAGCGTCAACTGTGACCAGCTCCGCAGGGAAGACATCACGCGCATTCTGGAGAAAATCCTGTACGAATTTCCGATCCGGCAGGTGGAATTTTACATACCCAAATGGGTGGAGATGCTTCCCGGCACACATCCGCTGAAGAAAGAACTGCTGGAGAAAATTCTGGAAAATACCGGGGATTTGGAGCGTATCCGGGACGTAAACAGGGACCGCATGCAGATCAGCAGCGATTACGTCGCGAACACCTCCCTGGAGCAGGTGGATCTGGCAAGCGGAAGAGTGTGCGTCCGCATCGATGTGAAGGAATCCTACTACTACGAAATGCTCAGCGAGATGACCGGAGTGCAGATCAAGGGAGAATACGAGCTGATGAAGATTTTGAGAGAGCTGGCCGATATGCGCCGGGAATACGGCAGGGTGGAGCACGCAATGGAATCCGTCCGCGGCAGCGGCTACGGCGTGGTAGTGCCTGACAAAGAAGAAATTACGCTGGAAGAGCCGGTGGTTATCCGGCAGGGAAATAAATTCGGCGTCAAAATACGCTCTGCCAGCCCGTCCATCCATATGATCAAGGCAAACATCGAGACGGAAATCGCCCCGATTGTGGGGAGCGAGCAGCAGGCAAAAGATCTGATCACCTACATCAAGGAGAGCGCGAAGCAGGAGCAGGGCATCTGGCAGACCAATATCTTCGGGAAAACCATTGAACAGATGGTGGAGGACGGAATCCGCACAAAAATCGCGCAGATCAGTGAGGAGAGCCAGGTCAAACTTCAGGAGACCATGCAGAAGATCGTGAACGACAGCAAGGGAGGGCTGGTCTGCATTATCATATGATGTCAGGAAATACAGGGTGTCGGCAAAGGCGGCACCCTGTAAAAAATAAAACGTATGTAAGAATGCTCAGCAAAGACGGCGCATCATACTCCGGCGGCGGTGCGCTCCTTCAGCTCCTGAAGCTGCTCTTCAGTGATGTCCGCCAGCTCCATGATTTCCGTGTCAGAAAACAGCCCTTTTACGAGCAGCCGCATGGCGGTGTGCTCTTTTGCCTGCTGCAGACCTTCCTGCATCCCTCTCTGAAAATGTCGCTCCGCGAGTTCTTCCCCTAAAGTACGCATGAACATCAGCTCCTTTCCAAAATCATCTCTCATTATAATGCCAAAATGTTCCCTTAATATTGTCCTTTTCTCCTCCACAGAGAGCTTTTCCGAAAAAACGGTATTCAGAAGCTTTGTCAGAGGATGATGGTCTTCTGCCTTTTCGTTCAGGCAGATCAGCGCTACCGTCAATTTGTCATATTCAGATGGCTTGTCCGGGTAGCCCGCGGCGATGTCCTCCTTGCTCATATGGAATCTGACAATTGCGTTTCCGATGTAATCGCGGCCGGAAGTGCAGACCCAGATGGAAAAGACATGCTTAATACCGTCGTAATCGTCACCTTTGAACTCAACGCCTTTCTGTGAGGACAGCATTCTGCCGCAGTAGTAGATTCCCCGCGTGACGAGACTGTAGCCGGGGTCAAAAATCTTCTGAGCCTCCAGATTGATAAGGATCCCCGCCGGTTTACCGGTTCTGGGAAGAACTATCCTCTCTTTTGATGCGCGGCGCACAGAGGCATACAAACAGAAAATGCATGGGAGTCTCTGAAAAAAGTATACCATATGCAGCCGCTGAAAAAATAGTTTATCGTTACATTTTTTGGGGATTTTTCTGTTCAGAATGAACAGAATTTGATGTGTAACTACATTATAACGCAATTCCTACCGGTACACAAGAAAAGAATACCAGAACTTTTAGTGCCGCGCAGCAGACCGGCCAGTAAATACCAGTTGACGTACTAAAACTTTGCAGATATAATAAAATTTGTTACAAAAAAGTTACAAAGAAGTGAATAGACTGCATAAGAGGAGACAAAAATGAAGTACAGAAGAATCAGGCAGCTCCTGGCCGGAACGCTCGCGCTGACGCTGGCTCTGCCGTCGCCCGTGTCTGCGGCAGGCATAGAAGGGGAAGCGCAGCCCGCAGAGCTGCAGGAACAGACAGCGGCGGAACAGCCCGGCAGCATCGGTGAGGATTTGCCGCAGGAAGAACAGACCGGGGATACACAGGAAACGTCAGACCCGGAGGAGACCGACGCTCCCGCACAGGAGAATCCGCCGCAGGCAGAGCGGGATGTATCCGGAGATGCGGAAGCTGTGCCGCCTGAGGGAGAAGCTGCTGGCGATATTCAGGAAGAGAGTGATACGGCGCAGACGCCGGAATCCGATCCGGCAGAGCTGTCCGCGGAGCCGAGAGCTGCCGGGTGGATTCAGTCCGGAGACCGCTGGTGGTATCAGAACGCGGACGGAAGCTATCCGAAAGCCCAGTGGCAGATGATTGACGGCGTTTATTACTACTTTGACGCGGAAGGCTGGATGACCACCGGGTGGCAGTATGTGGATGGGAACTGGTACTATCTGGACGAGCAGGGGCGCATGACGAGCGGCTGGAAGCTTCTGAACGGCGACTGGTATTATCTCAACGCTTCGGGTGTGATGCAGACCGGAATGATCACGGTCGGCGGATATACATACTATATGAACGAGCAGGGCGTGGAACAGTTCGCGTGGGTACAGACCGGCGGTCCGTACGACTACTACTATTTTGACTTCCCAAGCGGAAGAATGGTGACCGGCTGGAAATATATCGACAATCAGTGGTACTATTTCGCGGCAGACGGAAAGATGCAGTACGGCTGGCAGAACATTGACGGACAGCGCTATTATCTCGGTCCGTCCGGCGCGATGCTGACCGGGTGGCAGCACCTCGGCGCATACTGCTACTATTTTAATTCGCAGGGCCATCTTATGACGGGCTGGCAGAAGATCGACGGCGTGCAGTACTACCTCTATGAGGATGGAAGGCTTCACGGGGGCTGGCTGACACAAGACGGCACGACATACTACTTCCATGCCGACGGCTCCCAGGCGTTTGACGAGTGGGTCGGAAATCAGGGTGTCGGCGGACGATATATTAATAAGTACGGCCATCTGGTGAAAAACGGAACATACAGCATCGGCGGATACATCTACACCTTTGACAGCAATGGATTCTGTACGGGCAGAGACAGCCGCTACATAACCGCAGCCGATCCACTGAACGGTAAAAGCTATAAGCTGGAAGCGCAGTTCGCGACAGATCCGCAGATCGGAACAGATGTGACGCAGGAAGAATTCCTCGCCTCCGTACTGTATACGGAAGCCGGAAATCAGGGACTCGCAGGTCAGATAGCTGTCGGGCTGGTGCTCTTAAACCGCATGGAGAGCAAGAGCTTCCCTGACTCCCTGAACTTTGTCGTATACCAGTCGTCTCAGTTTGAGGTGGCGAGAAACGGAACGCTGACAAAATATCTGAAGGCATTCCGCGACAATGACCAGAGTACCCTGCGGGTGCTGAAAAACGCGCGCTCGCAGGAAGCGGCTGCCAAAGCTCTGGAGATTATGGAAAACCATAAAAACAGCGGCGCGTTCCGGGTGATCGACGGAATCACGCTGCCGGACGGAAAGACGGACTTTGACTATCTCTACTTTATGACGCCGTCGGCTTTCGACAGTCTGGGGCTGGATAAGGAAAAATGTGACTTTATGCAATATAACGGGCACGTTTTCTTCAAAAACTGGATAAAGAAATAA
>CAKNMY010000061.1 GCA_930989745.1 uncultured Lachnospiraceae bacterium | reverse complement strand
GAACCGTCTCCAGATCCGTCCGGTATTCAACGGTCAGTCCCTCTACACTTAAAACGGTTTCTCCCATTTGTTCCTCCTTCATTCCACATCAGTTCCGCAGCTTCGGGTCCAGCGCGTCTGTCAGCCCGTCTCCCACCAGGTTAAAGGATAACGCGGCCAGGACAATAAAGATTCCCGGAAACAGCAGCATATATGGCGCTGTGAACATATACGCTTCAGCCTCGGACAGCAGCGCTCCCCACTCCGGCGAGGGCGGCTGGATTCCCATTCCGATAAAGCTCAGTCCTGCGGCCGAGAGGATCATCGAGGAAATGCTCATGGTTGTATTGACGATAATCGGTCCCATCGCATTCGGCAGCACATGCCGGAAAATAATGCGCTTTCTGGAGGCGCCGTAGGAACATGCAGCCTCTATGTAATCCTCCTCCGCGACCGTCATCACCACAGAACGGATCAGGCGTACATTGCCCGGAATGCTGGATATTGTGATAGCGATAATCAGATTTCTCAGGTTTCCTCCCAAAGCAGCCACCACGGCCAGCGACAGCAAAATCGGCGGCACGCACAGAAATACATCCGTGATGCGGCTTATAATGTTATCCACCACTCCGCCGAAATATCCTGCGCTTGCGCCCAGAACCGCTCCCGCGGCCAGTGCCATCAGGCTGGTCGCCACACCGATAAACAACGAATAGCGCGACCCGTGGATAACCCTGGCAAATAAATCTCTGCCGTATTCATCGGTTCCGAACCAGTGTGCTGCAGAAGGGGGCTGCAGACGCTCGGCCCCGGACTGGCTGATCACCTTTTCATACGGCACAATCCAGTCTGCGCAGACGGCGATCAGTACGATTGCGATCATAATAACGAGGCCGATCATCGCCGCCTTGTTCTTTTTGTAGCGGCGCCAGATATCCCTGTACAGTCCGCCCTTTCTTTTCTCAGCCACGGCGCCCACCTCCGTTCTTATATTTCGCCATAATCCTCGGATCAATAAACGCGTACAGGATGTCCACGATCAGAATAATCACGCTGAACAAGAACGCGAGGAACAGCGTCGATCCCATCACCACGGGGATATCCTTCTGCCGGATTGCCGTTGTGATCAGAAGTCCCATGCCCGGCATGGCAAACACCGTCTCCGTGATAATCGCGCCGCCCAGGGACGCGCCAAAACTCGTTCCGAGCGTCGTCACTACCGGAAGCATGGCATTTTTCATCGCGTGTTTCCAGATAATCCGCTTTTCGGAAGCGCCTTTTGCCTTTGCTGTCTTTATATATTCCTGCCGGATAGTCTCGAGCATGGCTGAGCGCGTGAGGCGCAGAAGACTTGCCGCTGATCCGGCCGACACGGTTACTGTAGGCAGGATAAAGTGGATCAGATCATCCGCTCCGAACGACGGAAGCATCCTCAGTTTCAGAGAAAATACCATAATGAGCATCAGAGCCAGCCAGAAGCCCGGCACGGACGCAAATACCAACGCTGTGATCACACAGAAATGATCCAGTACCGAATACTGGCGTACTGCCGAAATGACTCCGAGGAAAATTTCCACAACAGCAGACACACTCATGGACAGAACCGTAAGAAGCAGTGTGTTCGGGAAGCGCGCGATAATGTCATCGATCACCGGCTGCCGTGACTGATAGGATATCCCCAGGTCAAAGTGAAATATGATATTTCCGATGTAATCGAAAAAACGGATGAGAAACGGCTGGTCATAGCCGAACTCCTTATTCAGCGCCGCAATATCCTCCGGGGACGCGGTGATCCCCAGAATGATCGTTCCGGGGTCGCCCGGCGTAAAAGACAGAATCGTAAATACCAGAAACGCCACTCCCAGAAGCACCAGAACCATATACAGCAGGCGCTTGCCTATGTATTTATACATGGAACGCTCTCCTTTCTTCTCTCATAGTTCCCGGAAGGCTTACGCTTCCCAGGAAAAATCATAGATCTGATAGAAACCTTCAAACGGAATCTCTCCGCAGCTCAGTTCGGAGTTGTGCGCATACAGCAGGTATGGGTTGCAGATCACGCCGTAGACTGCCTCCTCCTGGACTTTTGAAAAGATTTCATTGTAGAGTGCTTCGCGCTCCTTCGTGTCATTCGTCTGACCGGCCTGCTGAAACAGGGCATCGATCTCAGGATCGGAATACCTCGCGTTATTCGCTGTGCCGATGTAATCCGTAGTCAGCGCCATGGAGCACATCTGCGTATCACCCTCCAGCGTCAGGTTCAGCGCAGTGATCGTATAATTTCCCTGCGTCAGATCATCCAGATATGCATTGAACTCTTTTACCTCGATATCCACTTCCAGTCCGACTTCTTTTAAATCGTTCTGTACCACCGTGGCGATATTGGAATATTTCTCCGCCACGAGCATCGTTCCCAGGTCATACGGCGTCTCAATGCCGGCTTCCGCCAGAAGCTCCTCAGCTCTTTCGGGATCGTAATCATACTGCTTTTGATCGTCAGAATAGCCGAATCTCGATTTTGAACAGATATTGGAATTCACTTCTGCCTCCCCGTCATAGCAGACATTCACCAGGTTTTCCCTGTCTATCGCGTAGTTGACTGCCTGGCGCACACGTTCGTCCGTGAACGGCTCTTTTTCCAGGTTCATGCAGACGTATGTGAATCCGGAAGTCGCCACTTCCTCGATATCAATTCTGTCGCTGCCCTTGAGTGCCAGAATACTGGAGGATTCTATAGAGGTAAAATTCACTTCTCCGGTCTGTATCGCAATGGATTTTGTCGTCTGATCCGGAATCACCTCAAATTCCACAGTCTGAATCTCAGCTTCTCCGCGGTAATAATCCTCAAACGCCTCCAGCGTAATGCTGCTTCCCTTATTTCTGCCCGCATACTGATACGGTCCGCTGCCGACAGGGTCTGTGGAAAATTTTTCCGGGGACTCCTCCCAGTAATCTTTCGACGCGATATGTACTCTTCCGATTCCCGTCAGGAACGGCGAATACGGATAGCTCATATGGCAGACTACCGTATATTCATCCGTCGCCTCCGCATAATCCAGACCGTCTACCTGAGAGCCCTGATACTCGGACTCCTGATACATTTCCAGTGAGAACACCACGTCCTCCGCGGTCACCGGTGTTCCATCGTGAAACAGTACGCCGTGCCTGATATGAAACGTATACGTCATTCCGTCTTCGCTGACCTCATAGGATTCGGCAATCCGCGGCTCGGGATCTCCCAGGCCGTCAGAACTCACTGCCAGAAGCGGATCATAAATCTGCTCCAGAATATTAGACTCCACAGTTGTGGAATAATCCGACGGATGCAGCGTATCCACATCCGCCTCCACAGCTATCACCAGGCTTTTCTCATCCATGGCTCTGTCAATATAATTTTCTCCGCATCCGCTCACAGAACATGCAAGCCCCAGAGCCAGACACAGAGCAGTAATTTTTGCAGGAAATCCTTCATATTTTCTTTTTCTCTGCATGTTTTCCTTCTCCTCTGTCCAGATCCGGCACTGCTCTGAGCAGTGCCCGGTGGTCATCTGTTCTCACATATCCTCAAATTCATGTGCTGCAAACGCTGCGCAGAGTCTGATTCCCGCCTCGATGTCGCGCAGGGATGCCACACAGCTCTGACAGTGCGGATACCGTGTCGCCACGGCAATTCCTCCGACTTTTACGCCGTAATGGGACAGATTCATGCTGGAAGCGTCTGTTCCCCCTCTGTCAATGACCTCGAACTGGAACGGTATGTCCTTCTCCCGGCAGCACGTTTCCATGGCATTGACAATCTTCTCATCGCAGACTACAGATGGATCGCAGATTTTAATCGCAATTCCCTCATTCAGCGTATTGCTTCCCTCCAGGTCACACGGATAATCGTGCGCCGGCGTAATATCTACCGCAACTCCGATATCCGGCTGTATGGCCTCAGCGGCAGGTTTGGAACCGCGGCATCCCAGCTCCTCCTGCACGGTGAAAACGTAATAGATATCATTCGGACCGCTTCCGTCGTTTTCCTTCAGCGCCTCAATAAGCTGAAAGCATCCGATGCGGTTGTCGAGTGATTTTGAGCAGACGAGATCATTCTGCATATGAAGATACGGACCGATATAACCGCAGGGTTCTCCAAGCTTTACATAGTTCTTCGCGTCCTTCTCATCCTTTGCTCCGATATCCACAAACAGCTTTCCAATATCATTTTTGGCGTCCTCGATCCATCCCCGGCAGCCGATCACACCCACCGTTCCGTTTCTGAAACGCACGCGCTCATTATAGGCGGACCCTGCCCAGTTCCATCCCATGCCACAGATCTGCAGCATCCCGTCCGGAAGAATTTTCTTTACCATAAATCCGATCTCATCCATGTGAGCGGCAAACATGATTCTCTTTTTATGCGGACCCGGCACACCTTTTTTCAGTACAATCAGATTTCCGATCGCATCCTCTCTCACCTCATCGGCATAAGGTTCTACCTCCCTTCGGATAATCTCGCGTACTTCCGTTTCAAAACCAGCCACGCCGAATGCCTGGGTAAGTTCTTCTAATAACGCTTCATTTTTCATAACCCGATACCTCCTCACTTTTTCGCTTTAAAGCATTGTAACATACCATCCTTTCCTTTGCAATATGCATTTTGCAAAATATAAAACTCATTGACATCATATGAATTTCTGTGTTTATAATGGTTTATAGGAAGGGGAATTATCTTATGAAACTAAACAAAAAGACATTATCAGAACAGATTTATCAGATTTTAAAAGCTGACATTCTCACCCAGACTTTTTCTCCGGGCGAAAAACTGACGCTCAAACAGCTCCAGGAGCGTTTTGAAGTGAGTTCCACGCCCATTCGCGACGCCCTGACCCGGCTGACGGAGGAGGGGCTGATGGAATACTATTCAAATATCGGGGTAAATGTAGTCTCGCTGAACCGCGAGGATTTGAAAGAATTGTATGAATTCATGGCGGATCTTGACAGTCTTGCCATCCGCCACGCCGCCTCCCATCCGAACCAGGAGGCATTGCGAAAAGAGCTCGAGGAAAACGCTCTCGCCTCAGCCCGATTTCTTCAGACCGACAGCCGGACGGAAGAAGATCAGGCACACTGGCAGGCTCTCTCAGACCGTTTTCACCTGATTTTCTACGATTACTGCCGCAACCGGCGCATGTGCGCCGCTGCCGAACGCCAGCGCGGGCAGCTCACCATCTTCTCGAACCAGTACAGCGCGGATCCGGCAGCTCTGCTTGAAATCGAGCGGGAACATCAGGGAATTTACCGTGCATATACAGACGGCGATGTGGAGCTGGCTGTGAGGAGAATGCAGGAGCACCTGATGCATTCCATGGAGTTTGCCCTGGAGCTTGTGAAGGACTAAAGCTTCACAAGCTCCGCCCCCAGTTCCCTGGCATCCTGTTCCTCATGTGTCACGCAGATCACCGTTCTGCCGGCACATTGGCGGCGGACCGTCTGGAGTACCTGTTTTCTGGTGTCCGCGTCGAGCCCCTGGAATGGTTCGTCAAGGAAGAGTATATCCCAATGAGCCAGCAGGGCGCGCAGAATAGCGACGCGGCGCTTCATTCCGCCGGAGAGGGATCGGACAGGGCGGTTCAGACATTCCTCAAGCCGCATCTCCCTGAAGCTTTGAATAAGGCGGTCAGTGCTGATTTCCGAGCGCTTTAGGGCAAGACAGGCGTTTGCAGCAGCACTCAGATTGGGGCAGAGGCAGTCCTCCTGGAATACCGCGGCAGTCTTTCTGCCAGACACGCCCGTAATCTCTCCGCTGTCCGGCTGTTCCAGTCCCATCAGCAGCCGCAGCAGTGTGGTCTTGCCCCTCCCGGACGGAGCCATGATACAGGTGATCCTGCCCTCCGGGAATCTGACGCTGAGATCTTCCAGGACACGATTGCTGCCGTAACTCATATACAGATGGCGCGCTTCCACAAATCCGCCTTCGCTTTGCCCGCCCGGCGGGGCCGGCGGAGACTTCCGGCATTTTCTTTCTTTCCATACCGCATTGCTGTCTTCCTCCAGCAGCCTGACCGCGCGGCAGATCAGGGTCAGAAAAAGCTTTTCGAAGATCAGGCTGACCGCAATAATAACCAGTGTCCAGGCAAACAAATCCGGCGTATTCAGGTATACCTTGGACTGGTACAGCCGTTCTCCGATGGAACCGTCCGGAATTCCGATGACTTCCGCGGCTACCCCCGCCTTCCAGCACAGGCCAAGGGCGACAGAGCACCCGGAACACAGAAACGGGTTGATCTGAGGGATATAAATGCAGCGGATTCTCCGCATGCGGGACAGATGAAATACCTCCGCCATCTCCAGAAGCTTTCTGTCAGCGCTCTCAATCCCTCCCAGAACATTCGTGTAAATAATCGGAAATACCATTAAAAAGGAAATGACCACGGAAAGATTTTCCGATGGTATCCAGATCAGCACCAAAATTACGAAAGACGCCACCGGAATCGCCTTGACTGTCATTACCGCCGGAGCGGCGAGCGCCCGCACCCAGGGAACACAGGACGCAAGCCCGGCCAACAGAATTCCAGCCGCTGTTCCCATGAGAAACCCCAGAAGAATCCTGATCATGGAAAATCCTATGGACCGCCAGAAATCCGCATGGGTCAGCAGTTCTGCCAGCCGTATGAGCACGGCCGCGGGTGAGGCGAGCAGAATCTCCTGTCCCACCGCCATGCTCGCGGCCTGCCATACCGCAATCCAGAACAGAACCGCGGCGGCCTTTCCCACGGGGCCGTTTTTCTTATCCCGCGTAATAGAAATCATCTCCCGGTACTTCTCCGCCCACGGACTCCGGATTCTGCTCCTTTAATACTTCCAGATAACCGGAAAGCTGTTCCTTCATCGCGCTTCCCTCCAGGAACACAATATTGCATTCCGGCAGCGCCTGCTGCGCCACCTCGGCGGTCACGATGTCGTAGGCGCCCACGAGTTCAGCTGCCTCATCGATATTTTCATTTACATAGCTGACGGATTCCTCATAGCGGTCCATGAAATCTTTGACCGCCTCTGGATTTTCCTGAACAAATTCGGAGCGCGCCACGACAACGCCGGTGATCAGAGCGCTCTTTTTCTCATCAGTATCCTGCACCTTCTCCCACTCCTGGGTCAGATCGAGCGCTGTGCGGATTGCCGGATTCTTCATCTGCGCTGTCGTAACAAAGGGCTGCGGCAGCATGGCAATGCCGTTTTCCTGTGACGCTATCGCCGCCACACACTCGGAATGCTCACTTTTCCACTCGATCGTCACGTCCGTTCCCGGGTCAATGCCGTTCGCGGACAGGATATATTCCAGGGCATATTCCGGCGTGGATCCTTTTCCGCTGGCGTAAATTGTCTTGCCTCTCAGATCCTCGACAGACTGCACCTCATTGCCGCTCTCCACAATATACAGCACACCCAGCGTATTGACTGCCAGAACTTCCACTTCTCCCTCAGTCTTCTGATACAGCACTGACGCCAGATTCGCCGGGACAGCCGCAATATCCGCCTCGCCCTGGATCAGCTTCGGCGTAACTTCATCTGCTGACGCGGCAATGGAAAACTCATAATTTTCCGTATCAATTCTGCCGTTATCCGCGTCATCCATAAACTTGACCATTCCCATGGCAGTCGGTCCTTTCAGGGCCATAACATTCACATCCACAGGCGCTGCTTCTGCCGCCTCTTCTTTCGGCGCCGCGCTCTCCTCTCTTGCTCCGCATCCTGACAGCAATGATGCCGCCAAAACCGACGCTGTCCATATGGACAGGATTTTCTTTCTCATAATCATTCCTCCCGATATATATTGACCGCCTTTTATTGTATCATTTTTTCCTGTCCGCCGCAATGAAAGAACCTGGTCCCAAAATCGAACCAGGCTCTTTCATAAGGTTACAGCACCGCCATAGCCACGGTACCCGCAGTCAGAAGCGCCAGCCCCGCCAGCGACTTTCTGTTTAGCTTCTCTTTGAACACCAGATAGGAAAAAGCTACAGTGACGAGTACGCTCAGTTTGTCGATCGGCGCAACGACGCTTGCCGGTCCTTCCTGCAGAGCGCGGTAATAGCAGAGCCAGGATGCCCCCGTAGCAATACCGGATAGACAGATAAAGCCCAGCTCTTTTCTGTCAATATGCTTTATCTCATGCTGCTTGCCGGTCACAAATACCATTCCCCATGCCATGACGAGCACCACAGCGGTACGGATGGCCGTTCCCAGATTCGACTCCACGCCGGTAATTCCAATCTTTCCGAGAATGGCCGTCAGACTCGCAAAGAACGCGGACCCGACGGCATAGACCATCCATCCTGCCTTTCCCTTCTTTTCCTGCCCTGTCACATCTTTCTTTTCGATCATCAGGAAAATTCCGGCCGCGATCGCCAGTACGGCGAGCGCTTTCTGAAAGCTGATGCCCTCTCCCAGAAAAATCAGGGCCAGAAGGATCGTCAGCACAGTACTGGACTTATCAATCGGAACCACCTTATTGATATTGCCAAGCTGCAGCGCTTTGAAATAGCAGAGCCAGGACGCTCCTGTGGCGGCTCCCGATAGTATCAGAAACAGCAGCGTCTTCCCGCTGATCTGAGAAATCTGATTCTGCGATCCCACTATCCACACGATCATCCAGGAAAACAGCAGAATTACGACCGTTCGCACTGCTGTCGCTACTGTCGAATCCGTCTTTCGTATTCCGCATTTTGCAAGAATGGAAGTAAGCCCTGCAAACAGGGCAGAACCAACTGCATATAGAATCCACATTCCTTATTCCCCTTTTCCTTTCAGCTTCACCTGCATCCTGCGTCCCGGACACATCACATCTGCCTTTTCCAAACTCAGCAATTCTGCTTTCTTGTCAAGCCCGCCCGCATATCCTGTCAGACTTCCGTTTGTTCCCACGACGCGGTGACAGGGAACAATAATTGAGATCGGATTATGGCCGACTGCGCCGCCGACCGCCTGGGCAGACATATGCGCGAGTCCTCTGTTTTCCGCAATCTGCTCCGCAATTTCCCTGTATGTCGTGGTATTCCCATACGGAATATCACAGAGTATCTTCCACACTTCCTTCTGAAATTCAGTCCCCATGAAATGCAGCGGCACCTCAAACTGCGGCTCTTTTCCCTGGAAATAAATATCAAGCCACTGCTTTGCCTTCTCCGACAGAGGTGTTTCTCTTTCCTCATGTTCCCTGTCCAGGCCGCGCGCAAAATATTTCTGCCCCTCAAACCACAGACCGGTCAGGCCAATATCGTCTGCCGCCAGAAGTATCCTGCCTATGGGCGAGTGATAATGACTGATGTACTGCATGTTTCACCTCCATGCAAAGCGAAACAGCGCCCCTGTTCCGCAGAACAAGGGCGCCGCCTATCGTAAATAACTCTGTTATTTATTATTTCTCTTTCTTGCTGTTGATCGCTGCCTGTGCCGCTGCCAGTCTTGCGATCGGAACGCGGAACGGTGAGCAGGATACATAGTCAAGTCCGATCTGGTGGCAGAACTCTACAGAGCTCGGATCTCCGCCGTGCTCGCCGCAGATTCCGATGTGAAGCTTCGGATTCACCGGTTTGCCCAGCTGGATAGCCATCTTCATCAGCTTGCCTACACCAACCTGATCCAGTTTTGCGAACGGATCGTTCTCGAAGATCTTCGCATCATAGTAAGCGTT
This sequence comes from uncultured Lachnospiraceae bacterium, assembly GCA_930989745.1. GTDB lineage: Bacteria > Bacillota > Clostridia > Lachnospirales > Lachnospiraceae > Egerieimonas_A > Egerieimonas_A faecigallinarum. The sequence continues at coordinate 7,471 of CAKNMY010000061.1, read as the reverse complement.
CAGGAACTTACCAGCGTCGTCACGGGAGAATCCGTAAGTCATCTGTGTCAGGTCGTTTGTACCGAAGCAGAAGAAGTCTGCTTCTGTAGCAATGTCGTCTGCTGTCAGAGCTGCTCTCGGGATCTCGATCATGGTACCAACCTCATACTCAAGGTCGCTGCCTGCTGCCGCGATCTCTGCGTCTGCAGTCTCAACAACAAACTTCTTAACGTATTTCAGCTCTTTGATATCGCCAACGAGCGGGATCATGATCTCCGGCTGTACCTTCCAGCCCGGATGAGCCTTCTGTACATTGATAGCCGCGCGGATAACAGCTTTTGTCTGCATCTTAGCGATCTCCGGATAAGTAACTGCCAGACGGCATCCACGATGACCCATCATCGGGTTGAACTCATGTAAGCTGTCGATGATCGCTTTGATCTGCTCAACAGTCTTGCCCTGAGCGTCAGCCAGCTTCTTGATGTCCTCTTCCTCTGTCGGAACGAACTCATGCAGCGGCGGATCCAGGAAACGGATTGTTACCGGGTTGCCTTCCAGAGCTTCATACAGCTTCTCGAAGTCTCCCTGCTGCTCCGGAAGAATCTTCTCCAGAGCTGCCTCTCTCTCCTCTGTTGTCTCTGCACAGATCATCTCGCGGAACGCATCGATTCTGTTGCCCTCGAAGAACATATGCTCTGTACGGCAAAGACCGATACCCTCAGCGCCCAGCTCACGAGCTTTGATAGCGTCAGCCGGTGTATCAGCATTTGTACGAACTTTCATGGTTCTGTACTTGTCAGCCCAGCTCATGATACGTCCGAACTCTCCGGCGATTGTAGCGTCTACAGTCGGGATAATGCCGTCGTAGATTGCGCCTGTGGAACCGTCAAGTGAGATTGCGTCTCCCTCATGGAATTCCTTGCCAGCCAGAGTGAATTTCTTGTTCTCCTCATCCATGGTGATGTCGCCGCATCCGGATACACAGCAGGTTCCCATACCACGAGCAACAACTGCTGCGTGAGATGTCATACCGCCGCGAACAGTCAGGATACCCTGTGCGGACTTCATACCAGTGATGTCTTCCGGTGATGTCTCAAGACGTACCAGAACGACTTTCTCTCCTCTTGCAGCCCATTCTACAGCATCATCTGCTGTGAATACGATCTTACCGCAAGCAGCTCCCGGTGATGCTCCCAGTGCTTTTGCCAGCGGTGTAGCTGCCTTCAGAGCAGCCGCATCAAACTGAGGGTGAAGCAGGGAATCCAGGTTTCTCGGGTCGATCATAGCGACTGCCTCTTCCTCTGTTCTCATGCCCTCGTCAACCAGGTCACATGCGATCTTCAGAGCTGCTTTCGCTGTTCTCTTACCGTTACGTGTCTGCAGCATGTACAGCTTACCGTGCTCAACAGTAAACTCCATATCCTGCATATCTCTGTAGTGTGTCTCCAGAGTCTTGCACACGCTCTTGAACTGTGCAAATGCCTCCGGGAATTTCTCTTCCATCTCGGAAATGTGCATCGGAGTACGAACGCCGGCAACAACGTCCTCACCCTGTGCATTTGTAAGGAACTCACCGAAGAGTCCGTTCTCTCCTGTAGCCGGGTCACGGGTAAATGCAACACCTGTACCGCAGTCATCACCCATGTTACCAAATGCCATCATCTGTACGTTAACAGCGGTTCCCCAGGAATACGGGATATCGTTGTCACGACGGTATACGTTTGCTCTCGGGTTGTCCCAGGAACGGAATACGGCTTTTACAGCTCCCATTAACTGCTCTTTTGCGTCAGCCGGGAAATCTGAACCGATCTTCTCTTTATACTCAGCCTTGAACTGCTCTGCCAGCGTCTTCAGGTCATCTGCGTTCAGCTCTACGTCCTGCGTAACGCCTTTCTTCTCTTTCATCTCGTCGATAAGCTCTTCGAAATACTTCTTACCAACTTCCATAACTACGTCAGAATACATCTGGATGAATCTTCTGTAGCAGTCCCATGCCCAACGCGGATTGCCTGATTTCTCAGCAAGAGTCTCAACAACCTCCTCGTTCAGACCCAGGTTCAGGATTGTATCCATCATACCCGGCATGGATGCTCTCGCACCGGAACGAACGGAAACCAGAAGCGGATTCTCTTTGTCGCCGAACTTCTTGCCGGTAACGCCCTCCAGCTTTGTGATAGCCTCCATGATCTGCTCCATGATCTCGTCGTTGATCTTTCTTCCGTCTTCATAGTACTGAGTGCAGGCTTCTGTAGTAATGGTAAAGCCCTGCGGTACCGGAAGACCCAGGTTTGTCATCTCAGCAAGGTTCGCACCTTTGCCGCCCAGCAGGTTACGCATGGTAGCGTCGCCTTCTGTGAACATATAAACCCATTTTGCCATGATTTTCATCCTCCTATAGGTGTTTTGTATAGCAAGAATCTCCATGAACAGAGTTTCTTCTATTACATAGCGCACAAATCGCACATAATTATTGTAACATATTGACAAGCATAGTCAAGATATTTCCTATGATTTATTAAAAAATATACTGCCGGAGACAGATTTTCTCTGTCTCCGGCATGTAGAATCAGTCAGACAAACCGTGGTTGTTCAGCACCAGGTGACGCGGAAGACCGTTCACCATGATCGGCTGGTAGTCGCCCTGGATCAGCGGCTTTACATAATCAACAAAATCTTTTGTCACATACGTTCCCTCTTCATTCACCCAGCTTCTCGGAACAAATTTCTCATCATTGGCAATGCGGTGTACATCGTAGATTCCGGTAGCGCTCATATAGGGATCATCGGATACCCTGTCGATAACAACCATCTTGCCGGTATCCCCCTCATCCGCAGCCTTGACAGCAGCTCCTCCTACCATAAACGCTTCATCGATATCCACACGGGATGCCATATGAGACGCGCTTCTCTGCAGAGTGGAAAATTCCACGCTCCTCGTCTTGCAGCCGATCTCAGAACTGAGGAATCCTGCCAGATATGCCGCCGTTCCCTGAAGCTGCTTGTGCCCGAACGCGTCCACATAGTCTCCGACGCTTCCAAGTTCGCAGACATATCTGCCGTCAGCAAGCTTGATACCCTCAGATACGGCAACTACAATAGACTTCTTAACCTTCAGCAGTTCCTTAATCTTCTCAAGGAATTTGTCGATGTCAAACGGCAGTTCGGGCAGGTAGATCAGATCAGGGCCTTCACACTCCTCCGTCTTCGCAAGCGCGGTCGCGCCGGTCAGCCAGCCGGCATTTCTACCCATAACCTCGATAATCGTGATCATTTCCTTATTATAGGTAAGTCCCAGAGCATCGCGGATCACTTCCTTTGTGGATGCTCCTATATATTTCGCCGCACTGCCAAAACCGGGCGTATGATCCGTCAGAGCCAGATCATTATCAATTGTCTTTGGAACGCCGAGGAACTTCTGTGTATGGCCCTTTACGATGGCAAAATCAGACAGCTTCTTGATGGTATCCATGGAGTCATTTCCTCCGATATAGATGAACACCTCAATCTCAAGGCGGTCCAGGATCTCGAAAATCTTCTCATAAATTTCCATATCTTCATGAATCTCCGGCAGCTTGTAGCGGCAGGAACCCAGAAATGCCGACGGAGTTCTCTTTAAAAGTTCAATGTCCAGCTCAGAATGGATCTGTGTTGACAGATCCACATATTTCTCATCCAAAAGTCCCTGAATGCCGTGCAGCATGCCGTATACCTTGTGGAATCCCCTCTCCCTTGCGGCAACGTATACGCCCGCAAGGCTGGAGTTGATGACAGAAGTAGGACCTCCGGACTGGCCTACAATAATATTTCTCTTTTCTCTCATAATAAATCCTCCTATTTATTCCGCTTATGCCGCAGATAACGCACGATCCGTTTTCCCCGGCACCATGATACCATTATATATTTATTGTGCATATTTTACAAGTTAATTTTTAATTTTCTGTATTTTCTGTCTTTTTTGTCTATTTATTTTTCGAGCTTTTACATGTTCTTTTGTCAAATATGATATTTTTGAATTGAAAATTGTGAGCGTACGAAGTACGGAACAATCCGGTAGCATAGGGGGCAAAATACCTTTTGCTCCCAGCATCTTATATTTTGACAATCCGTGCAATCCGCTGTATGATTAGAACAGGACTGTTGTCACAGAATTGTCAGGAAGGAAAGGGAAACACGCATATGAAAGAATCAATTTACACGATCCCGCTGATGGATGCATTTAACGCAAAGGACGAATGCCCGTTTTGTTTTCTCGAACGTGAGGCAGAGCAGCATGCCATCGAATTTATTCTGGGCGCCGGCGCCTCTTATATGGAGGACGATATCCGGGCGGATACGGATAAGAACGGCTTCTGCCGCCATCACTACAAGATGATGTACGACTACGGAAACCGGCTGGGAGCTTCCCTGATTCTGGGAACGCATTTCAAGAAGCTCAACGAGGAGCTGAAGAAGCAGGTCGAGGAGTTTAAGCCGCAGAAGACCTCATTTTTAAACCGTATGAAGAAGACGAATCTGAGTATGATGGAGTCTACGACGAACATCGGCCACTGGGTGGATGAAAAGCTTTCCACCTGCTACGTCTGCGACCACTTCCGCTCCAATTATGAGAGATATCTCGATACGTTTTTTGATATGTATAAGAGTAACCCGGATTTTGCCAAATTATTCCAGGAGAGCAAGGGATTTTGCCTTCCCCACTTTAAAGACCTGGTGGAGACAGCCGAAAAGAAGCTGAATGATAAGCAGAAGGAATCCTTTTATCCGGTGCTGTTCCGCCTGATGGAGGAAAACATGAAGCGGCTGGAGGACGAGGTAAACTGGTTCGCGGCCAAGAATGATTATCTGAACAAAGACAAGGGCTGGGGGAATTCACGCGACAGCGTGCAGAGATGTATGCAGAAGGCAGCCGGAGGATATCCTGCAGATCCGGTATTTAAGATTGATTACTGATTCGTTGCAGGCTGTCAGACAGACACGGAATAGTAAATACCCCCAAAGGTTCACGCATGCCTTTGGGGGTGTTTTGTCATATTGCATATCTTATGTCCAGTAGAACGGATACTATTTACAGCGCCCCGTCACTTACAATATTTTCATAGTTCAGCACATCCGAGAAGAATGCGAGCGCCATGCCCTGACCCCAGCCCTGAATCCATTTTCTGGAGATATTGCGATAACCGTCGCGATCCTTCATGACTGCGGTTCCTCCGGAAACATTCAGGACTCTTCCATCCGCAGACACATTATCCAGCATTCCCCGGATTGACTTATTGATATATTTAATATGGAGGGGATTCCCCTTCAGAATCATCGCAGCAGCGATTCCGGCAGAGGCGGATACCTCCTCATAGGATTCCTCATCGTCCAAAATCGTGCGCCACAGCCCGTTCTCCGTCTGCAGCAGCTTCAGGGCTGCAAGCTGTTCATTTAAGGATCCCACAATATCGAGGTATGCCGGATACAGATAGCACTCCGGAAGACGTCTTCCTACCTCGGACATGGTGTATGCCGCCCAGCAATTTGCCCTGCCCCAGTGGAATCCGGACATATGATCTTTATGAATATTATCGTATCCGTGATACCACAGACCGGTATTCTCATCCTGAAGATACTGGATATGCCACTGGTACTGGTTTAACGCGTCATTGACCAGCGCTTCATCCTTCAACATCACACCAACCCGCAGCAGGAAAAATGCCGCCATAAACAAAGTATCGCCCCAGCACTGCTCCGGAAAATCATTATTCGCTGATACGGTATGCTGCAGCACACGATCACCGAAGCGCAGCGCGGAATTCTCCAGATAGTCTATCTTGCTCTTAATGATTTCCAGATACTTCTCCCCGCCAGTGTGCTGGTACAGCGTAATCAGGCAGTGACCCATCGCACAGGTATTGACCGTCCAAGACGGGAGCCCCAGCTCGATCAGCTCATCCACACGTTCCTTTAACAATGTCAGATACCTCTCATTTTTTGTAACCTCATACGCCTCACAAATCCCAAAGTATGCAACGCCGCAGGGCCAGTCCCACGTCATGTCCATACGCATTGTGCGCTCCACAATCTGACTGATCACCTGTTCAATCTGCTCTCTGTCGTAAATTAATTTTCCCATGTTCTTTCTCTCTCCATTTCTTTAAAGGCTGAGCGTCTCTCCGCCCTTGATCTCAAAGCTCTCTCCATCGATGCTGATCCAGACAGACTGGAAATTCGGATTATGGATTTTCTTCATGTCTACCGTGCAGATCAGGCGCTTCGCAGCCTCCATATAGTCCACGATCTCAATGTTTGTCGCGTACCAGATATTGTCCTGCCTTCCCATCATGCTGCAGAACTTCTCCATCAGTTCCCAGTTATCATCCCGCGGGAATTCATAGCTGTGTCCCCAGACGTACATCATATAAAGATACTGACTCTTGTACAGTCCCAGAAACTCCTCTCCGAGCTTCAGCAGATTGTGATTATGATGGCAGGTTGCTTTCCACTTCATAAAATCTTCAGGCATCGCAAAACCATCTGTATTCCCCACTACTCTTCCGTAACGAATGCCAAGCGACGGAAGCATTCTGACAATATCATCGTTCAGGGATCCATTCGGGTATGCCAGCCCGCGCACCGGATATCCCATAATCGCCTCGAGCTCCTGTCTGTCGCGCAGCATCTGAGTTGCCACCTGGGTAATCGGACAGCGGGCGATTGTCGGATGCTGATATGTATGACACGCAACCTCATGTCCACGATAGAGCTTTTGATACTCTTCCTTCGGAATTCTGTCTTCACGGATCAGTCCGGCATTCAGGTTGAACGTGCCGCGGATTCCATTGCGGTTAAAAATCTCCACCAGCCGACGGTCCTCCAGTCTTCCATCATCGTAGCTCATAGTCAGCACCTTGTGCTTTCCCCCCGGGAAACAAGTATAAACGATTTTTTCCAGTTCCATTTGTATTTCCTCCAGTTTCGTTTTTTACAATTTTATCAGAATCTCTTTTCCCGGGGCAAGAGGAGCTTTACGCAGCGCTGCAATAAATTTCTCAGCAAAGATCTGCGCGCCGCAGTCCAGCAGGTGCGCCTCATCCCTGTAGATCTGCGCCAGCTCCTCTTCGTTCAGCGCGCGCACATGCTCTGCAGTCTCAAGCCCCATGTCCACGAAGAGTATCTGCTCCCTCTGCGCGAGTTTTCGCATCTCCTCTCGGTATGCCGGGAAGCTGACGCCGCTGTCACTGTCTCTCATCTGTTCTGTCTGCGGACAGCTTCTGAGCGCAATGGAACTCACCAGCACACAGTATGCCTGTTTTTCGCGCGCTGCATCGATATACCGCATCAGAGACTCTGCAAATTTCTCAACAGGAACGTATCGTTCCGCTTTGTCTTTGGCAGCATCGTTGTGGGCAAACTGCACAAACAGAAAGTCGCCCGGCTGTAAATGTGCTCTGATATACTGAACTTTGCAAAAAAGTTACACTAAACGTTTCTTGATGCCCCTTAGACATCA
>CAKNMY010000060.1 GCA_930989745.1 uncultured Lachnospiraceae bacterium | reverse complement strand
TGACGATTCAGGATACAAGAAGAGTCTCGACGATTGAAGAATTCAAGAATAAAAAGTTTCGATATCAGCTCTCCGAGACAACGGTAGAGATTGAGCGCATGGTTATCCGTGTGGAAAATCTGCATATTGAGAGTTCGTCTCTGGAGCCATCGCTTCTGGAGCGGCTGCGCATCAGTCTGGCACGGATAAATGAGCTGGAGAGCAAATCTGACGAGAAGGTCTATGCGTGGTGGAAAGATTTGAACACGGATTTTATTCGCCTGAATCAGAATTATCAGGATTATATGAGGGAACTTAACAGCGTTAAGGCGGAAGAAATGATGAAGACGAGAGAATTTCTCATATTCAAAGAACGCCTGACAGAATATCTGAGAAACTTTGTAAAGAGTCTTCAGACAAATGTTGCTGCCATTGAGGAGTGCTTAAAAGAGACAGCGCCGGAATTTATGGACAGGATTCTTGAGCGGATTGTGAAGTATGAACTGTCGATACCGCGTCTGGAGGAAGAAGCGGATGAGGAGCTGATCCGGGCTACGGTGCGGGGGCGCTGGACGAGCGTGCGGGAATGGTTCTGCAGCACGGATGGAAAGGATTCTGAGGCAGTTAAGGTCTTTGACACGACAAATGAGATTATCCGAAGAATCACAAGGTATGCGGCGAGAATCAGCGAGCAGAGCGGCAGCGGCGCCAACCGCAGAGAAGAATATTATAAGATTGCCGTGATGTTTTCCGAATGCAGCGATATCTGGGCGGCGCACAGGCTTGCCGCATCTGTGTTTGGCATTGAGAAGCCGCTGCACTTTAAGGAGATTGGAAGCAGGAACACGGAGAGTATCAACAGCGGAGTATTTGATGAAGAGCCGGCTGTGATTCCGCTTATGCCGCGGGTGAGAACGTATAAAGAAAGAGCGCAGCGCAGCGAAATCGAGGACAGATCCAGAGAAAAAGCGGAGCGGCGCCGTGCCGAAATTCAGAGGCTGGAAGAGGAGAGAATACTTCTTTCGAAGTATATAAAGTCCGGAAAACTGGAGTTCGCCCGGCTCCCTGAGATTGAGCCTCATGTAAGGGATGTATTTCTGACCTGGCTTTCCAAAGCGCTGGAGAATAAAAGTATGCGCGGGAAGACGGAGGACGGCGTGCCATATCGGGTAGAACCGCCGAAGAATAAAGAGATGTGTGCTGTCCGCGCGGAGGATGGAGTCTTTTATATGCCGGCATATGCGATTATATTTGAGGAGGCGTTATGAATACACTGGAGATTTTGCTTGACAGGCGCTGGATATTAAAGAGCAGGGACAGGGAGTTGTATTACCGGATAAAGGATGAACTCGGAACGGTAAAGAAGTTTCTGACGGAGAAGCTGGGATATCAGGTTATTGTAAATCAGTATCTGATTAAGGCGGAAAAGCTGCCGGCAAGCCCGGAGAACTGGATGGGGATTATGGAGTTTACCGATAAGATCGAGTACGTCTTTTTTTGCATGACGCTTATGTTTCTGGAAGAAAAGGAAGCCCAGGAGCAGTTCGTCCTGTCGGAGCTTACAGAGTTTATACAGGGACAGTACAAAGAGGAGCAGATCGACTGGACCGTATACCGGTACCGGCGCCATTTGATCCGCGTGCTGAAATACTGCGCAGGCTGCGGAATTATAAATATCAATGACGGGAGCGAGGAGAGCTTTGCACACGATGATACTGGAGAGGTGCTCTATGAGAATACGGGCGTATCCCGCTGGTTTATGAAGAATTTTACGCAGGATATCATGGGTTACGAAAGCCCCGAGGATTTTGAAAAAGAAGAATGGATTGATATAGACGAAGATCGCGGAATCGTAAGGCGGCAGAGAGTTTACCGGCGCCTTCTGATGAGCATGGGAATGTATAGGACGCCGGAGACGGAGGAAGATTTTAACTATATAAGAAATTTTCGCGGAATGCTGCAGGGAGAGCTTTCCGAACTTCTTGACTGTGAGCTGCAGGTCCATCGTACGAGCGCTTTTCTCGTATTGGGTGAAGAGTGCCGGATGGGCAGATGCTTTCCGGAAAATCAAATGCTGTCAGACGCGGTTCTTCTGGTTGGCGGTATCATCCGGGAAATGATTCAAAACGGCAGTATACAGCTTAATGCAGAAGAGAAGATACGAATACCGGCCGAAATGCTCGATGAAATTTTCGAGGAGTGTAAAAGGCGATATATTATGGGGTTTAACAAGACGTTCCGCGAGATGACGACAGGGGAGTTTTGCAGGGCGCTGAATGATTATATGACAGAGCTGGGATTTCTGGAGCATCGGAGAGATGAAGTATGGATCAGCACAGCAGTTGGCAAAGCGGTGGGAGAGTATCCCGCGGACTTTCAAAAGAGCGGAGGAAGAGATGAACAGTAAGTGGCAGATGCACCGGGCAGGACTGGTGGATTTTTGGTATTATGATGAAGAAGAGTTTTACTTTACTGACGGCAGAATGCTGTTGAGAGGAGCGAACGGTTCCGGAAAATCCGTGACGATGCAGAGCTTTATTCCTCTGCTCTTAGATGGAAACATGCGCCCGGAACGGTTGGATCCCTTTGGCTCCAGAGCGAGAAAGATGGAGAATTATCTGCTGGAGGAGGGAGATGGAAGAGAAGAGCGAACAGGTTATCTGTATCTGGAACTGAAAAGAAAGGAAAGCGGGGAGTATGTCACGATCGGCATAGGGCTGCGCGCGAGGCGGAATAAGAAGCTGGAATCATGGTATTTCTGCATAACGGACGGCAGGAGAATCGGAAAGGATTTCAGACTGTACAGAGACAGCAGTCATAAAATCGTGTGCAGTAAGAAAGAGTTAAAGAATCGCATCGCCGAGGGCGGAAGAGTCATGGAAACGCAGAGCGAGTACGCGCAGTGCGTCAACCGCCTGCTCTTCGGATTTGAGACCCAGGAGGAGTATAAGGAACTGCTGGAGTTGTTAATTCAGCTGAGAACGCCAAAACTGTCCAAAGATTTTAAGCCGACAGTAATCAATGAAATTTTGAGCAGTTCTCTGCAGACGCTCTCCGAGGATGATCTGCGACCCATGTCTGAGGCCATTGAAAATATGGACAATCTGAAGACAAATCTGGAATCGCTGAGGGAAAGTATCCGTGCCGCGCGGCAGATTGAAAAAATATATGACCAGTACAACCGGATTGTTCTGTATGATAAGGCGGCGATCTTTTATGATACAGTCAAAACTCTGGAGAAATTAGAGGAGACTCAGCAGCAGCTGCAGAAGCGTCTTCTGGACGGCACGAAAGAAGTTGAGGAAGAAAAAGCGCGCTATGAAGCGCTCTGCCAGGAAGAAAAAGTGCTTTCAGACGAGAGAGATTCCCTTACAGACAGCGACGCTGCCCGGCTGAAGAAGGAGGAGCTGGCCTGTGAGGAGGAGATCCGGGAACTTCAGGTGATATGCGAAAAGAAAGAGAAGCAGGAGAGTGAAAAGCGCGGGAAACGTCGGGAGACTGAACTTTGCGTGAAGAATCAGGAGCAGAAGAACGAAGCTTCATGGGAAGAAATAAAGAACAAACTGGATGAGATGGAGGAGGCAATTGGGGAAATCCCATTTGACGATTTCGCGTTTTTGAAGCAGGAGCTTTTGGAGAATCGGGAGGAATCTTATTCCTTTGAAGCGCATGGCCAGCTTCTTAATACTTATCGCCAGAATGTGCAGAGAGCTGCCGGATTGTTGGGAGAAGAGAAAATTGCTCTGGAGAAATACAGCCGTCTGCTGGAAGAACTCGACCGATATCAGGAGGAGCGAAACAGCGCTGAACGGGAATCTATACAGTATGAGAATCAGCTTCATGAGACACGGCAGGAGCTGATAGAGAGCATCAGCCAATGGGAGCAGACTAACCGGCAGTTTCATCCGCAGAGAGAGCATCTGCAGGAGGTATTCAGGAGGATTGAGTCTTATCAGACAGAAACGGATTACTGGGAAATCCGCGGTCTGTGCCGCCCGGATTATGAGAAGCGGGAAAAGGAAATCACCCGTGACATTGGGGAAAACAATGAGAAGCTGAGAAGACTGCAGCAGGAGTATCATGATCTGTGCACAGAGAAGAAACAATGGGAAGCGTTAAAAGATCCGGAACCGGAACGCGATCCTGCTGTCATTGAAAACAGAAAAAGACTTCAAAATGAGAATATTCCTTATATGCCATTTTATAAGGCAGTGGATTTTGCAGAACAGCTGTCGGCTGAAGAGGCGGCTCGTCTGGAGGAGGCACTGTACAGGATGGGGATCCTGGATGCTCTGATTGTGCCGGAGCAGTATCGGCAGCGCGTGCTGGAGATGGGAACGGATGCATGCGACACCTATATTTTTACGGATGTTTCGGCTGCGGCAAAAGGAATTGAAGGAATTCTTCAGGCAGACGGCTGCGAAGACGATATTCTTCTGTATCAGAATATCTCCCGCGCGCTTGCAGCCATCTCGGTGCAGCGGACAAAAAGCGGTCAGGGAACCTGGATTGGAGAGGACGGCAATTTCGGTATCGGTCTCCTTGAAGGGAATCTGACAGGAACGTACGAAGCATGCTTTATCGGAGCGTCTGCCAGAGAACGGTTTCGCCAGAGAAAGCTGGAACAGATGGAAGAGCAATGCCGGGAACTGGAACTGAGTATTGCACAGCAGAGCGCGTATGTGGATGAGCTGGAGAACTGCAGAAAGGATCTGGAGAGCGAGTGGGCAGCTTTCCCAATGGATGGAGATCTGAAAATCGCTGCCAGGGATCTGGAGAGACTGGCTTATAAGATGGAACTTCTGGCAGAAAAGATCCGCGCTCAGAAGCAGCTGGCGGAGGCAGAGCGGTCATCTCTTGACGAGATACGGCTTAAGGTACAGGAGGCATGCCGAAAATGTTATCTTCCGGCGCGGCTGGACACGGTATCTGAAGCGCAGCAGTCCCTGGCGGTATATCAGGAGGTCTTTACAAAGCTTCAGTTGGCTTACGGCGTATACGAAAGCGGCCGTCATGCGCTGCAGATGCAGGAAGAGTATCTGGAGAATATTGACGCTGATCTGGATGAGATACGATATGATCTGAACCGCACAGTCAGAAAGAAGAGAGAGCAGGAAGCTGTGCTTGATTCCGTGCGGATTCAGCTCGCGCTGACAGATTATGATAAGATTCGTGAACGATTGGATTATTGTACAACGCGTCTGCAGAAGCTGCCCGGTGAACGCGAATCCTCTGTAAGAAGGCAGGCGGATCTGCGGAATACTGTGAAATGGACGCAGGAGGAACTAGAGAGAAACAGTGCGGACCAGGAGAAGGCGAAAATTCGTGAAGAACATTTTCGTGAAGTATTCGAGCGGGAATATGCCCTGGGCTATGTGTATGACGAAGATACAGCCAGCGCCGGTCAGCGCGCCGCGGCAGTCTGCAGTCAGCTTGCCGGAAGCTTCCGGAATAAAAAGCAGAGTGACCTTTTTGGAAGCCTGCAGGAAGTCTATCATCAGAATAAGGGAGCACTGCAGGAATACAAGATCACAATGCAGACGCTGTTTGGCGAAGAGGATGATGGAATTCAGGAGTTTGAACTGCCTGAGAAGCGGCTGGATATCTCAGCCAAGTACCGCGGAGTTACTGTAAAGTTTAAAGAACTGCTGAACGGAATGCAGACGGATGCCGGAATACAGGAGAAGATTTTGAGCGATAAGGACAGAGAGCTGTTTGAGGAGATCCTTGCAAATACGATCAGTAAGAAAATACGGGCCAGAATTCAGGCGAGCAGACGATGGGTCGACAAGATGAACGCGCTGATGGAATCCATGAGAACGTCGAGCGGCCTGAAGCTGAGCCTTCGCTGGAAAAACAAGCGTGCGGAGAAGGAAGAGCAGCTTGATACCGGAGCGCTGGTAGCGCTGCTGCAAAAAGATGCCGAGATTATGACTCCGGCGGAGACTGCTCAGCTTTCCGCTCATTTCCGGTCCAAAATCAGTGAGGCGAGAAATGCTGCCGGGGAGGAGGGAAATATCCGCTCTTTCCATGCGGTGATGAGAGAAGTGCTCGATTACCGCCAGTGGTTTGAGTTCCAGCTTGAATGTGAGAAGACGGGAGAAAAGAAAAGGGAACTGACTGACCGCGTATTTTTTACGTTCAGCGGCGGAGAGAAAGCAATGGCGATGTATGTACCCCTGTTTTCCGCAGTGGTTGCAAAGTACGCCGGAGCGAGAGCGGATGCGCCCCGCCTGATTTCTCTCGACGAGGCATTTGCCGGAGTAGATGAAATGAACATTCGGGATATGTTCCGTCTTATGGTGGAGTTTGATTTTAATTTTATGATCAATTCCCAGATTCTCTGGGGAGATTACGATACAGTTCCCGGCCTGTCAATTTACCAGCTGCTCCGTCCGGAAAATGCCCGGTATGTCACAGTGATCAGATATACATGGAATGGGACGAGAAAAGAGATGGTGACGAATGAAATGTAAGGCAGAGACTGAGAAACTGAAAGCGTGTACCGGGTATTTTTCCACACGGTCTGTCTACAGGAAACTTTTTGCCGGTTTCAGAAAGAAATACGAGAGTCTGGGAAGATTCGGCGGAAGCGTGACGCTGATGGATGTGACGGCGGAAGAAAGAGAACAGCTTGGAGGATTCCTGCAGAGGGATTATGCAGCTAAGGAGCGTATCACAGTTTCCGCAGGCCTTATGGAGAAAGCGCTTGCCTCCAGCCGTTTTGCCGGGCTTTCCTGGGAAGAGATTCTGGAAGCGTATTTTGGAGAAACTCTGACGGTCAAAAAAGAACTCATAAGGGAAGTAAAGGAAGAACAAAACCGCTTTTTCGAAGAAGTTCTGGCACACTGTCCGCAGGGAGCGGGCAGGGAGTGGCTGGGGAGTGTACTCAGGGAGCAGAGCGGGGGATGGCAGCTGATTACCCGGCTGTATGCGGAAAGTCCCGGGAAACTCATGGAGATTCTAAGAAATGTGACGGACGCCATAGACCAGCTTCCTGCATTTGACAGTGAAAGCGGCGGTACCGCAGAGCTTCTGGCTGTATTTGCGGCAAAGGTGACCGGTAATCCGCACAGTTTTGACGAGGGAACGGCACAGGAAAAATTGCTGATGATATTTCTGGAGTCGCATTTTGGTGAGAAGGATACCGACATGCTGTCTCCGTCCGAATACAGGACAAAACTGCTCGGCCGGGCGGGAATTCTGCGGGATGAGCTCTCAAACGATGTACTCGTCTACGGAATCCGTGCATGGAAGCGAAATGGCATGCTTCATGAAGGAATAGAAGGCTTTCTGAAAAACCGGGAACCTGTAAAGCTCAGCCTGCGTACGATTATGGATCTTTCTGCTGTTCGCGGACAGGGAACGGATCAGAAAAATCCGGTATATGTCATGGAAAATCCTGCGGTATTTGCAGTTTTCACAGAATCACATCCAAAATGCGCAGCGATCTGCGGAGGCGGGCAGATCCGGCTGGCAGTGATGATGCTGATGGACGCGCTGCGGTATTCCAGTGTGTTTTATTATTCCGGAGACTATGACCCTGAGGGCCTTCAGATTGCGCAGCGATTAAAGCAGAGATACGGAGACGGGCTGAGGCTGTGGAATTACAGCGAAAAGCTGTATGAGAAATATCTTTCTCCGGTTGTGCTTACCGACGCGCGCCTTAAAAAGTTAGAGAATATATATCTGAAAGATCTCGACGTGGTAAAGGGTGCTATGCTGCGCAGAAAACGGGCGGCTTATCAGGAGGCAATGATAGAGGTTTATCAGAAAAAAGTGCCGATGATTACCTGACACATACGCATTCCGCTGCAAACTTGACTGTCCTGCAGCTTCATGCTAAAGTAAATCCATAGAAAGGAGTGCGGGAAAGCCCACTGCGAGCTGGAACAGGAGGTTTTTGTGATGAAAGGAATTATGATTTTGGGTTCCTCCGGCGCTGGAAAGACCACGCTGGGCAGGTTTACCGCTCAGAAACTGGGCGTGCCGTTTCTGGATGTGGATGATTATATCTGGCGGAAGGATACAGAAATGCCGTTTCAGGTGATGTATTCCCGCGAGGAGAAGATCAGCCGTCTGATGGCGGCGGCGCGGGAGGCAGAGGAGTTCGTTATGGCGGGCTCTATGGACAGCTTTCACGAGTATTAAGCCGGATTTTCCGGCTTTTTGAGTGCTGAAATACCACGGATAAAAGGAGCAGAAAAAATGGCAAATACATGGGAATCGAAGTTCAGCAGAACCACACTTCAGAGAGGAAAGACCATATTTCATAACCATCGTGTGACGGATATAAAAGAGCATGACGGGACCGTGACGGCCGCGGTGCTCGGAAGAAAGCGGTATGAGGTATCTCTGACTCTGAAGGACGGGAGCTTCACGCTGGAGAAGTGTACGTGCCCGGTGGCAGTGAGCGGGCGCTGCTGTGAGCATATGGCGGCGCTTATGTACGCTCTGCGGGAGCACTACAGACGGGAAAGAGAGCGGGAAAACACCGCGAAAGCGGAAGAAGCGGAGGATGAGAAGGTTTCGGAAAATTCCGCGCCAGAAACCGGGGAGGACGATTATTCGCTCCTGGGAGACGCCTGGGAGCAGACGGAAGAGACTGACAGCGGCGAGGAGCGCATTGCGCGGCTGGAGCAGTATCGCTACTTTGACGCGGAGCAGGTGATTGCTTCCATGAATTTTACAAAAACCGCGATAAAAGACGGAAAAGCCCTGTACCAGAGAGGAAGAGTCCGCTTAAAGGAGGTCCACAGAGGCTGGAGCCGGGTGGACGGGAGGCCATGTGCCATTGTATCGGGCACGGCAGGCCCGAACGGGGACAATTATAAGATTGAAGTCGTATTCGGAAGAGATGAAATTTTTAATGTCCAGTGCAGCTGTCCGAAGTGCAGGTATAATTATTACTACCGGAGAGATAAGATTTCCTGCGGCTTTACAGCGGGCATAATGGAGGCTGTGAGAGATTTCCTGGATACGCATGCGTTCGGAGATACAACCGACGCGGTTGCCCAGACTCTGATCCGGGAGTTTCGGATGCGCAGAGGAAATCTGCTTATGGCAGACGCGATTTCCGGGGAGGAGAGCCTGCATCTCGTGCCCAGGCTCACAAAGAAGAACGGGGATCTCTCCGTGTCTTTCCGCGTCGGATCCGGCAGGATGTTCGTCGTCAAGAATCTGGAGGAGTTCAGCCGGAATGTCGAGACGGCTGCGACCGCGACGTATGGCTCAGATACACAGCTCAGCCACAGGATCACAAATTTCTGCAGGGAGGACAGAAAGTGGATTCCCTTTATCGACAGCGCGGTGCAGGAGGAAGAGCGCCTCATTAACCAACTGGTCGCGAGAAGGCGTTACTATATGAACGGGGCTCCGGGAATAGGCAGCTCGGTCGAACTGTTCGGGAAAAGGCTCGATGAGTTTTACACTCTTCTGGGAGAGAAATCTGTGGAGTTTGAGGACAAGGACGCCGGAAAGAAAAAGGAGCAGCTTGGAACAGGCCTGAGCAATCCGAAAATAAAGATAAAGATTTCCGCGGAGGAGGACGAGAAAAGCGGAGAATTCCATGGAATCCGCGTGAAGGGAAGCCTGCCGGCGCTTTACCAGGGAGCGGAATACTTTTATTTCATAGAGGGCGGCTGTCTGAACCGCATAGATAAGGACTTCATGGACCGTATCCGTCCGTTTGAGGAAATCTCCGGTACTGCGGGATTCCATTTTTCCGTGGGAAGGAATTCACTGTCGGAGTTTTATTACAGGATACTTCCGGGCATTGCGGATATCGCAGATGTGGAGGAGGAAAATTCGGAGAAAATTCAGAGTTATCTGGCTCCGGATGCGCATTTTGCTTTCTATCTGGACTACAGCCAGAGAATTTGTTCCTGCCGCGTCTCCGTGAAATACGGGGAGAGGACGTATCACCTTCCGGAGAACGAGGAGATGGAGTATGAGGTTTTCCGGGATGAGACGAGGGAGCAGGAGGTGCTCTACGTAGTGTCGCAGTGGTTTCCGGAGCAGGATGAACAGAAGCCGGAAATGTACTGCCGGGATGAGGAACTGCAGCAGGAGCTGATGGAGAAGGGCGTAAAGGAACTGATGGGCCTCGGAGAGGTGATGGTTACCGGACGTTTCCGAAGATATACAAGGGTCCGGCCGCTGAAGGTGTCCATCGGCGTGTCGGTTTCCAGCGGCCTGCTGGAACTCTCAGTATCTTCCGGAGAAATTTCACAGGAGGAGATGCTCGAAGTGCTGGAGAGCTACCGGGAGAAGAAGCGGTATCACAGACTGCGGGACGGC
This sequence comes from uncultured Lachnospiraceae bacterium, assembly GCA_930989745.1. Lineage (GTDB taxonomy): Bacteria > Bacillota > Clostridia > Lachnospirales > Lachnospiraceae > Egerieimonas_A > Egerieimonas_A faecigallinarum. The sequence continues at coordinate 6,850 of CAKNMY010000060.1, read as the reverse complement.
TCAGCGGTGAATCTGTCAGAGCCTTCCGTGGAGCTGCTCGCGGAGATGATGGACAGCATGCATATCAAGCCGAAGGAGTTTGTGAAGGGTAAGATGCATCTTCCCGTATACCGCACGCTGTATCTGAACCGGCTTCTCGAGGATAATTCTGAAGTCTACAGCAGAAGAGACAGCCATTTCCGGGAGCTGGTCAAGGAGTTTAAGACGATCGATGACGCTGATTTTGAAGAGCCGGAATCACTCTCCGGCGTGATGCGCAGATATCAGAAAACGGGATTTAAATGGCTGCGCACGCTGGAACAGTGGAAGCTGGGCGGCATTCTGGCGGATGATATGGGGCTTGGAAAGACGCTGCAGATGATTGCTGTTCTGCTCTCGGCAAAGGAGGAGGGAAGGGGAAGCACTTCCCTGATCGTCACTCCCGCGTCGCTCGTCTTTAACTGGTGTGAGGAGATCCGCCGCTTTGCGCCCGCGCTGCGCGTTTCCATGATTACGGGGACGCAGGCGGAGCGCGAGGTAAAGATAGAGGCATACCGGGACGCGGACGTGCTGGTGACTTCCTATGATCTGCTCAAGAGAGATATCGCGCATTATGAGGGCAAGAAGTTCTATTATGAGGTGATCGACGAGGCGCAGTATATTAAAAATCAGACGACGGCCGCGGCAAAGGCCGTAAAGGTCATTGACAGCGAGCTGCGCTGCGCGCTCACGGGAACGCCGATTGAGAACAGGCTGAGCGAGCTCTGGAGTATTTTTGACTTCCTCATGCCGGGGTATCTGTATAATTACGAAACATTCCGCAGAAAGCTGGAGACGCCGATCGTAAAGCACGGGGACGAGGAAGCAATGGAGCGGCTGAAGAAGCTGACGGCTCCGTTTATTCTGCGCAGAGTGAAGGATAAAGTGCTTAAAGACCTGCCCGAGAAGCTCGAGGAGACGCGGTATGTGCGGTTCGGGGCAGAGCAGCAGAAGCTGTATGACGCGCAGGCGCTCCATATGCGCGAGAGCCTGGCGGGGCAGAACGAGGAAGACTTTAATAAGAACCGCATCCGCATATTGGCGGAGCTGACGAAGCTGCGCCAGATCTGCTGCAGTCCGAGCCTGTATCTGGAGAACTATAAAGGAACGGCGGCAAAGGAGGAGGCATGTCTGGAGCTGATCCAGAGCGCAATTGACGGCGGCCACCGGATGCTGGTGTTTTCCCAGTTTACCTCCATGCTGGAGATTCTGCAGGCCAAACTTGAGAAGGCGGGAATAGACTATTATACGATTACGGGGGCTACTTCCAAGGAAAAACGTCTGCAGCTGGTGCGCCAGTTCAATGAGGGCACAGTTGGGGTATTCCTGATTTCTCTAAAAGCGGGCGGCGTCGGCCTGAATCTGACCGGAGCGGACGTGGTGATTCATTATGACCCGTGGTGGAATCAGGCAGCGCAGAATCAGGCTACTGACCGCACGTACCGGATCGGGCAGACGAAGAAGGTCACGGTGTATAAGCTGATCGTCAAGAATTCTATTGAGGAAAAGATTCAGAAGCTTCAGGAGACGAAGGGAAACCTCGCGCAGCAGGTGATGGACGGAGCAGGCGGAACGATCGGAACCATGAGCAGGGAGGAATTTTTAGAGCTTCTGGAAGAAGAATGAGACGAATCCGGGCAGGAGATTATCAGAAGTTTCCCGTCCGGAATTTTTTATTAAAAAATTAGCACTCAGGGCTTGACGTGGCTAACGAAAGGTGTTATAGTACAACTAGAACAAAAGAGAGGTTAAAGTGAAATAGAGGAGGTCGGGGCAGATCCGGCCTCCTCTTTTAGTAAGGCAGGTGAGTGGAATTGGAAGCAAAGAGAGATTACTATGAGGTTCTCGGCGTAGGCAGGGATGCAGATGACGCTGCTATTAAAAAGGCGTACCGCAGGCTGGCAAAGAAGTATCACCCGGATACGAATGCCGGAAATGCCCAGGCAGAGCAGAAGTTCAAGGAAGTCACGGAAGCTTATACAGTTCTGAGCGATAAGGAGAAGAGAAAGCTGTATGATCAGTTCGGCCATGCAGCGTTTGATGGCGGCGCGGCACAGGAAAATGGCGGAGGCAGCGGATACCGGGAGTATCGTTTTACCGGAGACGCCGGAAATATGGATGATATTTTTAAGGATATTTTTGGGGATATGTTTCATGGATTCAGCGGCCAGAGTACGGGCAGCGGCAGAAACACAGGCAAATCCTCATGGAGCCGCCATTTTTACAGCGACGGCACGGGAAGCGGGTTCTATGGGAACGGTTTTGGAGGCGGCTATGCCGGCAGAGGCTCGGATCTGAACGCTGAGGTATCTGTCAGCTTTGAGGAGGCCGCGTTCGGATGCGAGAAAGTGATCCGGCTGAGCTCTCAGGATGGGTCGGTACAGTCTCTTCAGGTGCGGATTCCCGCAGGAATCGAATCCGGAAAGAGCATTCGTCTGCGCGGCAGGGGAATGCCGGGTACCGGAGGAGGAGAAGCGGGAGATCTGCTTCTGAAAGTACAGGTACAGGAGAAACCGGGATTTGAGAGAAAAGGCATGGATGTGTATACCACAGTCACAGTGCCGTTTACGACCGCGGTCTTCGGCGGTGAGATCTGTGTTCCGACGCTTTACGGAAATGTTGTGTGCCGGATTAAGGAAGGCACGCAGTCGGGCACAAAGCTCAGGCTGAAGGGCAAGGGGATTGTCTCGGTGAACCAGCCGGGGGTATACGGAGATCAGTACGCAAGAGTCGAGATACAGGTACCCAGAGATTTAAGCCCTCAGTCAAGGCAGAAGCTCAGGGAATTTGAGCAGTCCTGCCGCCGGAACCGCCGTGGTTCCGGCGCGGCATGAACAGACAGGGAAGAGACATAATTCATAACAATAGGCAGTTCGCGCAGCGTTCTGCCTATTGTTCTTCAGAACGGGGAATTCGTCTCTTCTTCCGTGATAGAGATATAAACCGAGAGGACTGCAATGAACTGTGAGGGGGACGGACGCTTGTGGATCGGACATCCTGTCAGGAGGCGGAAGTTTTCCGCGTTCTTTTCCCAGATCCCGGCAATCAGCCTGCGTATGCCGCGCTCTACAGCCATCCAGGTGGTATGGTAATGGGAGGCTACCTCAGGATAGATCATTTTTGTGACATAGAGCTGGCCCGTCCGGTTCAGGCTGAGAAGGACAGCCTGCGCTGCGTAATGGAATCCCATGGAGTCGGGTGTGGCGCCCAGGGAGAGCAGAAGTTTTTGAATTTTGTTCATACAATGTATAGATTCAGGAGACATCAGATAAATCATTCCTTTCTGGCGATGTGTTTTGATAAAATTTTACAATTTTCGGAAGGAAAACACCATGAGGACGACATCAGTGCGGGGACATAAAAATTTTATAGAAAATTTTCTATTCAAAATGGGAAATTAGGTGTATGATAATGCTATACAATACTGGCACTCGATAAGAAGGAGTGCTAACAAAGGAGGACAACTATGATATCGATACCGATTTATGACATGCTGATGCTGCCGGACGTGGCATTTTCATTTAAAGCAGATATGATAGCAGGCGTAAAGACAGACGAGATAAAAGTCGGAGAGGATGTCCTGTTTTTGATGGTAAGAGAGGAGAAGGAGCGCGCAAATCTTGCGGCTGATGATATCTTTTCGATCGGAATTTCCGGAGAGGTGGACGCGGTCGATGATGAGGGCAATGTCAGGATACGCACAAAAGAGCGCGTGGAATTCTCCGATATCGACGTTACGCCGGAGCGGATTTCCGTGGAGGCGGCGATCTGCCCCGAAGTGGCGGATATATCCGAGGAGGAGAAGAAGCAGAGGTTCGAGCAGATGAAGGGCACGCTGCTGAAGTTTGTCCGGAATTTTTCCTGGGGCATGTGGGCGCGCAGCATGATTCTGCACTGGAGAAATATGAACGAGATCACCTGCGCCCTGTCCGGATATCTGAGCCTCTCGTGGGAGGAGAAGTATGAGATTCTCGAGATTGCTTCGGAGCGGGAGCGCTATGACCGGATGGAACAGGCGGTCTATGAATTTATGGAAGTTTTCCGCGTGGGCAAGGAAGCCGAGGATGCCCAGGAGGAGACGAATCAGCAGGCGTACCGGGAGTCCGCGCTGAAGAAGCAGATTGAATTCCTTCAGAAGCAGCTCGACGACATGCATCCGGAGAATGTCTCAGACGTACGCAAGTTTGAGACGAAGATTCGAGAGAGCGGCATGAACAGCGAGGCGCGCCTTGAGGCGGAGAAGGTACTGAACCGCATGAAGCAGGAGGGAAAGGACAGCCATGAGTACGGGCTGCTGTACGATTACCTCGATTTTGTCACAAGCCTGGCGTGGAAGAATACGGAGAATCCGGATGTGGACCTGGCAGAGGCGGAGAAGATCCTGGACGAAGATCACTATGGCCTTAAGAAAGTAAAGGAGCGTATCATCCAGCAGATCGCGGTGATGATTCTGAATAAGAAGCAGACGGGTTCCATCCTGCTGTTCGTGGGCGCTCCGGGAACAGGAAAGACCAGTATCGGTCAGAGTATTGCCCGCGCGCTGCACAGAGAATATGTGCGCATCAGCCTCGGCGGTATTCGCGATGAAGCTGAGATCCGGGGACACCGCAGGACGTATGTGGGCGCGATGCCGGGAAGAATTATGGAAGGCATGAAGCGCAGCGGTGTAAAGAATCCGGTCATGGTACTGGATGAGGTGGATAAGCTGGCGAAAGATTACGGCGGAGACCCGGCGAGCGCTCTTCTGGAAGTGCTGGACCCGGAGCAGAATAATAATTTTACAGACCACTATATGAATGTCCCGTACGATCTCTCCAACGTGCTGTTTGTCTGCACAGCGAATACCACGGATACGATACCGGAGCCGCTGCTGAACCGTATGGAGGTGATTCAGTTCCCGGGCTACACACCGGTGGAGAAGGCGGCAATTGCAAGGAAGCATCTTCTGCCCAAGGCGATGAAGAGTATGGGAATTAAATCACAGAACCTGAAGGTTACCGATGACGCGATCCGCAGGATTATCGAGGATTACACAGCGGAGGCAGGCGTGCGCGGGCTGAAGAAAGAGCTCTCCACGCTGTGCCGGTTCGCGGCGGTAAAGCTTGTAAAGGGAGAGCAGAAGAGCATCACAGTGAGCGCAAAGCGGATCGAGGAATTCCTCGGGAAAAACCGTATGCATCACGAGCGGGTGCACGATGAGAGGGTGCCGGGCGTGGTGACCGGCCTTGCCTGGACACAGGCGGGCGGCGAGATTCTGTTCATCGAGACGGCGCTGACCAGGGGAAGCGGCGGAGTGCAGATCACGGGACAGCTTGGCGATGTCATGCAGGAGTCCGCGCAGATCGCGATCACACTGGCGAAGAGCCTGTATCCGGAAGAGGCGGCAAAGCTTAAGGACAGCGATCTGCATATCCATGTGCCTTCCGGAGCAGTGCCGAAGGACGGTCCGTCCGCAGGTATTACTCTGGTAACGGCGCTTGCCTCACTGCTGACCGGAAAATGCGTAAACCCGAGGCTTGCCATGACCGGGGAGATATCCCTGCGCGGCGGCGTGATGCCGATCGGCGGCCTGCCTGAAAAGCTGATGGCGGCACAGCGGGCGGGTGTCAGGAAGGTGCTGATTCCCTGGGAGAACCGGGAGGATCTTGAGGATGTCGCCGAGGAGGTAAAGCAGGAACTGGAAATCGTTCCGGTGAAGCGGATCGAGGAAGTGCTCAAAATTGCACTGGATTCATAAAAGAGGGGGCGGATACCGGGATCTGGTATCCGCCCCTTTGGGGTCAGAACATCTGATAGCAGAGTGAGACCAGCACCGGGACAAGCGCCGAGCAGATCACACCGTTGATTACGGAAAGCACGACCGTCTCCTCATCCGTGTATTTGATCATCATGGGGAGCGTTGTGTCCTCGCTGGTTGCTCCGGCGGAGGCAATGCAGCTGTAGTAGTTGAGCTTTTTTGAGAGAAACGGAATGCTGAAGAATGAGAAGATCTCCCGCATCAGATTGCTCAGGAAAGCGATGCTGCCCACCTGCGCGCCGGCAAGGTTGCCGAGCGTGACTCCCGTGAGGCTGTACCATCCGAGGCCGCATGCCACTGCGGTGCTTTCCCCCATGGAGAAGGGGGTGATCAGGCCGCAGATCATGCCTCCGGCGAGCGAGCCTGCTACGACACCGGCAGGAATAATGAAGATCCGGATGTGATACTGCCGCAGTTTTGCGGCCAGCCCGCGGTGCAGCCCGACGCTGATGCCCACAAGGAACATCAGAAGGCAGAGGATTCCGTCCACATGGGAGGTGAGAAACTGGACGGCGATAGAGCCAGCCCCTGTTATGCCGCACAGGATGCCGGCAAACAGAGCCAGGAGCGCGAACAGAACCATTATTTTTTCACCTCCCCGGAAGAGCTGGAAGCGCCCATCAGACGGCGTGTGGCGAGAAATACCAGAGCGATGGAGAGCGCTGTGGGGATGAAGAAGAAGATCAGGCTCTCAACGCCGAGAGATTTCAGCTCTTCCAGAAAGTTTTCTCTGCTTCCGAGCGTCACGCCCATGCAGAAGATCAGGACAATGGTGCATACCATCTGAAGACGCTCATTAAGTTTTCTGTATTTTTCAGGGAACAGCCATCTGCCGGCAAGGATCCCCAGACACATGACGAGTAAAAGGTACATATTGATTCCTCCGATTATATTTTTGCACTGCGAGTAAGAGCGTAGCACAGTTTTCCCCCGGATGTCAATGACGCAATTCGGTTTGCAGAAATAACTTTTGGTGGTATAATAGACAAAAACAGAAAAAGAACAGGAGGTTTTGAAAATGAAAATTGCAGTAAC
>CAKNMY010000059.1 GCA_930989745.1 uncultured Lachnospiraceae bacterium | reverse complement strand
GCTTGCTTTTCCCGCAGCGGTGGTATATAATTACCGTGAAGTCGGAACCTGGGTTTTATGGCACGTTCTTTTATAAGCGCTGCTTATAAAAAAGAAAGTTTTTAGAAGAAAACCATAAGAATTTGCAGATATTCCGCTTTCGTGTGAAAAACAGAAACACTTGTGATGCGGTATCAAGCGCCTGTTGTTTGAACCTGCTGTCATGAAAAAATAAAGGAGAACAAAAAGAATGAGTACAGACAGATATGTAAGCCCGCTCTCCGAGCGGTACGCGAGCCGCGAGATGCAGTATATCTTTTCCCCGGATATGAAGTTCCGCACCTGGAGAAGACTGTGGATCGCTCTGGCGGAGACAGAGAAGGAGCTGGGACTGCCGATTACCCAGGAGCAGATCGATGAGCTCAAGGCACACGCCGATGACATCAATTACGATGTGGCAAAAGAGCGCGAGCGTCAGGTACGCCACGATGTAATGTCCCACGTATACGCGTACGGAGTACAGTGCCCGAAGGCAAAGGGAATCATCCATCTGGGAGCGACCTCCTGCTATGTGGGAGACAACACGGACATCATTGTGATGACCGAGGCTCTGAAGCTGGTGAAGAAGAAACTCGTGAACGTGATCGCGGAGCTCGCGAAGTTCGCCGAGGAGTATAAAGCGCTGCCTACGCTTGCGTTTACCCATTTCCAGCCCGCGCAGCCGACGACGGTAGGAAAGCGCGCGACGCTGTGGATGCAGGAATTCCTGCTGGATCTTGAGGATGTCAACTATGTGCTGGGCGGTATGAAGCTGCTGGGATCCAAGGGAACCACAGGTACGCAGGCAAGCTTTCTGGAGCTGTTTGACGGAGATCAGGAGAAGATCGACAAGATTGACCCGATGATTGCCGAGAAGATGGGCTTTAAGGCGTGCTATCCGGTATCCGGACAGACCTACTCCAGGAAGGTGGATACGAGAGTTCTGAACGTACTCGCCGGCATTGCCGCGAGCGCTCATAAGTTCTCCAACGATATCCGTCTGCTGCAGCACTTAAAAGAGGTGGAAGAGCCGTTTGAGAAGAGCCAGATCGGTTCCTCCGCAATGGCTTATAAGAGAAATCCGATGCGCAGCGAGCGTATCGCGTCGCTGTCCCGTTTCGTGATGGTGGACGCGCTGAACCCGGCGATCACCTCCGCGACACAGTGGTTTGAGAGAACACTGGACGATTCCGCGAACAAGAGACTGAGCGTTCCGGAAGGATTCCTCGCGATTGACGGAATTCTGGATCTGTGCCTGAACGTTGTGGACGGACTTGTCGTATATCCGAAGGTAATTGAGAAGAGACTGCGTTCCGAGCTGCCGTTTATGGCGACGGAGAACATTATGATGGATGCCGTGAAGGCAGGCGGCGACCGTCAGGAGCTGCATGAGAGAATTCGTGAGCTTTCCATGGAAGCCGGACGCAACGTAAAAGTAGAAGGAAAAGAGAATAACTTGCTCGAGCTGATCGCGGCTGATCCGGCGTTCAACCTGACGCTGGAGGAGCTGCAGAAGACGATGGATCCGTCCAAATATACGGGACGCGCGGAAGTACAGGTCAACGCGTTCCTGAAGAATGTGGTGAATCCGATCCTCGAGGAGAATAAGGAGCTGCTCGGCGTGAAGGCGGAGATTAATGTATAAGGTCCGCGCTGTGCAGGAGCGGTGACGATTCAGGGGCATTGCAGTATGAGATTGCAGTGCCCTTTTCTGCCTGAGCAGGGGAGATGGTAATAAATCCTCTCTATTTATAACCACAGGTAATAAGAAAATGCTGCTTTATAAGCAATAATAAGTTTTGCTTATAAGGAAAGTGTGTTAGAATAGAACAGTGGGAAAGTCCCGCTAAATTTAGTTGATATACACATAGGAGGATATGAATATGGTTAAGGCAGTTGTAGGAGCTAACTGGGGAGATGAGGGAAAAGGTAAGATTACCGACATGCTTAGCAAGGAGGCAGATATCATCGTGCGTTTCCAGGGCGGAGCCAATGCAGGCCATACCATTGTGAACGATTATGGAAAGTTTGCGCTGCACACGCTGCCGTCCGGCGTTTTCTATGATCATACCACGAGCGTAATCGGAAACGGCGTTGCGCTGAATATTCCGGTGCTGTTCAAAGAGATCCGGGGAATCGTGGACAAGGGGGTTCCGATGCCGAAGATCAAGGTATCTGACCGTGCGCAGATGGTGATGTCTTATCATATTTTATTTGACCAGTACGAGGAGGAGCGCCTGGGCGGCAAGTCCTTTGGCTCCACAAAGTCTGGTATTGCACCTTTCTATTCAGATAAATATGCGAAGATCGGATTCCAGGTAAGCGAGCTGTTCATGGACAGGGAGGAGCTGATGGAGAAGGTGGTCCGCGTGTGCGAGACGAAGAACGTCATGCTGGAGCACTTATACCACAAGCCGCTGCTTGACCCGGAGAAGATCTATGAGGAGCTGATGGAGTACAAGCAGATGGTGGAGCCGTATGTATGCGACGTTTCTCTGTATCTCTGGAACGCGATCAAAGAGGGCAAGGAGATTCTGCTGGAGGGACAGCTGGGTTCCCTGAAGGATCCGGATCACGGTATTTACCCGATGGTGACCTCTTCCTCCACGCTTGCTGCTTACGGCGCAATCGGAGCAGGTATTCCGCCGTATGAGATCAAGAAGGTCATCACAGTATGCAAGGCGTACTCCAGCGCAGTAGGCGCGGGCGCGTTTGTATCCGAGATTTTCGGCGAGGAGGCGGATGAGCTGAGACGCCGCGGCGGAGACGGCGGAGAGTACGGCGCTACCACAGGACGTCCGAGACGTATGGGATGGTTCGACGTAGTGGCTTCCAAATACGGATGCCGTATGCAGGGAACGACCGATGTGGCGTTTACGGTATTGGATGTGCTGGGATATCTGGATGAGATTCCGGTCTGCGTGGGCTATGAAATCGACGGCGAGGTGACGACGGAGTTCCCGACGACGCATCTGCTGGAGAAGGCTAAGCCGGTTCTGGAGACGCTGCCGGGCTGGAAGTGCGACATCCGCGGTATCCGCAAGTATGAGGATCTGCCGGAGAACTGCAGAAAGTATATTGAATTTATCGAGGAGAAGATTGGATTCCCGATCACCATGGTAAGCAACGGACCGGGAAGAAATGATATCATTTACCGCACAAAATAAGCGGAAATATAAAGGAGAATAGGAGACAGTCATTATTATGGAAAAGACAATGGAAAAGATTGTGGCACTGGCAAAGAACAGGGGCTTCGTATATCCAGGTTCCGAGATTTACGGCGGACTTGCCAACACATGGGATTACGGAAATCTCGGTGTGGAACTGAAAAACAACGTAAAGAAGGCATGGTGGCAGAAGTTCATTATGGAAAGCCCGTACAACGTAGGTGTTGACTGCGCGATTCTGATGAATCCGCAGACCTGGGTGGCATCGGGACATCTTGGCGGGTTCTCCGATCCGCTGATGGACTGCAAGGAGTGCCATGAGCGCTTCCGCGCAGATAAGCTGATCGAGGATTACTGCCAGGAGAACGGGATTGCGATTGAGGGAAGCGTAGACTCCTGGAGCCAGGAGCAGATGAAGAATTTCATTGACGAGCATCAGATCCCGTGTCCGACCTGCGGAAAGCATAACTTTACAGATATCCGCCAGTTCAACCTGATGTTCAAGACCTTCCAGGGTGTGACTGAAGACGCGAAGAATACCGTATATTTAAGACCGGAGACAGCGCAGGGAATCTTTGTAAACTTCAAGAATGTACAGAGAACTTCCAGAAAGAAGCTTCCGTTCGGTATCGGCCAGATCGGAAAGTCTTTCCGAAATGAGATCACACCGGGCAACTTTACATTCCGTACCAGAGAGTTCGAGCAGATGGAGCTGGAGTTCTTCTGCAAGCCGGATACTGACCTGGAGTGGTTTGCATACTGGAAGCAGTTCTGTCTGGACTGGCTGCATAACCTCGGACTTAAGGACGATGAGGTGCGCTACCGCGATCACTCTCCGGAAGAGCTCTGCTTCTACAGCAAGGCTACGACAGACGTGGAGTTTAAGTTCCCGTTCGGATGGGGAGAACTGTGGGGAATTGCGGACCGTACAGACTATGACCTGACACAGCATCAGAACGTATCCGGATAGGATATGACGTATTTTGACGATGAGAAGAATGAGAGATACATCCCGTACGTCATCGAGCCGTCTCTGGGCGCGGACCGTATGGTGCTGGCATTCCTGTGCAGCGCGTACGACGAGGAAGTTCTGGATGCTGAGAAGAACGATGTCCGCACTGTTCTTCATTTCCATCCGGTGCTGGCGCCTGTAAAGATCGGTGTGCTTCCGCTGTCCAAGAAGCTGAATGAGGGCGCGCTGAAGATCTATGAGCAGCTCTCCAAGAAGTATAACTGTGAATTCGACGACCGCGGCGCGATCGGAAAGCGCTACCGCCGTCAGGATGAGATCGGTACGCCGTTCTGCATCACCTATGATTTCGATTCTCAGGAAGACGGAGCAGTGACAGTGCGCGACCGCGATACGATGGAGCAGGTGCGCATTAAGATTGAGGAGCTGGACGCTTACTTTGCGGATAAATTTACATTTTAATTGTGTGTGATACTGATAGGACGGAGTTGGGTGCTGAATGAAGAGATCATACAGCACCCTTTGCTATATGGAGAAGGGGGCCGTAATGGAATTTCAGAAGTACGGATTTTTGGATGGGGAGCTGATTTACAGGAACAGACTGGAGAGACCGGAGGATATTTCGGATTTTATCCTGGAGGGAAAAGCGAAGATATCTTTTCCAAATGGCTGTATGAGGATGGAGAACAGCTACAGCGCGGATGAGGGGCAGAAGGCAAATTATGTGCTGTGGTGTCCGCGGGAGTTTCCGGAGGATATCTGCGTGCAGTGGGATTTTCAGCCGCTGGCAAATCCGGGGCTGTGTATCCTGTTTCTTGCTGCCAGAGGACGCGGCGGCGAGGATTTATTTGACAAAAGACTGCAGAAACGTACCGGGGAATATCCTCAGTATCATCATGGAGATATAAATGCGTTTCACATTTCCTATTACAGAAGGAAAGAACTGGATGAGAGGGCGTTTCATACCTGTAATCTGCGCAAGAGCTATGGTTTTTATCTTGTGGCACAGGGAGCAGATCCGATTCCAGATGAATCAGATGTGAAGGAGTTTTACAGACTCACGGCAGTGAAACAGGGAGCACAGGTACGTTTTTATATTAATGAGCTGCCGATTTTTGCTTTTACGGACGATGGCAGTACATACGGAGAATGCCTGAGCGGTGGAAAGATTGGATTTCGCCAGTTGGCGCCCCTGGTGGCTGAGTACCGAAATCTGAGCGTGTACCGGATTTTGAAATGAGTGCGCGGTCTGCGGCAGAAGGAATGGAGTGAAAAGTGTGCAGAGAGGAAATGTTATAAGAAAGCGCCGAAGAAAATATGAACACCAGATGTTTCTGCGCCTGCTGATTATTGTGCTGATTCCTCTGGTGCTGGGCGGAATCGTATCGGTCTCCCTGTACACCAGAAAGGCTGACGAACAGAATGAACTGATTATTCAGGGGGCGTATAAAGATGTCTATAACCATTACGAAGAGATTTTTCGAACGGTAAAGGAATACTATGTATCCCTGATGGAGCGGGAAGATGTCAAGTGGCTAGAGCAGACAAATGAGGTTCCATATCAGAATCTGGTGCGCGTATGGAGTGCTCAGAATGCTCTGCAGGGAGGTAATCTGATTAACAGCTATATCCAGGGTTACAGCTACCTGAATATGGACAAGGGCTGGGTGCTGAGTAATTACGGGATGTATGACTTTGACGAAGTCAGCAATGCCGCGGAGATAGAGCAGTTCCTCGAGGAACAGTCGGAGCAGAACGGATCGGTCTACTATCTGAACAGAGACGGATCGGAAGGCTCAGAAGAAAGCACTCAGAGGGGACGAAATGTGGATCTTTCCGGCGAAATGCTGGTTCTGAAACTCTCAACAAATGAGAACAGCGATAATACTCTGGTTGTTCGTCTGAATTTTCAGAGAATCCGTACCGGTATCGGATCGGAACTGCAGAATTCTACGTTTCAGCTAGGCGTTTTTGACCGTGAGAATCAGGTTCTCTATACGACGGATGACAATATGATGGATGTCTGCAGCAGATATTCCGATATCGGGGACAGAGTGATCCGCGTCAGGGATGAAGAAAATTATGAGGCGATTGTTTCATCTCGCTCTGCAAATGGATTTGTCTATATTGTGGGGTATGATCAGCGTAAGGACACAGGAATGCAGTTTCAGATTCTGATTATTCCGGCTGTTGTGGGCATTATCCTGATGGCAGCGCTTTATATGGTGTATAGGAGCACGCAGTTTCTATACCGCCCGATCGAAGGCGTGATGCTTTCTGTGCAGCAGCTCACGGGAAAGAGCGGTGAAGTCGTGGATGAATTCAGTTATATCCGCACAGGGGTGGGAGAGCTGGCGGAGTCGAGGGCGCAGCTCCAGGAAATGGTAGCTCACCAGGAGAGTCAGCTTGAGGAACTGTTTTTTATTCGCCTGATCCGCAGTGAGGCGGGCAGAGAGACGATAGCGCGGACATTGGAACAGCTTGGGATCACGCCCAGGTCCTGCTACCGTGTGGCCGCAATTTTTCCAATGGTTGGGGAGGATTCCCAGATGGAGCAGAAGCTTCAGCAGGAAGTACTTGGGCTGGAGATTGTAGAAAAGATGTCTGAGAATCAGAAAAAGAAGATGTTCCTGACTCCCATCGTCATGTCGAGCGAGATACTTATGATCTTTGGCGGGGAGGAAGAAGAAGAACTCGCGCAGCGGGTCTCTGACTGCGTGGATGAACTGGAGAAGTTTATCCGAAAGAAGATGGGATGCTATGCGGGCATGGGCGTCAGCAGAGTGTTTCACAGCCTGACACATGTGCGCAACGCCTACAACGAGGCGCTGGAGGCGCTTCGCAATGCGAATATTCAGAAGAACAGCGCAGTCACATTTTTTGATAATGTGCAGGCGGCGGAGCATGTCCGCAATGGTTATAATATCACGCTGGAGAAAGAACTCACTGAAGCGGTGGACAACGGCGATGCGGAGCTTGCGTGTACGCTCGCCAACCAATTTGTCGATAGACTTTCTGAGATTGGGGCAAGCGGGGAAGAGTATCAATTCTATGTAGAACGCCTGGTAGTAGCGATTCTGTGCGTGCCTTATAATGCAGGAATCGCGATCAATGAACTGTGGCGGGATGAGGAGAAGCGTCAGATCTTCCGCGAGCTGAGTCATATCTATGACGGCGGTCAGCTTAAGACTTGGCTGAGGCGTACGGTAATTGAACCGATTTCGTTGAACATCACTGAATTTAGAAAAGACAGCTCCCATGATATCATCCGGCAGATTGAGAAGCTGGTGGAAAAGTGCGGAGGAGATATCACGTTGGAGGAGTGCGCTCAACAGCTCAATTATCATCCGAGTTATATTTGGAAAGTGCTCAAAAATGAGCGGGGACTGACATTTACGGATCTGGTTAACCGCAAGAAGCTGGAGCGTGCAATGCATATGCTCGAGGAGAGCAGCCGAACAGTAGCGGATATCGCAGCTGAGCTGGGATATTCCAATGTTCAGAATTTTATCCGCTTCTTCAGCAAAATGACGGGCACAACGCCGGGAAAATACAGAAAAGAAAAGCGGAATTTGTAATAAGTGAAAACAATCATCTTATTTCTTCTGTGAAAAGAGAATGATAAGATGATTGTTTTTTTGTATATCGCTGTAAATCAAGGGATAGTTTTTTTGAAAACGTGACAAAATGACGAAGCAGAAGGGTGGCAGGCACACTTTTTTTCTATATGTATAGAACGCGTAAAATGCGTGCGATGCAACAGGATAGATAAAGATCATTGTAAGTTATGCGGGGTGATTGTACAATTTGACTTGTAAAAAAGCTACATGCACAGCAACGCTGAGAAATATGCCCTGAAGTTTTGCAGAAAACGGAAGCGGACTGTGAATGTGCAAAAAAAGGAGGTAGTGAAAAGAAATGACGAAAACGAAAACCGCGGCACGTTCTTCCACGCGCAAGAAACCAGTCAACGGTACGTGGAAGCATGCGCTGCAATCACACAAGTGGCTGTACATACTAATAATTCCCGGCGTGGCTTACATGATTGTCTTCAATTTCCTCCCAATGCTCGGATTGGTGATGGCGTTCCAGGATTTCAGTCCTTATAATGGAGATTCTGCTATCGATGCCCTGATCCACAGCCCGTTCGTTGGACTGGATGTATTTAAGAAATTTTTCACGGGTCCGGACTTCTGGAGGCTGCTGAAAAACACGCTGTCAATCTCAATTGCGAGCCTGATTTTTTATTTTCCAATGCCAATTATTCTGGCACTGCTGCTCAATGAGATTCGCTGCAGCTGGTATAAGAGAGTATCCCAGACTTTAGTATACATCCCGCACTTTATTTCCATGGTAATCGTGGCATCCCTGACCTATCAGCTGTTCAATACGTCGGATGGTTATATCTATCATCTGCTGCAGCAGGTTATGGGAAAAAATGCCCCCGATTTCCTGAGTGATTCTGGCCTGTTCGTACCATTGATCCTTGGACAGAATATATGGAAAGAGACAGGATACGGAACCATCATCTTTCTGGCAGCTCTGGCGGGAGTGGATGTAGAACTTTATGAGGCGGCCAGAGTGGATGGAGCAGGACGTTGGAAACAGATGTGGCATATTACTCTTCCAGCGATCAAGGCTACGATTGTCATCATGCTTATTCTGAAGGTTGGACAAATTCTTAATACAGGATATGAGCAGATTTACCTGATGCAGAATTCCATGAACCGCACCGTATCAGATGTGTTTGATACCTACATTTATACAAAAGGCATCGAAGGCGGGCAGTATTCACTGTCAACAGCGGCAGGTTTGTTTAAATCGTTGGTCGGCATGATAATGGTTATCGGCGCGAACAAGCTGGCGAAGCTGTTCGGCGAATCTGGACTATATTAAGAGGGGGATAGAAGAGATGGCTAAGAGCAAGATGGTATACAGAACAAAACACGCCAACAGGATTAAAAGGACACCGGGCGACCAGGTGGTTCAAGTTCTTATCTATCTGATCATCGCGTTCTGCGCGATCGTAACGGTACTTCCGTTCATCTATGTGGTGGCTGGCTCGTTTGCGACAGAGCGTGAATTGACGGAGCGTGCATTCTTCCTGTTCCCCAAAGAGATTTCTCTAAACGCGTACCAGTACATATTTAAGACAGGAGACGCACTCAGAGGTCTGCGAAACTCGATTCTGGTAACGGTTGTAGGTACTATGATTAATATGTTTTTCAGCTGTACCCTTGCATATCCGCTATCCAGAAAGTACTTTAAGGGCAGAAATTTCTTTACCAACATGGTAATCGTAACCATGCTGTTTTCCGGCGGTATGGTACCCAGTTATATTCTGATCGCTCAGATTCTTCATCTGACAAATACGTACTGGGCGCTGTGGCTTCCGGGCGCGATCAATGCGTTCAACATGATTATTATTAAAAATTATTTCCAGGGAATTCCTCAGGAACTGGAGGAAGCGGCTCGCATGGATGGATGCAATGACCTGTTTATCTTCTGGAAGATTATTCTTCCGGTATCCAAGCCCGTGCTTGCGTCGATTTCCCTGTTCTATGCGGTAACACACTGGAATTCTTATTTCAACGCGATGATGTACATCAATGACAGAGATATGGAAGTAATTCAGATTGTTCTGAGAAGAATTATCTTCCTCACTACGAGTCTGACGACAGATTCGACATTTGACTGGGGCGCATTCGGAACGCCGCCGGAGAAGGCAGTTAAAATGGCGACCACAGTGGTTGCAACTGTGCCGATCCTGATCGTGTACCCGTTCATCCAGAAGTATTTTACAAAGGGCGTTATGGTAGGCTCTGTAAAGGGCTGATATGCGTATAAACATTTTAAGGAGGCAAAGACTATGAAAAAAAGAATGAAAAAGGCAACAGCACTGACACTTGCGTCTGCAATGGCGCTGTCTATGGCTGCATGCGGAGGCAACAGTGACAATCAGGAAACTGCGTCGACAACAGAGGACGGAACTCCTGTTATTACCTTTATGGCGCCGTCCTTTTACGGCACGGACCTGGCAAATGAGAATTCGGATCAGGTTATCGAAAAATATGAGGATTATACAGGAATTTCTGTAGACTGGCAGTGGGAGAATAACGATACTTACAGCGAGAAACTTGGTCTGACATTGATGGATAAATCCAATATGCCGATGATTCTGACAGTCAGCGGTGACCTCACCACGAATACGAATATTGTGGATGCTGCCCAGAGAGGCGCATTCTGGGATCTGAGTGAATTCCTGAAGGACAGTGAGGCGTATCCGAATCTGTCCCAGTATAACAAAGATGTTGCAAAGGCTTTGACGGTGGACGGACAGCTTATCGGAGTTTACCGTGCGAGAGCAATCGGACGCTACGGGTTATCCTACCGCACCGATTGGGCAGAGGCAGTGGGTATTACAGAAGCGCCGCAGACGGTGGAAGAGGTATATGATATGCTGTATAAATTTACCTATAACGATCCGGACGGAAATGGACAGGATGACACCTATGGCCTGGAGCTGACCAAGTATACGGGTCCGCTGGATATTATACAGACATGGTTCGGTGTGGGGAACCAGTGGGTAGAGCAGGATGGACAGCTTGTACCGGTACATCAGACCGAGGAATACATGGAGGCGCTCAACTGGATGCGCAAGATCTATGAGGATGGGCTGGTTCGTCAGGACTGGGCTACCATCGATTCCGGAACCTTCGGTGAGGCGTGCAACAAGGGTGAAGCAGGCGCATATATCGATGTTATGGACGGCGGAAAACGTATCTGGAACTATTTCACTAACAATAATATCCCGTCTGTAGTTGACAGCAGCAAGACAGCAACTATGACTCTCTCAGGAGCAGTGAATGGCAAAACACTTGCCACATCAGGATTTAACGGATTCTACCTGATCACGAAGGATGGAGCGAAGACAGAGGAAGATGTGAAGAACTGTCTGACATTCCTTGATAAGATGTGTGATGATGAGATGCTGGTACTGGCAGACTATGGTCTGGAGGGCGTGACTTATGATCTCAACGAAGAAGGTAAGGTTGTTACAAGAACAGATCTGGAGATCTCCGAAGCTCCCCAGGTGGGCTTAAACCAGGCTGTATGCTATATCCCGAACCTGTCGGCTACAACGCCGGAGCTGGAGAAAAATGAGGCTACTCTGGCGCAGGACGCAGCATATGAAGCAAACGAGTCTGTAGCAGTTATGAACCCGGCGGCAGGATACCTGGCAAACTCTGAGACAAACGCAGAGGTTGGTACTGATATCCAGCAGATTCTTGACGATGCGAGAACACAGTATATCTGTGGACAGCTTGACGAGGCGGGGCTTGAGTCAGCGTTCCAGCAGTGGAGTGACCGCGGAGGTGCGCAGGTAATTGAAGAGGTAAATGAGGCATACGCGGCTGACAAGTAAGCAGAAGAAAAGAGGACTGCTGCACCGACAGAGGATCTGCGGTGCGGCAGTTCTCCTTTTATTTATACGGAGGCAGGAACAGAGATTATGAAGCTGAGAAAACTGGAAAACCGTTCAGCCCGGGGATATGTCACATTTGGCTGTGTCTGGGAAGAAGGAGAGGTAAAGGAAGACACACAGTTTTCCGTGCGAGGAGAGGATGGGCAGGAGGTTCCGGCACAGAACCGCGTGACTGCCTGGTATCCTGATGGAAGTGTAAAGTGGACGGCACATACTGCGTCCGCGGGAAAGCTTGGAAACTGCGCGGAGGTACAGCCCGTTGGAGACAGAGGAGAAAGATCTGATAATGTGGGTCAAAACTGCAGGGAAACGGAGAAAGAATGGATTCTGGATTACGGAAGAGTATCCATGCAGATCCCGAAAAGCGGCGGTCTGCTGTTTTCCAACCTCTGCCTGGACGGAGAACTGCGTATTCCGGCAGCCAGAACAGTGCTGCTCTGGGAGACGCGGAAACAACAGGGGAAGAGCAGTCAGGTTATTGAGCGAGAATTGAATACAAAACTTCTGCAGGTGAAGATAGAAGAGCAGGGCAGACTGTTTGCGTGCGTGAAATGGGAGGGGATTCATACAGACGGAAATCTGGAGCGAATTCCATTTATCCTTCGCATGCGCGTGGGAGTGGACAGTGGGAGGCTGGATTTCACAGAGACGTTTTTCTACGATGGGGATGAAAAACAGGAATTCTTAAAAGGAATCGGAATCCGTCTGGAAAACCGCATGTGCGGAGAGGTTTATAACCGGCACGTTAAATTTGCCCTGGAACATGGAATGTTCCGTGAGAGCGCAGCACTTCTGTCCGCCTGGCATCCGAGACTGCCGCAAGGACTCTATGAGGCACAGTGCGCAGAACTCCCGATCTTTCCGGAAGGAGTCGTAAAGGACGAGGTCGCTCAGGTTATGGCAAATATCCCACTCTGGGATTCCTACGAATTGCATCAGGATAATCCCTGGCATTTTATTGCGGAGAAGAAGACGGCTGCAGCGGATGTCTGCCGGATACCATGTATTGAGGGAAGCCGTGCGCCCGGCTGGGGGGCAGTATCTTCCGGGGAGGGATGTATGCTCTTTGCAATTAGAAAATTTCGCGAAAAGGCACCTGCTGGATTTTCTGTCACGGGTATAGCCGGGGAACTGGGGGAAGTCACGCTGTGGTTTTATTCGCCGAAAGCCGGCGCTATGGATTACCGCCATTATGCGGACAGAGGATATAACCAGGCATACTACGAAGGTTATGACAAATTTGGGGCAGATCCGTACGGGATCGGCGTCACCTGCGAAGCATCTGTGGAGCTTTCCGGTGATTTCATGCCTTCTGATCAGGAACTTGAGGCTTTTGGGAACTCCGTCAGCTATCCTGCGGTGTATGTGGGGATGCCGGAATACTATCACCGCCTGCACGCCTTCGGGCGCTGGAGTCTTCCGGCCAGAGACACGCAGATGGAGAGATGGTTAGAGGAGCAGCTTGACAGAGCATTTTCATTCTATCAGCAGGAAGTGGAGCAGCGAGGATGGTACGGTTTATATAATTATGGCGATGTGATGCACACCTACGATGCCGCGCGCCATTGCTGGAAGTACGATATGGGCGGTTATGCCTGGGACAATACCGAGCTGGTTCCCACGCTTTGGCTGTGGCTGTATTTCCTGCGCACAGGCAGAGAGGATGTATTCTCTATGGCGGAAGCGCTGACGCGGCACACTTCAGAGGTCGATGTCTATCATTTCGGTCCCTTGAAGGGAATGGGATCCCGGCATAATGTGCGTCACTGGGGCTGCCCATGCAAAGAAGCGAGAATAGCGATGACGGGTCATCACCGCGTGTACTATTACCTGACAGGGGATTACCGGCTGGGTGATATTTTCGACGAGATGAAGGATGTGCAGGAGACATTTCTGAAGAAGGACCCGCTGGAAGAGTTTTATGACAGAGCAGATATGGTCTATCCGACACATGCTCGAAGCGGGCCCGACTGGTCTTCTCTTTGCGCAAACTGGATGACTCGCTGGGAACGGCATCGGGATGAGGAATACCGCCGGAAGATTGAGACAGGCATTGAGGATATCGCGAGGATGCCTCTCCGGCTGATATCTGGACCCGACATGGAGTTTGATCCTGCGACTTCCCATCTTCGCTATATTGGAGAGCGCACTTCCGGAGGTACACACCTGCAGATCTGTATGGGAGCACCTCAAATCTGGCTGGAACTCTCAGAGCTTTTGAAGGATGAGAAATTTAAGGAAATGCTGGCAGAGTATGGAAGGTTTTATTATCTTCCGAGAGAAGAACAGCTTAAGCGGTCGAACGGTATTCTTGCGGACCGCGAATTTTCTCTTCCATTTATGGCAGCGGCAATGGCAGCTTACGGTTCGTCATATTACGGAGACCGCGCGCTGGCGAAGACCACCTGGTCGATCCTGCTTCGGACGCTGGCGGAACCGGGAGATTACAGCGGATTTGCCTGGCAGGAGCTGAAAGGATGTGCCGGACAGGAGCGTTTGAAGGAAATCCCGTGGATATCCACGAACTTTACCGCACAGTGGTGTCTGAATGTAATTATGGCGCTGGAGTTTATCCGGAAGGATTTGCCGGAAGATTTTGAGGAGGCGGACAGGCTTCTGCAGGAAGCGCCGCAGTCTTTACACAGAAAAGCATGAGGAGGAAAATATGAGACAGGAGAAGATCTGGATAACTTCCTGTGGGGCGGAGCATGTGACCGTTCAGTGGGAAAAAGCATCTGAAGCGGAGACTTACCGCATCTACTGGGCAGACAGAAACCATGACGCCACGCGTTTTGTGTGCATCGGCGAGACAAAAAAGACGGAATTTACCATGAAAAGATCCACACATATCCCACAGTATCTGCGGATAATTCCCACTGCAGGAGGTGTTGAGAGTGAGGCGTATCAAACAGTTGAGACGCCGGTGGGAAAAGTCAAAGATGAGCAGCTGGAGCATCTGAAACGAGGACTTGTGGCTGTGAAAGTGAAAGACGGCGTGTTTCTGAGCTGGCGGCTGTTTAAGAATGAAGTGAGCGGGTGGTCTGAGACCGGACTTACCGGCACAGACTTTGCGGTTTATCGCGGAGAGGAGCAGATCGCGCTCGTGACCGACAGCACGAACTATCTGGATCGGGAGGGACAGGCGGATTCTGTTTACCGGGTAGTACCTGTGAATAACAGCGTGCGGGGGGAATCCAGCTCTTCGGTAAGCGCATGGGACCGCCCATACCTGGATATCCCACTGACACGCCCGGAGGGAGGCGTGACGCCTGCGGGAGAAACATTTGTCTATCATGCAAACGATATGAGCGTTGGTGATGTGGATGGTGACGGGGAGTTGGAATATCTGGTGAAATGGGATCCGGACAATTCACATGACGTGTCTATTAAGGGGTATACGGGAAGATGTCTTATTGACTGCTATAAGCTGGACGGAACGCTCCTGTGGAGGCTGGATATGGGAGAAAATATCCGTGCGGGAGCACACTATACCCAGTTTATGGTCTTCGATTTTAACGGTGACGGAAAAGCGGAGATGTGTGTTAAGACAGCGCCAGGCACGAAAATGACTATTTATCATGGAGACGGAAGCGTTGCCAGGGAAAGCTATATTACGATGCCGCAGGAGGATCGCGAGGCGGGATACAGCCACAGTGATTCCTATGTCTGCTCAGCCCTGGACTATGAGAAACATCTGACAAAGATGTTTATGAACTGGCAGGAGCATCCGGAGGTAAAAAGCGGCCATTGGCCGAAGACGCTGGAGGAGTGTTTTGGAATAGAGAAGAAATACGCCTACCCGCTGAGCGGTGAGGACGCAAAGTCACTTACGGATTACTTCCTTGATGTATACGCGCCGGCCCGCAGTCCAAAGAATGAGCTGAGAAAATTTGAGGGGTTCATTTACAGCGGGCCAGAATACCTGACGATGTTTGCAGGGGACGGCTCGGAGCTGGAGACGATACGCTTTCCGTTTCCGCGCGTGGACGACGGGTTAATATGGGGAGACTACGCGATGAACCGCATTGAGCCGTGCAATCGCGTGGATCGCTTTCTCTCGGGGGTGGCATATCTGGACGGAGAGAGGCCGTATCTGATTATCTGCCGCGGATACTATACGAGAACAGCAGTTGCGGCATACGATTTCTTTGAAGACAGTTTCCGTGAATATTTCAGGGTGGATTCCGGTTTTGTACCTATGGAAAATCCGTTTTGCAGTGAACCTCATGGCCGAGAAGGGGCAGATCCGGTGTTCGGAAAACTTGCCGGGCAGGGGAATCACAGTCTCTCTGCTGCGGACGTGGACGGAGATGGAAAGATGGAGATCATCTACGGGGCGGCGTGCATTGACCATGACGGTTCTCTGTTGTACAGCAGTTACGATGTCCATCCCCATACGGGAGGGCTGGTCAAATTGGGACACGGGGACGCCATGCATGTGGCTGATATTGATCCGGACAGGCCCGGCATGGAGATTTTCAATGTTTTTGAGGGGGCCCAACAGGTACCGTACGGCTACGCGCTTCGAAAAGCCGAGAACGGAGAAGTAATATTCGGGCAGTTCGCGGACACAGATCTCGGTCGCTGTATGATCGGTGATATCGTGCCTGGACAGCGCGGGCTGCAGTGTTGGGTCAACGAGGTGTATGACTGCCGTGGAAACCGCCTGAATGCGGATACACCGGGAACGGACGCCAACATCCGCTGGGCCGCGGACCTTTCAACGCAGATTGTGGATGGGAGAGACTATCTGAATCAGCATCCCATAGGCAGGATCAGCGACCTGACACACGGTGTGATGCTGGAGCCGGAATTTACCGAGACTAATAACGGTACCAAAGGGAATCCCTGTCTGGTAGCGGATGTGTTCGGGGATTTTCGGGAGGAGATTCTGCTTCGGACTGCAGATGACTCGGCGATCAGAATTTATATGAATACTGAGGTGACAGATCACAAACTGTTCACGATGCTTCACGATACCCAGTATCGATGCGGTGTGGCATGGCAGAACAATTGTTATAATCAGCCGGTCTATCCAAGTTTTTACTATGCTTCAGATATGGCGTTTGAGGATGTAATGCCGCAGATGAAGCGCAAGCCGGTTATTTATCTTGCCGGAGATTCCACGATGCAGTGCTACGCACAGGAACAGCGCCCGCAGACAGGATGGGGTGAGAAGCTGGCTGCGCAGTTTCGGGGAAAGGAAGCCGTCCGGACATACCATCGAGCCGACTGTCCGTTTGAGCAGGAAATGATCTATGAGCTTGCAAATGTGAAGATTGACAATTGCGCCATGGCAGGCAGAAGCAGCAGAAGTTTTGTTGAGGAGGGCAGGCTTGAGGATATCTGTGAACTTTGCAAACGAGTTCCACTAAATCGCATCTGCGGTTGAGGAAAATCCGAGAAAAACCCAGTTTTCTGTGCTTTTTTGCTTGCCAAGCACTCTATCCGGTGATATAATTTTAGTGTAACGGTTACACTAAAACGGAGGTGCCCGATTGTACTATAATTTCACTGTTCAGATACCATCAATAAAGGGGAAAGTCCTCACCAAAGATAAGGGAACAACCACTTATATCCTT